>DASSVO010000012.1:0-38592 GCA_035706005.1 Gaiellaceae bacterium | reverse complement strand
TGGCCCATCACCGTCTTCGGGTTCACCGCCTTGTCCGTCGAGATGAAGACGAAGCGCTCGACGCCGAACTCCGCCGCGAGCTCCACGAGGATGCGCGTGCCGACGACGTTGTTGCGCACCGACTCGAGCGGATGCGTCTCGAGCATCGCGACGTGCTTGTACGCGGCGGCGTGGAACACGACCGTCGGCTGGTACTTCTCGAACACCTCCCGCCGCAGCGCCTTCCGGTCCTTGACGTCGATGAGCTTCGGCAGCGCGGCCGTGAAGTCGCGCTCCGTGACGAGCTCCCGCTCGATCTCGAATAGGGGGCCCTCGGCGTTGTCGACGAGGATGAGCCGGGACGGCCGGACGCGCGCGATCTGGCGGCAGAGCTCCGAGCCGATCGAGCCTCCGGCGCCGGTGACGAGCACGGTGTGCCCCTCGAGGTAGCCGGCGACCTCGTGGAAGTCGACCTCGACCTGCTCCCGGCCGAGCACATCCTCCACCTGCACCGGGCGGATCTGGCCGGCGAGGTTGAGGTCTCCCGAGATGAGCTCGTAGAGCCCCGGCAGCGTCTTCACGACGATGCGGAGCTGCTGCGCCGGCTCGATGATCCTCCGGCGCACCTCGCCCGAGACGGACGGCATCGCGATCAGCACCTCGTCGGGACGGTGCTCGCGGAGGACGCGCGGCAGCTCGTCGATCGTGCCGAGCACGCGCACGCCCATGATCCGCGTGTGGCGCTTCCGCGGGTCGTCGTCGACGAACCCGATCGGCGTGTAGTTGAGCATCCGCGAGCGCTGCATCTCCTGCACGATCAGGCGCCCCGCGTCGCCCGCGCCGACGACGACCACCTCTTTGCCGCGCGCGACCATGGTCAGGCCAGGCCGCTCGATCACGGTGCGTGCGAGGAGGCGAGAGCCGGCGATGAAGGCGAGGGTGAGGAGCAGGTCGGTGGCGGCGATCGATCGCGGCAGGCGGACGCCGTGCACCGGGTTGACGAGATAGACGGTCACGTCCGCGATGAGACACGCGACGACCACGCCGCGCGCGGTCGCCCACATGTCGCGGATCGAGACGTAGCGCCACCAGCGGTTGTAGAAGCCGAAGGCGATGAAGACGACGAGCTTGATCGCGAGGACGATCAGGATCGTCCGCTCGAGCAGATGCCTGTACGGGACGTTCAGCCCGTGGTCGAAGCGGAGCTGGAAGGCGAGCCACCACGACGCCGCGACGATCGCCGCGTCGACCAGCAGCTGCCAGATCCGGTGCGGAGAGAGCAGGCTGCGCATCAGACGCGACTCGGGACCGCCGAGCGCACGGCGTCGACGACGCGCTCCTGCGCCTCGGCGGGGATCCCGGGCCACAGCGGCAGCGAGAAGTTCTCAACGCCGGCCTGCTCGGTCGCGGGCAACGAGCCCGGCTCGTAGCCGAGGAAGTGCAGCGACGGCTGTAGGTGGAGCGGGGTCGTGTAGTACGTCGCCGAGGCGATGCCCGCCTCCGTCAGTGCGGTGCGGATCGCGTCGCGCTCACGCGAGCGGCAGACGAAGAGGTGGTAGACGTGGCCCGCCTCGTCCTGCGGCAGCTCCACGAGCTCGCCGAGACCAAGCTCCGCGTAGCGGGCGGCCGCGGCACGGCGCTCCTCGTTCCAGCCCGCGAGCTCCGGCAGGAAGATGCGCAGGAACGCCGCCTGCAGCTCGTCGAGGCGGGAGTTGTAGCCGACGAGGTCGAAGGCCGACTTGTCGCGCGAGCCGTGGAAGGAGAGGAGCTGCACGCGCTCGGCGAGCTCCTCGTCGTCCGTCGCGACGAGGCCGCCGTCGCCGAGGCAGAAGAGGTTCTTCGTGGGGAAGAAGCTGAAGGTCGAGATCGCGCCCTGCTGCGCGACGCCGGGCGCGCCGAAGGCCTGGGCCGCATCCTCCACCACGGGGACGCCGAGCTCGACCAGGGGCCGGACGTCGAGCAACCGGCCGAACAGGTGGACGGGGATGATCGCCCGCGTCCGCTCGGTGACCTTCGCCGCCGCGTCGTCGAGGTCGAGATTGAGCGTGACCGGGTCGATGTCCGCGAACACGGGTGTCGCACCGCGCTGCACGATCGACTCCGCCGTCGCGTAGAACGTGAAGGCGGGGCAGATCACCTCGTCTCCCTGGCCGATGCCGAGCGCGTCGAGGGCGAGCACGAGCGCGTCGGTGCCGTTCGCGACCCCGATCGTCCGCTCCACGCCGAGGTACGTGGCGGCCTCCTCCTGGAACGCCCAGTAGTGGGGGCCGCGGATGAAGCGTCCGCTCTCGAGCACCTCCCGGAAAGCGGCCTCGAGCCGCGGAATCAGCGGCTCGTATTCGGCTCGGACGTCAACGAGAGGAATCGTCTGCACGCGCCGTCACTCTAGCCATAGCGATCCGTCGGTACACCAGATACGCCAGCAGGAGCACAACGCCTGCCACCACCACGTACTCCACGTAGTGGAAGCCGTGATCGAAGCCGCGATAGCTGTTGCCGAGGCCGTAGCCGGCACCCGCGAAGGCGAATGCCCAGATCGCGGAGCCCACGAGCGTCAGCAATGTGTACGGCGCGAGCCGCATCTCGAAGATCCCGGCGGGGATCGAGACGAAGGAGCGGACGACGGGCGTGAGCCGGCCGATCAGCACCCCGAGACTCCCCCAGCGCGCGAACCACGCCTCGGCGCGGTCGAGATTGGCCGGCGAGAGATGGAACCAGCGGCCGTGCTCCTCAAGGAGGGGCCGCCCGCCGTAGAGGCCGATCGCCCAGCCGACGAGAGCGCCGGCGAGGTAACCGAGGGTGCCGGCGAGGGCGAGCACGACGTAGGCGCCGACTCCGAAGCCGATCCGTGCGCCGAACACGCTCACCCCGTGCGCCGCCGGGAAGACACCTGCGGCGACCGCACCCGCGTAGAGCATCACGAGCTCGCTCAGAGCCGGGAACACGGCGTCGATCGCCATCAGGCCGAAGACGGCGTAGACGCCGTGGTTCGCCACCTGGGACGTGAAGCTGCCCGAGATGCTCGCGAGGAGCATTCGAGCGAGTCTAGTGACGTGGATGAGGACGGAATGAGAACAGCGCCGCGAGTGAGCTCGTGCCGACCGAGCTCGTCGCCGCGACTTCCAGCCTGTACCGCCCGCGCGGCGCGAGGCTGTGCCCGATCCGGCCGCGCCAGGTCACGTTCTGGGTTCCGGCTGCGAGCGACCCCGCGCGGACCGTCGTCACCGGGACGCCGTTCGGCCGTTCGACGCGTGCGACCACGATGGCCTTGCGGGTCAGCTGGAAGGTCGCGCTCGCCACGCCGCGGGCTCCGGCCCTGACGGCGAGCGACGAGAGCGTGTCGTCGAGCGAGAAGGTCCGCTCGGCACTCGTCGTGATGTTGCGGTCGTCCGTCGCGGTGACCCGCAACGTCCAGGCGCCTTCGGGCGCGGGCTTCCCGCCCTCCGTGCCGTCCCAGGCAAAGGTGTGCAGTCCGGGCGACTGCGCTCCGCTCGCGAGCGTGATCCTGGCGCCGCCGGGACCGACGAGCGTGACGGCGACGGTCGAGGGGCGCGCGATCCGGTAGGCGAGCGTCTCGGTGTCGCCCACGCCGTCGCCGTTCGGCGAGAGCACCGGCGTCGACGGAGGCGCGGCGTAGGCCCCGTTGTAGGAGAGGACGAGTGCGTCCGAGACCTTCGCCTCGGCGGCGCCCGACGGCCGCGTGAGCAGCTGACCGTCGAATGCGATCCCCGCCGCCGGGCCGGAGCCGAGCCCGAAGGCGGTCGTGGCGCCGAGCCGGGACAGCTCGACCGCGAGCTCGTAGCTCGACATGCCGATGCTGTACGCGGGGTTCGTCCCCTCGACGGCCACGAGAAGGATGCGCCCGTCGGGCAGCTGGCCGATCGCACCGCGCGGCTGCCGGCCGTTCAGGGTGCGGGGGTCGAACGACTCGTTCGCGTGGAAGACCGGCTTGCCGTTCCTGACGAGCAACGGCCCGCCGCCGATGGCGCTCACGAGGCCGCTCCAGTCCGGCGAGAGCGACAGCCGCGCGTCGACCTGCTGTCCCGCGGGCGCCTCCGCGGCGAGCTGGGCGGTCGACACGGAGCCGCGGGCGACGATGACGGCTCCGTGCGGAGGGATCCGGGTAGGCCCGCGGCTCACGACCTGCGACACGGCGCCGTCGAGCGGCACACCGGCCTGCGCAGGGGGAAACACGGGGATGACCGCCTCGACGACTCCCGACTCCGTCGGGGTCGTCGTGCCGTACGCCGGCGTGTAGAGCGTGAACTTCCCCTGCCCGGCCGGAGTGTTCAGGAAGAGCGGACGGCGCTGGCCGTTGCCCTGCCAGGTGCCGGCGAGGGAGACCCGTGCGTTCGTGAGCAGCCCGTTCGCGCCGATGCCGACGCTGGAGCGTCCGCCCGCGGGGCCGCTCTCGAGCACGCCGTTCTCCATGAGGATGCCGCTCGGCGCTCCCGTCTTGCGGTTGAAGTAGTCGCCGTCGATCGCGACGGTCGTAGCCCCGCCGGCCGTCCGGCTCTGCAGGTGCGTCAGCTGCTCCGTCCCGCGCAGCATGTCGTTCGAGAGAGCCGGCGCGAGCGAATAGACGGCGCCGTCCGGCTTCGGTGCGGTCACGACGTCGATCACGATCGGACCTCGGGAGGTGAAGTCCACCACGCGGCTGTACGTCACGCCCGGCATGAGCGTGGATGTGGACACGGACTCCTGCCGCGAGCGCCCGGTCGCGGCCGAGGCGAGCGCAAACAGGACGACCGCCGCCAACGCGACTGCGATGAGAAGCTTGCGCACCACCGGCACGACCCGCGGGCCAGGGTAGCCTCGCGGCGTGCGCCTCGCGCTCGTCTCCGACCAGCACGCGAACGACGTCGCCTTCCGCGCCGCGCTCGAGGACGTCGAGCGGCTCGGCGTGGACGAGATCGTCTGCCTCGGCGACACGGCGCAAGGCGGTGCCGAGCCGGCGCAGACGCTCGACCGCCTCGCGGCCCTCGGCTGCGAGACGGTCCTCGGCAACGCCGACGCCCTGCTGCTCGAGGTGCCCACCGACTCGCCGGAGCCGATCACCGAACAGCTCCTCGAGGTGCGCGAGTGGACGCTGTCGCAGCTGGACGCGTCGCACCTGGAGCAGATTCGTTCCTTCTCGCCGGTCGTGCACCGCGAGCTCGACGGCGTGTCCATGGTCTTCTTCCACGGCTCCCCGCGGTCCTACGACGACGTCCTCCTACCCGGGCTCGGCGACGAGGCACTGGAACCGTTCCTCGGTCACGACGCGGCGCTGCTGGCGGGCGGGCACACGCACCTGCAGTGGACACGCGGGATCGGCGACGCGCTCTACGTCAATCCCGGAAGCGTCGGGCTCTCGTACGACCGGCATGCCGAGCAGCTCGTCGTCCGCGCGCTGGCCGAGTGGGCGCTTGTCACCGTGTCCGACGGCGCAGTCGCGGTGGAGTTCCGGCAGGCGCCGTACTCGGTCGAAGCCTTCCGGAGCGCGGCGAACCGGAGCGGACGGCCCTACACGGACGACTGGGCCGCGCAGTGGAGCAGCTAGCTAGTCCCAGACCTTGACGTCGCGGTAGAGCGTGTCGCGCTGCACCGCGGTCTTGCCGAGCGAGCGGATCAGGTGCACGAGCTCCTCGGCGCTCGTGCGATGGGTCGTGCCCGCGGCCGAGACGACGTTCTCCTCGATCATCACCGAGCCGAGGTCGTCGGCGCCGAAGCCGAGCGCGACCTGGCCGATCTTCTTCCCCTGCGTCACCCACGACGAGCCGATGTGGGGCACGTTGTCGAGGTAGATGCGCGAGACGGCCTGCGTGAGCAGGTAGTCGAACGAGGTCGGCCGCGCCTCGACCGGCACGAGCGAGACGAGCCGGTTGCCGTCGTCCTGGAACGTCCACGAGAAGAAGGCGCGGAAGCCGCCGGTCTCGTCCTGCAGCTCGCGGATCCGCCGGAAATGCTCGACCCGCTCCTCGAGCGTCTCGACGTGGCCGTACATCATCGTCGCCGTCGTCGAGATCCCGAGCCGGTGCGCCTCGCGCATCACGCCCAGCCACTCCTTCGTCTTCACCTTCTTCGGCGCGATGACCTCGCGCACGCGGTCGACGAGGATCTCGGCCCCGCCGCCCGGGATCGAGTCGAGGCCGGCGTCGCGCAGCCGCACGAGCGTCTCGGGAACCGTGAGCTTCGAGCGGCGTGCCGCGTGCACGATCTCCGACGGGGAGAGCGCGTGGAGGTGGATCGGGTAACGCGCCTTGATCGATGAGAACAGGTCCTCGTAGTAGTCGACGCCGAGGTCGGGATGGTGGCCGCCCTGCATGAGCAGGCCGGTGCCGCCGAGCGCGAGCGTCTCCTCGATCTTCTTGAAGATGACGGGCTTCGGCAGCAGGTAGCCCTCGCGCTGGTCGCCCGGCCGTCGGTAGAAGGCGCAGAAGTCGCAGTCGGTGACGCAGACGTTCGTGTAGTTGAGGTTGCGGTCGATGATGAACGTGACGCGCTCCGGGTCGTGGCGGCGGTTCCGGATCTCATTCGCCGCGCGTCCGACCGCGACGAGGTCGCGGGAGCGGAGGAGCGAGACGGCGTCCTCGTCCGTGATCCGCTCGCCCGCAGTCGCTTTCTCGAGGATCTCGCCGACCGGTGTCCGCTCGGCCACGCTCATGCGACTGCAGCGCCGGCAGCGGTCTGGACGAAGCGGAGCTCCGGCACCGTCTCGAGCAGGCCCGCGTCGCGTGCGAGCTCGAGGAACGTGTACAGGCCGGCGCGCTCGCGCGGGCCGAAGCGGTAGCGGAGCTTCTCGAAGTAGCGCGCGAGGAAGCCGGCCGGATAGCCGTAACGCTCGGCCGCCTCGTACGCGAGCTGCTGAGGCTCGGCGCGCGCGAGCCGGACCGACGCGACGAGTGCGTCCTCGAGCTCCGCGAGACCTTCCGCCAGCGGCTCCGGGCACGCCCAGACGGCGAACACCATCGGCAGCCCGGTCCGCTCCAGCCAGAGTCGCCCGAGGTCGTGGTGCGGGGTCGGATCCTCGAACGCGGAGCGCAGCGCGGCGTCGCCGATGAGCAGCTTCGCCTCGGCCTCGCCGGTCTCGTACGCCTCGAGCGGAGCCTGCTCGGCCTCGGGCAGCAACACCTTCGTGAGCGCCACGGAGGTCGCCGACTCCGGCGTCACCGCCACCGCGCGCACGCGCTCGAGCGGGACTCGCGTCACGAGCTGGATCGAGTCGACGGCCCCCTCGGACGCGACGCAGAGCCGCGGCAGCAGGCGTAGCCGGTCGGCGTCCTGCGCATACGCGATCGAGGAGATCGGCGCCGTGTCGAGCTCGCCCGCCACGAGCATCCGGTTCAGCTCGGTCGGGACGCCCTGCACTTCCTCGACCTCTGCGTCGACGCGGTAGAAGACCGGCGCCATGTTGACGTAGGCGATGCGGCCGAGCCGGATCACGCCGCCCATCTCCGGAGCTCGTTGTAGAGGCTGTCCCGCTGCACCGGGATCCTCCCGGCCTCGCTGACGAAGCGCACGAGCTCGGCCACCTTCTGCTCGGTGCCGGCGCTCGCGCCGGCCGCCTGGAAGATCTTCTCCCGCACCACCGTGCCCTGCACGTCGTCGGCGCCGAAGTGGAGCGCGACCTGGGCGAGCGGGAGGCCCATCATGATCCAGTAGGCCTTCACGTGCGGGATGTTGTCGAGGAGGAGCCGCGCGACCGCGATCACCTTCAGGTCGTCCGCCCCGGTCGTGAAGCGGAAGCCGCGGCGCTCGAAGACGGTGTTCTCCGGGTGGAAGGCGAGCGGGATGAAGGAGAGGAAGCCGTTCGTGCGGTCCTGCTGCTCGCGGAGGCGCAGCAGGTGGTCGACGCGCTCCTCGTACGTCTCAACGTGGCCGTAGAGCATCGTGCACTGTGTCGTGATCCCGAGCCGGTGCGCGGTGTCGTGGACGTCGAACCAGTCGTCGGGGTGCTCCTTGCCGGGCGCGATCAGCGCGCGCACACGGTCGGCGAAGATCTCTGCGCCGCCGCCGGGCATCGAATCGAGGCCGGCGTCCCTGAGCGTGCGCAGGACCTCCTCGTGCGAGCAGCCCTCGAGCCGCGACATGTGGTGGATCTCGGAGGCCGTGTAGAACTTGAGGTGGACGTCCGGCAGCGCCTCTTTCAGCTTGCGCAGCAGGCCGGCGTAGTACTCGAGGTCGACGTGCGGGTTCTCGCCGTTCACCGTGTGGATCTCGGTGAAGCCGAGCAGCTCGTGCTGCTGGACGGCGTCCTCGACGAACTCGTCGGCGGTCAGCGTGAAGGCGTCCTCCTGCTTCCGCGTCTTCGCAAAGGCGCAGAACTTGCACTTCACGCGGCAGACGTTCGTCTGGTACAGGTTGATGTTCTGGACGAAGAAGACCTCGTCGCCGCCGCCGCGCTGCCGACGCGCGAGGTCGGCGAGCTCGCCGAGCGCGAGCAGGTCGTCCGTCTCCATCAGCGCGACACCGTCGTCGAAGTCGAGCCGCTCGCCGGCGAGCACCATCTCCCGGATCGGCGCGAGCGTGTCGAGCGTGTCCAGAACAGCCATTGCGGCTCTCACCTTTCCCGATCGACGACTGCGTGAGTCAGGGCCTCGAGCTCGTCGCGGTGGAGCTCGCCGTCGAGGCGTGCCCTGGCGCGCCTAGCGTAGTCGAGCGCCACCTGCCGGGCCTCGTCGAGGGCGCCCGTGGCGGCCACGCGGACGAGGGCCCCGTCCATCGGGCCTCCCGCGAGCGCGGCCCGGACCACCGCGTCCTGCTGCGCGGCGAGCAGGAGCGGCAACGTCGGCGTGCCGTCGCGCAGGTCGGTGCCCGCGATCTTGCCGGTCTCGATCGTGGCGCCGGAGCAGTCGAGGACGTCGTCGGCGATCTGGAACGCGATCCCGAGCGCGAGCCCGTACTCGCCGGAGCCCCCGCCGAGCCGGCAGGCGGCCTCGAACAGCTTCCCCGTCTTCAGCGCGCAGCGCTTGAGATAGGCCTCGACGGTGGTCGACGGGTCGCGCGTCTGCGTCCGCTGCAGCGCCTCGCCGCGGGCGAGCGACAGCGTCGCGTCGGCGAGGATCTCGACCGCGGCGGCGTCCCCGGTCGCGCTCAGCTCGGAGAAGGCCCGCGCGAAGAGGTAGTCGCCCGTCGCACGCGCGGCGGCCGGGCCGTAGACCGACCAGGCGGCGGCCTTGCCGCGGCGGAAATGCGCGCGGTCGATCAGATCGTCGTGGACGAGCGTCGCCATGTGGACGAGCTCGACCGCGACGGCCGCCGCGAGCGGCGCCTCCTTCCCCGCCGGCGCGGAGAGGAAGACGAGCGCCGGACGCAGCCGCTTGCCGCCCGCCGCGAGCGCCTCGTTGCCGACGGACGCGACGAGACCGGGATGCGTGGCGACGGTCCGCGCGAGCCGCTCCTCGAGCGCGTCGAGATAGTCGTCGAGCCCCGGCACCGACCGGATGTCAGCGAGGGTCGTGGTCACGAACCGCCTCTCCTACGTGCAGGGCCACGATACCCCCGGCGAAGAGCCGGAACTCCACGCCCCCGAAGCCGCACCGGCCGAGCAGCTCGGCGAGCTCCTCCGGGCCCGGGAAGCGGCGCACGCTCGCCGGGAGGTAGGTGTAGGCGGCGCCGCCGGGGAGAAGGCGGCCGAGCAGCGGCACGATGCGGTCGAACCACAGCTTGTAGAACGGCGCGAGCAGCCCACGCGGTTTCGTGATCTCGAGGATCCCGAGCCGGCCGCCGGCTCGAAGCACACGGCGAAGCTCCTTGAGGGCCGCTGCGAGATCTTCGACGTTGCGGACGCCGAAGCCGACCACCGCCGAGTCGAAGCTCGCGTCCTCGAAGGGGAGCGCGAGCACGTCGGCCTGCAGCCACTCGAGCTCCGGCGCCTTGCGGCGGGCACGCTCGAGCATCCGGGCCGAGAAATCGATCCCGACGACACGGCCGGCGCCGGCCTTGCGCGCGGCGACGGCGAGGTCGCCGGTGCCGCAGCAGGCGTCGAGGACGCGATCGCCCGGGCGCACCGCCTCCCGCACCGTCGCCCGGCGCCAGCGCTGGTCGAGGCCCGCGGTCATCACGCGGTTCATCGCGTCGTAGACCGGGGCGATGCGGTCGAACATCCGCCGGACGCCCTCCGCCGGCAGCCGGCCGCTTTCGACGGTCACGTCGTCTGTCCCCAGCGGGGCGTGAGCTGGTGCTCCAGCCCGAGCAGGTCGAGGGCCCTGGCGACGACGAAGTCGACGAGGTTCTCGACCGTCTCGGCGCCGTGGTAGAAGCCCGGCGCGAGGAAGAGGATCGTCGCGCCCGCCTCGCGCAGGGTGAGCATGTTGCGCAGGTGGATCGCCGAGAGCGGCGTCTCACGCGGCATGACGACGAGGCGCCGCTCCTCCTTGAGCGCGACGGAGGCGGCGCGGTGGACGAGGTTCTGCATGGCGCCGGAGGCGATCGTCCCCACGGTGCCCATCGAGCAGGGGCAGATCACGTACGCGTCGACCTTCGCCGAGCCCGAGGCGTAGGGAGCGTTCCAGTCCTCGGGGTCGTAGACGCGCGCGGCGCCGCTCGCGTGCTCGAGGAACCGGGCGAGCGTCTCGTCGCGCGGGAGTGTCGCGTCGCCGTAGAGCTCGGTCCCGAGCACCTCGATCCCGGCACGGGAGGCACAGATGCCGATCTCGCAGTCGGCTGCGGCGAGCGCTTCGAGCAACCGGGCTGCGTAGGGGGCGCCGGAAGCTCCGGTGATCCCGAGGAATACGTGCATTCCCCGGGATTGTCGCTGCTCGGGAGGGCCCGGCGGAGCGGTGCTCGTCGAGGGGGCGCGATGGGCGTCGCGAGGCAAGGACGCAGTGAGCGCCGATAGCGGTTCCTATCGGCGCGACTGAGGACGCCGCATCGCGGCGATCCAGCGCGTCATCCGCGACACAGCCACTGTGCCGCCGGGCCCTCCCTGGCTACTTACCGCCCTTGGAGGCTTCCAGGAAGACCGCGAGCTGGTGCAGGCGCTCGTTGCCCAGCGACGCGAACGACGGCATCGGCGAGCCCGGGGTGACGGACGACGGGTTCTGCAGGTGCTTGATCTGGGTCGCGATGCCGAGATGGCGCGTGCCGATCGCCGTCAGGTCCGGTGCGCCGAGGTTGGAGCCGCCGGAGCCGGCGTACGTGTGGCAGAAGGTGCAGCCCGCGGTGGCGAACAGCTCCGCTCCCGGCTTCGCGCTCGGCGGCAGGTGGTTCTGCGCGATCCAGCGCGGAATGTCGAGCTTGACCTCCGACGCGAGCGCCTCCTTCGCCGTCGCGCCCTTCCACGTCAGCACGGCCATCGAGAGGACGGTCAGGACGGCGGCGACCAACGCGACCGGCCGCGCCGAGAGCCGGCGCTCGCGGCGGCGGTCGAGGAACGGCAGCCCGATGAGCAGGACGAGCGCGATCGTCGGCACGCCGATGGTGCCGAGGAACACCGACTCCGGCCACTTGAAGATCCGGAGCAGGTAGAAGAGGAAGTAGAAGTACCAGTCCGGTCGCGGCACGAAGCTCGTCGTGCCGGGATCCGCCGGCGGATCCACCTCGGGCCCGAGGATGCCCTTATGGGTCGGATCGTGGATCGAAGCCCACGCCGACCACTTCCAGATCGCCGCGAGGCCGATGATCACGCACACGACGACGAGGCTCATGATCGTGTCGTGGAACATCGCGTAGGGGTAGAAGGGCTTCCCGCGCGTCTTGACGTCCTCCTTGTAACGGGCGAACTGCGCGCGCGCCTCCTCGACGCGGGACGGCTTCTCCTTCGGGATGGCGGCCATTACTCGCACCCTCCCGGCTCGGCCTGCATGGCGTTCGCGCCCGCTCCGCGCGGCACCGGCCGCACGAGCCCGGGCCGCCGCGCCGGCGTCGGCTCCTCTTCCGCCGGCTCCATCCCGGCGGCGTCCTTCGACCACGGCGGTGACGTGACGCCGAGGCGGATCACGAGGTAGAGGTGGAGCCCGATCAGGGCGATGATCGCGCCGGGGATCAGCAGCATGTGCAGCGAGTAGAACCGCGTCAGCGTCTCGCCGCTGATCTCCTGGCCGCTACGTAAGAACTGCGCCAGCCACGGGCCCAAGAAGGGCGCCGTCCCGTTGAGGTTGATCCCGACAACCGAGGCCCAGTACGCGGTCTGGTCCCACGGGAGGAGGTAGCCGGTGAAGCCCTCCATCATCCCCATCACGAGGATGAGGACACCGATGATCCAGTTCAGCTCGCGCGGGTACTTGTAGGCGCCGAACAGGAAGACGCGGCCCATGTGGAGGAACATGAGGATGATGAAGACGCTCGCGCCCCACTTGTGCATGCCGCGCACGAGCCAGCCCAGCGTCACGTGGTCGGTGATGTTGACGATCGACTCCCAGGCGACCGGTTTGCCGGTCGCGGGGTCGGTCGCCGCCGACGGCGTGTAGTACATCGCGAGGATCACCCCGGTGATCGCCTGCACGAGGAAGGCGGTCAGCGCAGCCGAGCCGAGTGTCTGCATCCAGTTGACGTCCGAAGGGACGTTGCGGAAGAGGAAGTAGCGGACGCCCCCGACGAGCCCCGACCGCTCCTCGAGCCAGTCGAGCGGATAGTTGATGAGCTCCTCGACCCGCTGGCGGCGGAGCTCGGCCTTGGTGGGCTTCCGGCGGTAGACCATCAGTGGTGCGGCGGCTGGAGGGGATAGAACCACTGCTCCGGCCCGTCGAGATGCTCGCCCGGCCCGGCGGCCTTGTACTTGTAGATCTTGGCCTGCGCGCCGGTGCCAACCACGTGTGTGACGGAATACGTGCTCAGGAGGATCAGGTGGCCGTTGTCGATCTCGAACGCGTAGCGGTCGAGCGCGCGCACGGGCGGGCCGGCGGTGCGGTTCCCCTCGACGTCGTACTGGCCGCCGTGGCACGGACAGCCGTAACCGGCGGGCACGACCGGGTCGAGCCGGACCTTGCCGTTCTTCGTGTGCTCGTTGATCGTCGGCTTACCGAGGATCGCCCCCGTCGGGCCGTTGGCCTGGACGGGGCAGCCGAGGTGGACGCAGTGATTCGAGATGATCGTGAAGCTCGGCACCTGCTTCTTCGTCTTGGGGTCGGTCACGTTGCCGTTGTTGCGGACGAAGGCGGTCCGCCGGCTGACCTCTCCCTGACTGGGATCGACGATGAAGGTGGCCACGAACCACGCGCTGAGCGGGAAGTTGGAGAGGGGGCCCAGGTCGACCTTGTGCTGCTTCTGGCCGAGGAACCCGGGGAGAACGGCGAAGCCCGCGACGGGCACGGTGATCAGCCCGCCGATGACGCCGCCGAGGCCGAGCGTCGCCCCTTCGAGGAAGCGGCTGCGCGTGACCGCGGTCTCCGAGACGTGGACGAGCGCGACTCCCTGCTGGTCGGCCGGCGGCGCGGTCATTCCCTCGCCCGCCTCGACGAGCTCGCGCCGCTCGGGCTCGACGACGAGCGGCTGACCGCGCAGCTCGGCCGTCGCGTCGCGCGCCCAGAGAAAGCCGAAGACGATGACGATCACGCCGCCGATCGAGGAGATCAGCATCGGGTTGATGACGAGACCGACGAGGACGACGACGATGCCGATCGCGAAGCCGATCGGCCACAGCGTCGGCGGCGGCAGGTGCGTCTCCTCGTGGAGCGACTCGTGCTCGGTTTCGGGACTCGGCTGCTCCGGCTCCACCAGAGATAAGTCTTATCGGAAACGCCGGCTCTCGGGAGGGAGAACTAACCCAGTCCGTACTCGGTCCAGCGGCGATCCACCAGCGCCTTGATCTCGGGGCTCATCTCGATCTCGTCGGGCCACGGCCGCGCCCCCTCCTCCGGCCACTTCGCGGTCGCATCGATGCCGAGCTTGCCGCCGACGAACTGCCGCTCGGGCGCGTGGTCGAGGTGGTCGAGCGGCCCCTCGCCGAGCACGACGTCGCGCTTCGGGTCGACGTTCGCGCCGGCGTAGAAGAGCACCTGTGCGTAGTCGTGGACTTCGACGTGCGCGTCGACGACGACGATGCACTTGGTCAGGCTCAGCATCCCGAGGCCCCAGATCGCCGACATGACCTTGCGCGCATGGCCGGGGAACTGCTTGCGGATCGAGACGATGCAGCAGTTGTGGAAGGCCCCCGCGACCGGCAGGTCGTAGTCGACGATCTCCGGCACCGTCGCGCGCACCGCCGGCAGGAAGATCCGCTCGGTCGCCTTGCCGAGCCACGCGTCCTCCTGCGGCGGCTTGCCCACCACGATCGACGGATAGACGGCGTCGCGCCGCATCGTCATCGCCGTGACGTGGAAGACCGGGAACGGCTCGGCAGCGGTGTAGTACCCGGTGTGGTCGCCGAACGGCCCCTCCATGCCGACCTCGTCCTTCTCGATGTAGCCCTCGAGGACGATCTCGGCGCGCGCGGGCACCTCCACGGCGACGCTGACCCCCTTCACGAGCTCGACCGGCTCGCCGCGGAGGAAGCCGGCGAGCATCAGCTCGTCGACGTGCTTCGGCAGCGGCGCGCTCGCGGAGTACGCGGTGATCGGGTCGAGGCCGAGCGCGACGGCGACCTCGATGCGGCCGTCGGTGGCGAGGTAGTCGGCGCGGCCGTCCTTGTGGATCTGCCAGTGCATGAAGGTCGTCCGCTCGTCGATCAGCTGCATCCGGTACATGCCGACGTTGCGGCCGCCGGTGTGCGGGTCGTGCGTGATCACGGCCGGGAGCGTGATGAACGGCGCGGGGTCGCCCGGCCAGCAGCGCTGGACGGGGAGCAGGCCGAGGTTCACGTCGTCCCCACGCAGGACGATCTCCTGGCAGGGGCCCTTGCCGACCGTCTTCGGGCGGGAGTCGGCGATCGACTTGAGCTTCTGCAGGCCGCGCACCTTCTCCATCAATCCGCTCGGCGGCTGCATCTCGAGCACGTCGGCCACGCGCCGCGCGACGTCGTCGAGCTTCTGGACGCCGAACGCGAGGCACATCCGCCGCTCGGTGCCGAACTGGTTGATCAGCAGCGGACGATCCGAGCCCTTCGGGTTCTCGAACAGGAGCGCCGGCCCGCCGTCCCTGACCGTGCGGTCGACGATCTCGGTGATCTCGAGGTCGGGGTCGACCTCCGGGGTGACGCGGACGAGCTCGCCCTCGCGCTCGAGCAGCGCGATCCAGTCGCGAAGATCCTTCGCAGGCACGGCGCGAGTCTATTCAGGAGTGCCAGGCGAATTGATCGGCCCAGTCGACCTCGCCGTAGTAGTTCGGCCAGCGGCCGGGCCAGAAGAGCGGTCCAGCGACGCGCACCGGCCGTGCATCGAGCCGCGGGAGCAACCAGAGCACATCCCCCGCAACGAAGAGGAGGCTGCGACCGTCCGCCGACCAAACCGGAGAAGCGGCTCCGGTGCTGTGGAGAACGATTCGCGAACCGACCCGAAGACGCCGAGTCGTGTACCAGCGATCCATCGTCTTCGAGCCGACCGTGCTCACCTCGACCCCGAGGTCGGCGGCGGTCACGTACGCGAGCGCCCCACCGTGCGGCGACAAGGCAGGATCGAGAGTCATCTGGGCCGCCGACGTCCGAAGCGGCCGACAGCCGCCGGTCACACAGGTGACGACCCGCTTCGTCGTCCACGCGATCCGGTCGCCTCCGGCACCGAGTGCGAATCGCCCGTGCGTCCCGAGGGAGAGAGGCGTCCCGATGCTGACGCCGAGCTTCCGCGGACGCGCGCCAGGAGAGACGATCTCGTACACCGGCAGCCCGTCCGCCGCGATCGAGGCGGAGTGAAACGGGTCGAGCCAGACGAGGATTCCTCCCCTCCGGAGGATGGCGACCTGCCCGATTGCGGGGTCCTGCCAGCCGCGTCGCGTCGTGAACGATTCCGGCGTCTCGTACCAGACCGTCCGCGGGCCGTTCAGCGACGCGGACAGCTCGACACGCTCGACGTCGTTGAACGGAACGGGGCGCCGCCAGTTCCGACGGGTCGTGACGAAGGCATAGCGACGTCCGTCCAGCGTCCACGACACCAGGCCGGAGGGCGCGATCCCGCTGCGAACGGGGACGGCATGGTCGACCGTGTAGATCGCCCGGCCGACGAGCAGCCGCCCGTCGGGGAGCCAGCGCGGCGAGGCGCCGTGCGAGGGGAGCAAGCGGGAGGCGGCGCCGTCCGAGCGAGCGACCCCGAACCGCCTGCCTCCCTGCGACCAGGCGAGCCACCGGCCGTCAGGCGAGAAGGCGGGTCCGATCGCGCCGGCGCCGGCTACACGGACCAGCTGTCCGGTGCTCCCGTCGAGGAGCCAGAGCCGGTCACGCGAGACGAACGCAAGGTTCCCGTGCCCGGCGAACGCATGCGCATCGACCGTCGGGGTCAGCCGCGAGCGCGCTGTCGAGCCGCCTACTACTGCGCGGTCGATCCCCCAAGCGACGAGCGCCAGCGCCGCCAGAGCCGCGATGAGCCCGGCGGCGCCACTCCTTCTCCGTCGTTGCCGGGCCCGCGCCTCGCGGATCAGGGCCTCGAGGTCGTCCGGCCGCGGCGGCCCGGGCGGGGCGACGATGCTCATGCCGAGCACGCGCGGACGCCGGCGAGCACGCGGTTCGCGGCTGCGACCATCGCGGGCGTGACGGTGCGGAGCTCGACATACGCATCGAGCACACGCCCGCGGGAGCGGACGGCGACGTTCGCGCCCGGCCATCTCATCCCCTCGAAGCCGCGGAGATCGCCGCTACCGACCCGCAACGCAGACCTGAAAGGAGGCGTGGCAGCCGGGCCTTCGTTGCTCACGGCGATCATGGCGCCATGCGCTGGCCACGGCATGCTGGTGGCGAGACCGTAGAAGTCGTCCAGGTGCCCGAAGCGGAAGTTCGTCAGCACGACGGTCGCGACCGTGGTGGAGGTCCTGCGGATCGTCTGCTCCTTCCAGCCGCTCGGCGGCGAGGCGCACATGCCGAGCCCGCCACCTCCACTCGACCGCAGCGCGAACGTTGCCGCCAGGACTGCGACGGCGACCAGCAGCGCCACGGCGACCCGGCGTCGGCGCGCACGTCGCCTCGCCTCCGCGACGAGCGGATCGACCTCGAGCGGCAGCGCCGAGACGTGCGCCCACATCGCGCTAGTTTTACTAGCACCACCTTCGACCGTCAAGTCCACGAGGGACCGACCGTCGGTGGGAACTAGCGCTTGTGGCGCAGCCGGTGGGAGAGCTCGCCGACCGCGATCACGAGCAGGAAGATGCCGCCGACCGCGAGCATCGCGAGCACCACCTTGCGCCCCTGCTCGGCAGCGGTCTCGACGGCCAGCACGGAGTGGACGAGCGCAGAGAGCACGACGGGAATCTAGCTCACGCGCCGTTCGGAATGCGCCGCGAGCGCTGCGTCGACGGCCTCGTCACCGACGGTCTCCCGCGCCAGGCGGTCGAGCGGCGCGGAGTCCGAGTGGAGCCGGAGCGCGGTCCTCGCCTCGTCGAGCGCGCCGCGACCGAGCAGCGCTGCGGTCGCCGCCCAGAGCGGCCCGTCGCCCTCGGCCTCCTCCGCCCGCAGCTGGCTGCAGAGCGAGATGAGCTCCGACAGGTCGGCGACGGCGGCGACCTCGTGCACCGCCGAGATGCGCGCCACGCCGTGCGCATAGAGGTAGTCGCCCAGCAGGAGGGCCGTGTCGTCGTCGGGCGGCGCGAATAGGCGCGGCCGGCCGTAGTGGACGAGGTACCCCTCGTAGATCGTCTCGAGCCCGAGCGCGTAGCGGGCCTCGCCGAGCTGCGAGAAGACGAAGCTCCGTTCGCGCTCGGCTTCCGGTCGCAGGCAATCGTCCCAGAGGGTGCTCTCCGCGGCCGCGTCGACGGCCATCGTCTCCCAGAGGTCAGTGACCAAAGCTCGACACCGCGTCGACCGTCCGCTCGATCTCCTCCTCCGCGTGGAGGGTCGACGGGAAGAGCGCCTCGTACTGCGACGGCGGGAAGTAGACGTCGCGCTCGAGCAGGTGGCGGAAGAGCGCGCCGTAGCGGTCCGTGTCGCACCGCTGTGCATCCTCGAAGCTCCGCACCGGCGCATCGGCCAGGAAGAGGGTGAGCAGCGCCCCGACCCGCTGCACGCGGCCGAACCGCGCGAGGCCCTCCTCGAGCAGCTCGGCCCGCCGCTCGAGCTCGTCGTAGACCGCCTCGTCGCGCAGCCGCCGCAGGACCGAGACGCCGGCAGCCGTCGCGAGCGGGTTCCCGGCGAGCGTGCCGGCCTGGTAGACGGGCCCGGTCGGCGCGAGCAGATCCATGATCTCGGCCCGGCCCCCGAACGCCGCGAGCGGCAGTCCGCCGCCGACGACCTTGCCGAGCACCGTGAGGTCGGGCAGCACGCCGAAGCGCTCCTGCGCCCCGCCCCGCGCGACGCGAAAGCCGGTGATCACCTCGTCGAAGACCAAGAGCGCGCCGGAGACGTCGCAGAGCCGGCGCAGCGTCTCGAGGTAGCCCGGCTCCGGTGGGACGACGCCCATGTTCGCCGCGACGGGCTCGACCACGATCGCCGCCAAGCCTTCCCCGTGCCGCATGACCGCGTCGGCCGCGGCATCGGTGTCGTTGTAGGGCACGACGATCGTGTCGGCGGCCGCGCCGGTCGGGACGCCGGGCGACGCGGGGATGCCGAGCGTCGCGAGCCCCGAGCCGGCGCTCGCGAGCAGCGCGTCGGCGTGGCCGTGGTAACCGCCGGCCGTCTTGAGGATCCGGTCGCGCTTCGAGAAGGCGCGCGCGAGCCGCAGCGCGCTCATGGCCGCCTCGGTCCCCGAGGAGACCAGCCGCACCTTCTCCACCGACGGCACCGCGTCGACGATCTCCTCGGCGAGCTCGACCTCCGCCTCGGTCGCCGCGCCGAAGCTCGTGCCGCGGAGTGCCGCGTCGCGAACGGCCTCGACGGTCTCGGGATCGGCGTGGCCGAACAGGAGCGGCCCCCAGGACATGACCCAGTCGAGGAGCTTGCGGCCGTCCTCGGTCTCGACGTACGCGCCTTTCCCGCTGCGGACGAAGAGCGGCTCGTCGAGCCCGACGGCGCGCATGGCCCGCACCGGCGAGTTCACGCCGCCGGGAATCAGCTCGAGCGCGCGCCTGTAGAGCGCCGAACGCTCGCTCAGAGCCACGCGGGAAGGTCTCGAGTCCAGTAACTGACGATCAGGTCGGCGCCGGCGCGCTTGATCGCCGTCAGCGACTCGACCGCCGCCGCGCGCTCGTCGAGCCAGCCTGCGCGGGCGGCCGCCTTCACCATCGCGTACTCGCCGGAGACGTTGTACGCCGCAAGGGGCGCGTCGAACGCCTCCCGCGCCGCGCGAATCACGTCCAGGTACGGGAGCGCCGGCTTGATCATGATCGCGTCGGCTCCCTCCGCGAGGTCGATCTTGCACTCGCGAATCGCCTCACGGACGTTGGCCGGATCCATCTGGTAGCCGCGCCGGTCGCCGAACGCCGGAGCGCTGTCCGCCGCCTCGCGGAAGGGGCCGTAGAACGCGGACGCGTACTTCGCCGAGTACGCGAGGATCGGAGTCGTCTCGAAGCCGTGGTCGTCGAGCGCCTCGCGGATCGCGCCGACCCGTCCGTCCATCATGTCGCTCGGCGCAACGACGTCGGCTCCGGCCTCGGCATGGCTGACCGCGGTGCGCGCGAGCAGCTCGAGGCTCCGGTCGTTGTCGACGTCGCCGTCGACGACGATCCCGCAGTGGCCGTGCGACGTGTACTCGCAGAGGCAGACGTCCGTGAGCAGGACGAGCTCGGGGAAACGCGGACGCAGCGTTCGCAGCGCCTGCTGGACGATGCCGTCGTCCTCCCAGGCGCCGGTCGCCTCCTCGTCCTTCTCCGCGGGAACGCCGAAGAGGATCAGCGCCCGGACGCCGGACGCGGCGAGCGTCTCCGCCTCGCGCAGCAGCCCGTCGACGTCGAAGCGCGCCATGCCCGGCAGCTCGTCGTTCGCGAGCGGCTCGGGCGCGACGAAGAGAGGCATCACGAACTGGTCGAGCGAGAGCCGCGTCTCGCGCACGAGCCCGCGCAGCGGAGCCGTGCGGCGGAAGCGCCGGAGCCGGGTGACCGGGAACGAGCTCACCCCGAAAAGAGTACGCCGCTCGTCGCTCAGGCGGCGGGGGCAGGTGGCGTTTCCGGCGGCGGCGCGCCCGGCGTCTTCTCGACCCCGATCTCCGCCAGCGGCCGGTCCGCCCCCCACGACGCCAGCTCGACCCGCTCGGCGAAGAACTCCCACGCGGCGCGCCCGGCCGCGAGCAGCGGCAGCGCCACGAGGATCCCGGGGAAGCCGTAGATCTCGCCGCCGGCGAGCAGGCCGAAGATCACCAGCAGCGGGTGGAGCCGCAGCGAGCGTCCCATCACGTTCGGGACGATCAGATGCCCCTCGAGCTGCTGGATGCCGAGGAAGAGAAGCGCGACCCAGAGCGCCGACAGCGGGTCCTGGACGAGCGCGTACAGCACGGGTGGCGCGGCGCCGAGCCAGGGCCCGATGTACGGAATGAGTTCCGTGACACCCGCCCACGCGCCGAAGGCGGCCGCATAGTGCCCGCCGCGCGGGAACAGTCCGACGAGGTCGAGGACCCACAGCCCCAGTCCGACGCTGACGCCGATGATCAGCGAGAGAAGGAACTGCCCCTTGACGTAGCTCGCCACCGCCTGCTCCATCCGCAGGATCAGCCCACCACGCCCCCAGGGCGGAAAGCGTCGATCCGCGGCGTCCGACAGCCGCTGCATGTCGAGGAGCATGTAGATCGAGACGACGACGACGAGGAAGGCGTCAAAGAGGAGCGTCACGACGGCGACCCCGGCGCCCTCCGCCCAGCGCAACGCCTTCGAGGTGTACTTCTGGACGTCCTTCGTCCCGACCTGGTTGAGGAACTTCTGGCCCTGCCGCTGGACGTGGACGCCGCTCAGATGGTGACGGTCGAGCCAGCTCTGGAAGCGGGCGAGGTCCTGCTCGGCGCCTGTCCGCTTCGGGTGTCCGGAATCGACCGTAAAGTAGTTGTCGACCCGGTGGGCGGCGCTGCGTGTCTGCTGCACGACCACCGTGGCAAGAGCGAGGATCGCCAATGCGACGACTGCTGCGAAGGCGAGATAGACGAGCGCTACCGCCGGTCCACGTGGGATCCACACCCGCCCCAGCCCGCGAACCAGGGGATTGAGCAGGAGGGCGATGAGCAGCGCGACGAGGAACAGGAAGAGAACGTGACGCACCGCTCCCGCCACCGCCCAGAGCAGCAACAGCAGCAGCGGCAGCGCCACCAACTGCACCCAGCGTGGGATCTCGATCCGCACAGAGGCGGGCCGCGGCATGCGAGCGATGGTACGGGGGCCGTCGTACGGACTCAGGGCGCGCTGGCGCTCGACCTCTGGGATCTTCCGCGGCAGTTCGATAAGGTGCCGCGCGACATGCCGTCCTCGCGCCCCAATCGGAGGCGGCGGGTCGAACGCCCACAGGCGCGCGCTGCGCGCCGCGCGCGCCGCGTCGCCCTGCTCGTCCTCCTGGCTGCGGTCTTCCTCGTGGCCATCGGCCTCACCGCGTTCAGCGGGAGAAGCGTGCCGACGGCGGCCATCGTCCCACGGCCGAGCCTCGCCGCTGCCGCGCAGACACGGCCGACTCCCGAGATCGTCGCCTTGCGTGGCCCGGTGCGCCTGCAGCTCCCGATCTCGCAGCACCGGGTGACGGCGATCGGCTACCACGCCGCGCACGACGGCGCCCTCTCGCTCGAGCCGGTCGGGCACCAGGCGAACGAGGGGCTCGTGCAGCGGATCGTGCACGGCGTCTTCGGCGGCGGGGGCGGCTCGCCGAAGTGGTACCAGCTCGCCGGCGGCGGGACTTCCGCGCTCGATGTCGGCGCTCCGGTCGGCAGCGACGTCTATTCGCCCGTGGACGGGACGGTCGCGGCAATCCGGCCGTTCGTCGTCGAGGGGAGGACGTTCGGCGCGGAGATCGACATCCAGCCGCAGAACGCGCCCTCGCTCGTCGTCTCGGTGACCCAGCTCGTCGCCGATCCGGCGCTCACCGTCGGCACCACGGTCGTCAGCGGCGCGACGAAGCTCGGCCGGGTCGCCGACCTCGCCGCGATCGAGCAGCAGGCGCTCGCGCGCTACACGAACGACGCCGGGAACCACGTGACCGTCGACGTGCGTGCGGCACCGGTCCTCACGACCGGATAGAGGATCCCAGCCCTGAACATCCTCTTCCTCGCGGACGTCTTCGGCGTCCCGGGCCGCCGTGCCGTGGAGGAGCACCTGCCGGCGCTCCGCGAGCGCTACGACGCGGACCTCGCGATCGTCAACGGCGAGAACGCCGCCGACGGCGCCGGCATCACGGCGAAGCTCGCCGACAAGCTGCTGGCCGCCGGAGCGGACGTGGTCACGCTCGGCAACCACACGTACCGCCGCAGCGGGATCGCGGCATACCTCGCCGGCAGCGAGCGCGTGATCCGTCCGGCGAACTCCGGCTCGGAGGCGCCCGGGCACGGGCTGACGGTGGTAGAGGCACGAAACGGGGTCTCAGTCGCCGTCGTCAACCTCCTCGGGCAGCTCTTCCTCCCGACGCCGGTGTCGCCCTGGGAGGTGGTCGACGGCCTCGTCGAGGAGGCACGCGCTGGAGCGCCCGTCGTCGTCGTCGACTTCCATGCCGAGGCGACGAGCGAGAAGGTCGCCCTCGCGACGTGGCTCGACGGCCGCGTCACCGCGGTGATCGGCACCCATACGCACGTCCAGACGAACGACGCGCGGATCCTGCCCGGCGGCACCGCGGCGATCAGCGACGCGGGGATGACGGGGCCGCACGACTCGGTGATCGGCGTCCGCTCAGAGCTCGCGATCGCGCGGATGCGGACCCGGCTACCCGTGCGGTTCGAGCCCGCGGAAGGCGACGTGCGGCTGGAGGGCGTCCTCGTCACGTGCACCGACGCGGGACGCGCCGAGGCGATCGAGCTCCTACGCGTTTCCGCGTAGAAGCTCGAAAAGGAACTCCTCGGGCCGGAAAGCGCGGTTTCCGGCCCGCTCCGTGCTGTTCCTGTTTGTTCGATCTTTGGGCGGAAGGCGGGTGCGGTGTGCTCGCGCGCGGCGGAGGCCGGCGCGAACACAGTCCGGCCTCCGGCTAAGTCGCCGCTGCGCGGCTGTCTTAGCCTCCGGCCTTCGGCCTGGGTCTGGCCGAACGGCTTAGAACGTGGTTCGGGGGAGAACGATCTCCCGGTCCCTGTACGTCTCGTCGGCGGGCGGAGCCACTGGTGTAGCTCGCTCCTGAGCGACCAGCCTGCGGAGCGGGAGCGCCGGCGCGAGCAGAGTGAGAGCGGCGAAGGGGTAGAACCACGGGATATAGGTGTAGAGCCAGTAAGTCACGACGAGCTCGAAGCCGGCGAGCAGCACTGCAGTGAGAGCGGCGAGCTGCAGCGGCGACTTGCGGCGCGGGAAGAACGCGGCCGCGAATGCGCCCGCGACGAGCAGGACCTGCAGGACGCGCTGCACCAGATGGAGATCGGGCAGCCCGCGCGCGTGGTACTGGCCCCAGTCCCAGAGCGACCACGGCGCGTCGCGGCCGATCTGGAAGCCGACGGTCCGCGTCCAGAAGACGTGCGCCTCGTGGAACGGGTCCGAGGCGAGCAGCAGGATCGAGAACACGGCGAGCGTGGCGGCCGCGAACCCCGCCACGGCGCGCCAATTCGGTTTCCGCCCCGGGTACGTCAGCCAGAGCGGCGCGACGAGGAGGGACGCGAACTTCGTCCAGCCCGAGAGCGCCGCGAAGACCCCGCGGGCGGCGGGTTTCGAGACGAGCCAGAACCCCCAGACAAGGAAGCAGGGCATCAGCGCGTCGTTCGTGTTCGAGTTCGAGACGTACTGCGTGAACGGATACGCCGCCCACGCGAAGGCGAGCACGGCCGCGAGTCGCTGGCCTCCGAAGCGCAGACCGACGAGCCACAGGCCGAGGACCGTGAGGACGTCGAAGGCGATGGCGGTGAAGTGCGCCGCCGGCAGATCGTCCCACTTCCCGCTCCAGCCGAGCGCGAGATAGCCGGGGATGTACGACTCGTAGGCGACGGGCCCGTACGTGTCGCCCTCGGGGTTCGCGCTCTCGCAGCGGCCGTTCGTCTGGATCCGGTCGCGGATCTCCCCGGAGGCGTCGGCGGGGCCGCAGGCGCGTAGGTACTTGCCGCTCGGCAGCTGCTCGACCGGGAAGTTCCCCCACGGCGCCTGCCCCTTGACGATCCGCTCCCCGCCGATCACGCCGGAGTAGCCGACGTCGATGACGTTCGACCGGTCGACGTTGAGCCCGATCCGGAAGCCCATCAGGAAGACCGTCGCCGCGAGCAGCACCCAGACCGGCCAGCGGGGCGCGCCGGGCGTGCCGCGGTTCCGGACGCCGATCCACGTCCCTCGCAGCACCACCCAGGCGAGCAGCGGATAGAAGAGCGGCACCGCCGTGAACACGTCGCCATGGTTGAAGAACCACAGTGAGGCCGTCGGCGAGAGGAGAAAGAGCAGGTCGAGGTTGCGGAGCGAGAAGGGCCGCCGGAAGTCGCCGAGCCCGACGAGGAAGACGAGGCAGAACGCGCCCCAGATCCACGGGTTGTTGATCGCGGTCCCGCCGAAGGCGCCGGACGAGCCGCGCGCCATCCCCCAGGCGACCTGCGGGCCCGTCCACGCCTCGGTCACGTCGCCGGTTGCGTCCACCACCGTGCCCTCGGCGATCTCGCCCGCCGAGACCTGCGGCTCGTGCGGCTTCGTCCACCAGATCTTCACCGTCCACTCGCCGGTCTTCGCGTCGTAGGTCTCCTCGTCGGAGCGTCCCGCGCGCGGATAACGCGACAGCCACGCTGCAACCTTCGGATAGCGCTCGAACTGCCGAAGTGCCTGCTTGTCGGTGAGCGAGGGCTTCGGCCGTTGCGGGACGAACGGCGTCTGGATGAGGTGCCCTTTCCCGTCGAAGACGGGAGCGGTGGGAGCGGTGCGCGTCGAGGCGAGCGCCGGAGAAGCGAGGGCGGCTGCGGCGAGCGCGGCGAGGGCGGCGGCGAGAAGACCCCTCACCACGCGAAAGGTACTTACGCCCGGCGGAACGACCAGAGCTTGTTTCCGACGAAGTTGAGCGGCGTCACCACGACGATCGCGACGGCCTGGGCGGGAAGCTTGCCGAGGCCTGCATACGCGATCAGGAGGTGGAGCACGGCGAGGTTGGCGCCGAGGGCGACGACGGAGACGACGAGGAAACGCATCCCCTGGATGCCGACGTGCCCGCGATGCTCCCGGAACGTCCAGAGGCGGTTCCACGTGTAGTTGCTCGTCACGGCGACGAGGAAGGAGCACGTCGCGGCGATGAGGTAATGCAGCCCCCCGTGCAGCAGCGCGTCGTACACCCCGAGGTTGATCAGGTAGCCGACCGCGCCGACGACGCAGAACTTGCCGAGCTCCTGCCAGTTGCGGACGGACCGGAGCGACGCCCACGCGCGCCGGCGAGGCGTGGAAAGCGTGGCGGCCGGTGGTTCCACGGTCGCCCGCGAGGGTAGCGTCTCTCGAGCCTCAGGCAGTGGAGACTTGCCCCGCCTCGACCCGCATGCCCACAGGCTCCAGCTCGCGGATCGCCCCGCCCTGATCCACGAGGAGCGCCGCTACCGAGCCGTCCGGGTCGAGCAGGAGATCGCGGAGCTCCCCGAGCTCGCTCCGCCCGTTCACGACGGCGCCGCCGAGGAGTGCCCGGAACGACTGCGAGCGGCCGCGGTAGAACTCCACGTCCTCGAGCAGGAGCAGAGCGGACCGCACGTCGATCTCGTCCTCCCGCGGCTCTGCGGCGGCGAAGACGAGGAACCGCTGACTGTCGTCGCCGCAGAGCACGACGAAGCCGACCACACGCCAGGTCCGGGGGTCGAGCAGCAGATCCACGGGCCGGCCGAGACGGATCCCCTGGAGCCGCACCGGGAGCAGCAGCAGCTCAGTGGCGGACCGCGACCCCATGTCTCCATCGTTCCTCACCCGTCGGCTGCTCCAGAAACTCGGCTAGCGGCCCGCGACCAACGGGACGAAGCGGCAGGGGACGGTGCGGACGACGGCCGGTCCCTCGGACGTCCGCACGACGACCTCGAGCCACTGCCCGTCGGGGCCGCCGACCGGGACGACCAGCCGGCCGCGCGGCTCGAGCTGGTCGTAGAGCGCCGGCGGCGCCTCGAGTGCGGCGGCGGCGACTGCGATCGCGGCGAACGGCGCAGCCTCGGGGACACCGCGGGTTCCATCCCCGACGTGGGGGTGGACGCGTTCGCCGTACCCCGCTGCGGACAGGCTCGCGCGCGCCCGCTCGGCCAGCGCCGGGATCCGCTCGATCGTGTGCACGTCCCCCGCTAGCTCGGCGAGCACCGCGGCCTGGTACCCCGAGCCGGTGCCGACGTCGAGCACCCGCTCGCCGCCGCGAAGCGCCAGCTGCTCGCAGATGAGCGCCACCATGTAGGGCTGCGACATCGTCTGCCCGTCGCCGATCGCCAGCGCTGCGTCCGCGTACGCCGCCTCCCGCAGCTCGCCCGGGAGGAAGAGCTCGCGCGGCACGCGCCCCATCGCCGCGAGCACGCGCTCGTCCTCGATGCCGCGCCGGCGGAGCTGCCACTCCACCATCCGCGCGCGCTCGTCAGCGGACACCGGCCGAAGCCTCCATCGAGACGGGTACGGGCACGCCGAAGTGCTCGAGCACCGCGGGAGCCACCTCGGTGATGCGTCGCGGCTCCGCCCGGAGGCCGACGGTCACGAGGGGAACGAGGGAGTCGCCCGCGACGAGCGACCCGTGGCTGCCGCCGCCCGCGTGATGGCGCCCTCCCAGGTCGGTGAGCTCCCAACCCTCCGCGGCCGAGACGAACAGCTCGCCCGCGAGCGGGTTCGCGAGGGCCGACCAGGCCCGCCATGCGGCGTCCGGATGGTCGAGCTTCTCCACGGGTGCGTCCGCGCCGTCGCGACGCGCGACCACCTCGTCCCCCTCCCGGCGGAGCGTGACGTCGACTGCGGGGAAGCCGTCCAGCCGGCGTGCCAGATCCGCCGCGTCGACGCGGGCGTGAGGCAGGAGGTAGACCTGCCCCGCGCGATTCGATGCGGCGACGACGACCTCCTGGGCGACGTCCGCGAAGGGCTCCTCGAGCCGGGCCGCCCGCTCGACCGGCGTCTGACCGTGATCCGAGAGGAGCACCACCGCGTAGCGGTCGAGGAACTCGTCCGGTCCGCCGGCCGCCTGGAGCAGCGCACCGACCGCGTCGTCCGCGTGCTCGAGGGCCAGATCGGCCTCGGCCCCGTCCGGACCGGACGCGTGCGAGGCGAAGTCATAGCCGGAGAGGTAGAAGGCGAGGAAGTCGAAGCCGTCCCGCGTCACGAGCCAGCGTCCGACGGCGGCGGCGTACGCGTCGACCGAGCCGCCGCGGCGGCTGCGAACCGCGAACGGCGCTCCCGTCCGGTCCGACTCGAAGAGGCCGTAGAAGAAGAACCGGCGCGGGCCGTAGGCGGCGCGACTGACGCCCGGCAGCGTCGGCAGGTACCGGCTGCGGCCTCGATAGCACGTGATGTTCACCGCGGCCGCAACGAATCCGGCGTCCTCGAGCGCCTCGTAGATCGTCACCGCGTCGCGGGAGAGATGGTCCGCGTTCATGTTGAAGATCGGGTCGAGCAGCGAGTGCGAGAGGCCGGCCGCGCGGAGCGCCGCAAAGGACGACCCGTACTCGACGATCCGGCGCTCCTGCCGGTTCCACCAGACGAGCGAGGGGATGTGGTGGACACCGGGACCGGCGCCGGTCGCGATCGAGGTGAGGCACACGGGTGTCAGCGACGGGAAGACCGACGTCGCCTGCCGGTAGTCGCCGTGCTCGGCGAGAAAGGACAGCGCGGGCGCGCGGCCGCTCTCGACTGCACGCTCGAACGCTGCGGGGGTCATCCCGTCCACCACGACGAGCACGAGCTTCCGGGGCATGTGCTCGGCCTACTCGTCCCGCGCGAGCGTCCGCAAACCGGCGTATCGCTCCGGCCGCGACCGCCTCAGCAGCGCCGCGAGGACCAGCAGCACCAGCGGGATGGCGTAACCGACGCCCGGGATCCACGCGAGCGCTGCGACGACGAACGCCGCGCCACCGACGAGTGCCCCCGTGCCGACCCGCGTGCCGCCGCGTCTGAGCGCGCCGCTCACGGTCTGCGCCGCGCCGAGGAGCCCGAGCAACGCCCCACCCGCACCCAGGGCGATGTCGGCCCAGCCGCCGGGCTGCCACTCGTCGATGCCGAAGCCGAGTCCTGCGCCCGCGAGCACCGCGGCGAGGCCGGCGGTGACGAGGGCGACGCGGACGGCGGCCCCCACCGCGGCCGCGACGAAGATCCCGACCGCGGCGCCGAGGCCCGCGCTCACGCCGATCCAGTACCACGCGCCCACGCCGGAACCGTAACCGCGCGGCCCTTCCGCTCGTTGTTGGCCCGAGACCCCGGCAGGAGGTTCATCACGTGGCCCCCGAAAAGATCCCGCAGCTCGTCTTCTTCACCTCCCACCGCTCCGGCCCCGCGCGGCGGATGGAGAGCCTGCTCGCACATATCGCCCGGAAGGAACGTGGGCGCCTGCGCGTCAGCAAGGTCGACGTGGACGATCGTCCCGACCTCGCCGAGCGCTTCCGCGTGACGCAGGTGCCGTCGCTCGCCCTGGTGGTCGAGCGGCGTGTCGTCTGCAGGCTCGACGGGCGCGCGACCGCGCCGCGGATCGAGTCGATGCTCGAGCCACACCTCGGCGACGTCGAGCCCGAGGCCGAAGCCGAAGCGGCCGTCGCCTAGGCAGGCCGAGTCTCGAGCCGCGCGATCACGGCGAGCCCGAACTCGGCCGCGCGCCTGCCGTCGACCACGCGATGGTCGAACGTGACGGAGATGTTCCCCATGCGGCGGACGACCACCTCGCCGTCCCGCACGACCGGCCGCTCCTCGATGCGGTGCACGCCGAGGATCGCCACCTCGGGATGGTTGATCAGTGGCGTCACGAACAGCCCCGCCGCCTTCCCGGCGCTCGTGACGGTGAACGTGCCGCCGCGCAGCTCCTCCGGCTTCAGGCTCCCGGCGTGCGCGGCCTCGGCGAGGCGCTGCGCCTCGGCGTCGAGCTGGTCGAGCGAGAGCCGGTCGCAGCCGTGGACGACGGGGACGACGAGCCCCTGCTCGGTCTGGACGGCGACACCGACGTCGTAGCGGTCGAGCAGCACGAGCTCGCCGTCCTCGACCCGCGCGTTCAGCTCCGGGTACTCGCGGAGGGACTCGGTCACCGCGTGGAGGACGAGCGGGACGACGAGCTTCAGCTCGACGTTCGAGAAATCGCATTCCTCGACCCAGGTCACCGCGGGGATCTCGCGATGGGCGCGAGTCAGGTGCTCGAACATCTGCCGGCGAACCCCGCGGAGCGGGACGCGTGTCCTCTCGGGACGTGTCTCGGTGCCAGGCACCGGGACAAGTCCCGAAGTGGCGGCGGCACGGACATCCTCTTCCGTGATCCGCCCCTGCGGCCCCGTGCCGGTGACGGCAGCGAGGTCGATTCCGAGCTCCTGAGCGACCTTGCGGACGAGCGGTGTCGCTCGCACCTTGCCCTCGCCGGGCGCGGGCGCGGCGACGGACGTCTGATCCGGACGTGTCTCGGTGCCTGCCACCGGGACGTGTCCGGTGGAGCCATCGCCGCCGATCACGACGAGGACGGTGCCGACGGGAACGACCTCGCCCTCGGAGACGAGGATCCGCGAGACCGTCCCGCTCGCCGGGGACGGGATCTCGACCGTCGTCTTGTCCGTGGCGATCTCCACGAGCGGGTCGTCCTCGGCGACGTCCTGTCCCTCCGCGACGAGCCAGCGCGCGATCTCGCCTTCGGTCAGGCCCTCGCCGAGGTCGGGCAGCTTGAACTCGTACGCCACGGTCCGGCAGTTCTAGCGAATCGCGTCGTCGCGCAGCACGGCGTGCACGCCCTTCGCACCGTTGACGACCTGCGTGACCGAGAGATCGACGGTGACGCTCGCCAGGGCGGTCGCGTGATTGCGATCGACGCCGAGGTCCCGCTTCATCAGGTCGAGCATCGTTTGCAGCGCCTCGTCGGCCGCTGCGTCGAGATCCTCGTGGAACCCGAAGGTCACCCACGCGCCGTCGACGCGGGCGATCGGCGAGCGCAGCTCGAGCTCGCTCGGCTCGAGCCGCAGCCGAGCCCGCTCGACCGGACACTCGATCGCGGTGCCGGACACCTCCCCGTCGCCCTGTGCGCCGTGTCCGTCTCCTGCCAGGAGCAACCCGCCGTCGACCGGGACCGGCAGGTACAGCCTCGTCCCCGCGACGAGCAGCTTGCAGTCGATGTTGCCGCCCCATCTGCGCGGCGGGCCGGTGGAGTGCTCGCCCGGCTCGGGCGGCGGCATTCCGATCACGCCGAGGAACGGCGCCGCCGCGACCCGCGAGCCGCGCTCGCTCACCCATGTGCGGCCTTCGAGCGACCACATGAGCTTCACGTCCGGCGCGTGGGTCACGCCCCAGCCGCGCGGGCTCACCTCGTCGACGTGCACGACCAGCGTCCCCCCGGCCTGCGCGCCGCGGACCTCGATCGGCCCGAAGAGCGCGTGCCCGGCGCCCTCAGGCGCCGGCTCCCGGATCTCCGGCTCCCAGTACCAGCCTGCGTTGAGCGCGGAGAAGACGACCGGCTCGCCCGGATCGACGGTCACCGCAGGCGCGTAGTCGCGGGAGAAGAAGCCCTTCGGATCCACCGGCTTCATGTCCGCGGGTCCTGCACCCAGGCGTCGGCAGGCGCGAGGAGGACGCGCAACCCGATCCTCCGTCCGTCCTCGCCCCGGAACTCCCAGAGCGAGACGGCCTGCTCGTCGCCACTCAGCTCGGGCGCGACGTCCGCAGGAACGTATCCGGCCTGCAGCCGCCGCTCGCCGTCGTAGACGGCGACCGCGTTCGGGTCGTGCTCGTTCTCGGGCTCGCGTACGAGCGCGAGCCGCCGCCCCGGGGCGAACGCGTCGTCCTGCAGTGCGTCGCCGCGGTAGGACGCGCCGGCGAGCTTGACGACGCGCACGCGCGGGTCGTCCCACTTCATCGCCTCGCCGTTTGCGGCGTCGCGCAGCCAGTAGCCGGACTCCCCGCGCTCGAGCCAGATGCGGAGCCGTTCAGAGGTCGTCCGCGTACCCCGTGATCGACCGGCGGTACCGCTCGAGCTCCGGCGCCGGATCGCCGACGTAGAGCGCCTCCACCAGCGAGCGCATCGCATCGGCCGCTCTGCCGGCGCTCCAGAGCGAATAGGCGAGAAAGACGCGCAGTGCGCGATGCTCGGGGAAGCGCTCGACGGCGTCGGACAGCACGCGGATCGACTCGTCGATGCTGCCGACGTTCCGCAGCGTGCTGCCGAAGCCGAGCGATGCCCCGGCGCGTTCCTCGTCAGGGACGCCGAGCTCGAACGCGCGGCGATAGTGCGCGAGCGCCTCCTCCTCGCGACCTGCCGAGTCCGCCTCGAAGGCGAGCCGCAGGGCATCCTCGCCCATCAGAACTCGAGGAGCTTGCGGGCGGCGGCGGCGACCCGCTCGACGGAAGGCATGTAGCGATCCTCGATCTTCCAGTACGGATACGGGACGTCGAAGCCGGTGACCCGGAGCACGGGCCCGTGGAGGTCGAGGATCGCCTTCTCGGCGAGGACGGCCGCAATCTCGGCGCCGAAGCCGGCGGTGCGCGGCGCCTCCTGGATCACCACGACGCGCCCGGTCTTCGCCGCCGACGCCAGCAGCGCCTCCTCGTCGAGCGGGCGCAGCGAGCGCAGGTCGAGCACCTCGACCGAGGCCTCGCCCTCGAGCGCGTCCGCGGCCCGCTCGCAGACGGGCACCATCGCGCCGTAGGCGACGAGCGTGACGTCCGTCCCCTCCCGCGCGAGCCGCGCCTGCCCGAGGGGGACGACGTGCTCGCCCTCGGGAACCTCCTGCTTCTCGCCCCGGTAGATGAGCTTCGGCTCGAGCACGACCACGGGATCGGGGTCGCGGATCGCCGCAGCCAGGAGCCCCTTGGCATCAGCGGGAGTCGAGGGGATCGCGACCTTCACCCCGGGTGTGTGGACGTAGTACGCCTCGGGCGAATCGTCGTGGAGCTCGGGCGCGCGCACGCCGCCGCCGTACGGCATCCGCACGACGAGCGGGAACTCCATCTTCCCGCCGGTGCGCCAGCGGTAGCGGCCGACGTGGGTGATCAGCTGGTCGAGGCAGGGATACGAGAAGGCGTCGTACTGCATCTCGCAAACGGGACGCCAGCCGGCCATGCAGAGCCCGACCGCGCCGCCGAGGATCCCGGCCTCGGCGAGCGGGGTGTCGACGCAACGGTTCTCGCCGAAGCGCTCGCGCAGGCCTGCGGTGGCCCGGAAGACGCCGCCCGCACGGCCGACGTCCTCGCCCAGCACCAGGACCGTGTCGTCGCGCGCGAGCTCGACATGCAGCGCGTCGTTCACGGCTTCCACCAGGAAGACCTCAGCCATCCCAGCCCTCCCGGAGGTTCGGCGGTGGGAGCACGTAGGCGTTGTCGAAGACGAGCTCGGGATCCGGTTCCGGCTCGGCTTCGGCCTCGGCGATCCCCTGCCGCATCGCTTCGAGCGCCTCGTTCTTGACTTCCTCCGCCGTTTCGTCGTCGAGCACGCCGAGCCGGCGGAGGTAACCCTCGTACCGGCCCACACACTCGTTGCGCTTCTCCTCCTCGACGCGCTCGAGGTCGATGTACGCGCGCGGGTCGTCGGCGGTCGCGTGCGGCGCCGCGCGGTACGTGACCGCCTCGATGAACGTCGGCCCACCGCCCGCGCGCGCCCGCTCGACCGCCTCCCGCGTCGCCTCGTAGACTGCGAGCACGTCCCCACCGTCGACCCGCACGCCGGGCATGCCGTAGCCGACGGCCTTGTCGGCAAGCGTCTCCGCACGCGTCTGTGCCTCGAGCGGCGTCGAGATCGCCCACTGGTTGTTGTTGCAGAAGAGGATCAGCGGCGCCTGCATCACGGCCGCGAGGTTCGCCCCCTCGTGGAAGGAGCCCTCGCTCGTCGCGCCGTCGCCGAAGTAGGCGATGGCTACGGTCGAGTTGCCCTTCAGCTTCTCGCCCCACGCGAGCCCCGCAGCGTGCGGGACGTGCGTCCCGATCGGCACGCAGATCGAGGCGACCCGGTACTCCGCCGGGTTCCACCAACCGGCAGGGTGACCGCGCCACCAGTGGAGAACGGTGCTCGCGGGGATCCCGCGGAGCAGGCCGATCGCCGACTCGCGGTAGCTCGGGAAGATCCAGTCCTCGTCGGCGAGCGCGTGCACGGAGCCCGCCTGCATCGCCTCGTGGTTCCAGAAGATCGCGTACGTCCCGATCCGGCCCTGGCGGTGGTAGACGACCGAACGCTCGTCGTACGTGCGAAGGAGGATCAGCGAGCGGTAGATGGCGAGAAGCTCGGGCGGGCCGAGGCCGTCGACCTCGCGCTCCTCCTCGATCACACGGCGGAGCTCGTGCTCTTCGGGCGCCACTTTCGCCACGGGCGCGAAGCCTAGTCGGAGGAGGAGCGGCGTAGGATCCGCGCCGGTGGAGCGCAAGCAGCCGGACCTCGTCCTGATCGTTGCCCGCTCGTTCGCGACCAAGCTGGCGACACCGACGCTGATCACGGATCTGAGGGGCGACCTCGTCTACTTCAACGACGCGGCTGGCGAGCTGCTGGGGCGCTCATACCTCGACGTCGGCGAGCTGCCGGTGTCGCGGTGGCAGGAGCTCTTCGCGCCACGGACGCTGGACGAGGAGCCGCTGACCCCCGAGCAGACTCCGAGCGGCATCGCGCTGCTCGAGCGGAGGCCCGTTCACGGTTCGTTCGCGTTCAGCGGGCTGGACGGCCGCGAGCGCGAGATCACCGTCACGGCCTTCCCGCTCTTCTCACGACCCGACGAGGTCGTCGGAGTGATGTCGATCTTCTGGGAGCTTCCCCCAGCGCCGTGATCGTCCGCATCTGGGGTGCGCGCGGTTCGCTCTCCGCGCCGGGGCCGGCCACGGTGGGCTACGGCGGCAACACCTCCTGTGTCGAGCTCGAGCTCGCCGACGGTACGAGCCTGATCCTCGACGCGGGCACGGGGATCCGGGAGCTCGGGCAGCGGCTTCTCGAGCGGGATCACGGCGTGCTCCACATCTGTCTGACCCATCTCCATCTCGACCATGTGGAAGGGCTCGGCTTCTTCGCCCCCCTGTGGAGGGCCGGCTGGAAGCTGCGGTTCTGGGGACCGCCGTCCACGACGGCGACGCTCGAGGAGCGGGTCTCGCGGTACCTGTCGCCTCCGCTCTTCCCGGTCGGGCTCTCGGAGGCCCCGGCCGAGGCAGTCTTCGAGGACGTGCCGCGCGAGCCGTGGCGCGTCGGCAGCGCGGTCGTCGAGGCCCAGACGGTCGAGCACCGTGGTCCCACGCTCGGCTATCGCATCGAGGACGAGGGTCGTGTGCTCGTCTACCTGCCCGACCACGAGCCGTACCTGACCGCCGCCCTCGACGACCAACCCGAGTGGATCTCCGGCTGGGCGCTCGCCGCCGGCGCCGACCTCCTCCTCCACGACTCGCAGTACACCGAGGACGAGTACGCGGGGCGGCTGGGCTGGGGGCATTCGAGCGCCAACCATGCGGCGGCCTTCTCCCGCGCCGCCGGGGTTCGCCGCCTCGCGCTCTTCCACCACGACCCGATGCGCTCGGACCGGGCGCTGGAGGAGCTCTACGACGACGTCGCGGAGACAGTCCGGGACGACCAGGAGCCGCCGCTCATCGCGCGCGAAGGTCTGGAAATCGACCTCGGCACGAGCTAAATCGCAACCCATCGTGATGGGAAGTAGCAGCGGTTTCCGGGAAGAAAGGGTTGCTTTTTCTCGTCTCTGTGTTTGTATGTGACTTCTAGGACGAGTGGCCGCTGCGGAATTGAGGCCGCCGTCACGTATGCATGGGGAGGCAGGGATGAGTGAGTTGAAAAGGCGTTACCGCCGCAAGGCGCTGCGGCCGCTGCTTGCCCTCGCGGCGCTGGCGGCCTTCGCAGTCGTTCTCACACCGGCAGGCTCGGCAGGTACGACGAACAAGCCGTTCACGGCCACCTTCGGGTCGACGGTGGTGCCGGCCGCGCCCAGCTATGTGCCGGCGTTCGGCACCGCTGGAGACGGCAGTGTGTCCCTGACGATCAAGGACACGGCGAGGAATCAGGGGCTCGGATCGGCGAACATCTACGCACCGGCCGGCGTCACGATCACCGGCGCGGACATCGCGGCAACGAACCTCGACCCGTCACAGCAGCCGTTCCCGGCGGCGGGCGCGAACACGTTGAAGCTGAGAAACCTGAATCTCGCCACGAACGGCACGTTCAGCACGACGATCTACGTCAGCGCACCGTCGTGCGGCAACTTCACCTGGAACGCCGACGCCCACCAGAGCAACGATTACAACTCGTTGCCGGGGAACATGCTTACCCTGGACGTTGCGCACAGCAGTCTCAGCACGCTCTCGGTGAAGGGCTGCAATCTCGTCTGGAAGTTCCAACCCGCCTCGGCGAACCAGGGGGCGACGATCACGGATACGGCGTTCACGCCGAGCGGGACGGGCGTCAACACCGTGGCGGTCGAAGTCGTGGACTCGAGCAACAATCCGGTCGCTCTGAACACGGGCTTTGCGACCCTCTCCATGGTCACCGGCTCGTTCGACGACTGCGGCACGGGCTGCACCCCGTCCTTCGACGGCGCGGGCTTGACCTCGGGCAACTTCCAGGGCGGCGTTGCGACTTTCCCGAACTTCAAGAGCAACTTCACCGGAACCGGCTTCACCATGAAGGCGACCGCTTTCGGGCTGACGAGCTCGACGAGTAGCCCGCCGTTCGTGATCCAGCCGGACGGACTGAACTGCGTGGGCAAGGATCCGTGCGTGCTGGACAAGAGCTTCGGCAACCAGGGATCGGTGGACATCAGCGGGCATGGGGGCCACTTCCTCTTCCTCGCCATCAACAGCAGCCCGATCCCGGCTGACCAGCTTGCGGCCGGCGGCGGCTGCGCCTTCTTCACCGGGGTGGGCGTGCGGTTTGCGGAGCTCGAAGCCCGAAACGGCGACGGGACGCTCGACGTCACGCTCTCGATCCCGAACAACCAGCTGAAAGCGGCATACGGGCCGAACTACGGCAATCCGAACGTGCCGATCTGCGCTGGCGCCAAGCGGTTGGATGCCAGCGGCAACCCGGTCAGTTGTCAGACCGACGTCGCGAATGGGCTGACGGGGTTCGCCGATCGAAAGATCGACCCGAGCACCCACCTCTTCAACGGTCAGTACGACGTGGCGAAGTGCGGCTCCGACGGCAACTGGTGGGGCGTCCTTGGCACCTACCAGGATCCGGACCCGCCCTTCGACTCCGGCGCCATCCCGCTCGTCACCAGCTGGGGCGGCACGATCAACTCGGGCTCCCGTACGTTCGTCCTCCACGAGCCCAGCGGCTGGGACGGACACTTCGGGTACTAGAGCTCTGCGAGGGAGCGCCACGAACGCGTGGCGCTCCCCCTCCCCTCGAGGCTAGGGGGAGCGCGCCGCCGGCGGAAACTCCGGCAGCGCCCTGATGCCCAGCCGGGCCACGATGTCGTCCCGCTCCTGCACGAGCTCTGCGGCGGGGTCTCCCGTCAGCGCACGAACGCGGATCAGGGCATCGAGCGCCAGCACGACGTCGTAGTCGATCGACCGGTTGTCCCCGTAGTTGGGGTCGTGGAGCTGGGCGATGTGGAGGCTCTCCTCGAAGGCCGACACCGCGTCCTCGAGCCGTCCCTGCTGTACTAGCGCCCAGCCCCGCAGGCGGTTGACGGCGCCGACGATCGGCGAGACACCCTCCATCGTTCCGGCCGTCTCGAGGAGCTGATCGGCCGCCTCGAGCGCCCGGTCGGGCTCTCGTGCGAGAACGAGCGCCTCCATAATCCTCGCGTCGATCGCGAGCAGGAACACGTCGTCCTGCTCCTGCTCGAACAGCGTCCGCGCCTCGGTGTAGAGGCCCTGCGCCTCGTCGAAGCGGGCGCCCAGCGCGGCCAGCCGCGCCAGCGCGCTGGTGGTGTGGGCGACCTCGAGCATGTTGCCCGCGGCCTTGCGTACCTCTAGCGCCCCCGTGAGGATCTCCTCGGCCTCCTCCACCAGCCCCTGGTGAGCCAGGATCTCGGCGATGTTGAACTCGGCGAGGGTCTCCCTCGTGCGGTCGCCGATCTTCTTCCACTCGGCGCGGGCGCGGCGCGTGTGCTCGAGCGCCTCCTCCCAGCGGCCCTCGAGATACGCGATCTGGCCGAGGTTGTTGAGCACGATGGCCATGCGGTCGCGGTTGCCGAGCTCCTCGTAGATCGGCACGGCCCGGGCCGAATAGACCGCCTCGTCGAGCCTCCCGAGCGCGACGTTCGCCCAGTCGAGGATGAAGTACGCCTCCGCGAGGGCGTCACGGGCGCCGAACCGTTCCGCCTCCGAGACCGTCCGCTCGCACCATTCGATCGCCTCTTCCGAGCGGTGCTGGTACTGGAGGACGGCAGCGCGCATGCCGAACAACCGCGCGCGCTGCGCACCGGCCGGCTCTCCCTCGTCGCCTTCCAGCAGGCCGAGACCGTCGTCGAGCCGGTCGAGTGCCTCCGGGTAGCGGCCGAGGCGGAGGGGCCCGAGGGCCTCCTTCTGGATCAGGCGCGCCTCCTCGACGGCGTCGTCGGCCGCGAGCCCCTGGGCCGCCCGGTAGGCGGCAGCTGCGTCCTCGTACTCGGCGAGGCGGATGCGCGCGTCACCGAGCGACTCCCAGACCCGCGAGACGTCCCCGACGGGCGTCTCCGGCACCTGCTCGACGATCTGGAGCGCCCGGGCGAAGAACTGCGCCGCCTCGACGTTCGCGTACTTGGCCCACGCACGGCGGCCGGCGTCGACGGAGTAGCGCCAGGCCTCCGGCCAGCGCTCGGCGCGGTCGAAGTGAAGCGAGAGGAGCTCTGCCGCCTCCTCCGGGCGCTCGCCTTGTCTGCGCTCGATCACCTCGGCGACACGTCCGTGCAGCTCGCGCCGCCGCTTGTACGAGAGCCCCTCGTATGCGGCGTCGCGAATGAGCGCGTGCCGGAAGCGGAAGGCTCCCGGGACGTCCGGGTCCATCTCCACGAACTCGCCCAGCCTTCCCCAGGCCTCGGAAGCGGCGGCGACGATCGGGTCGTCCTCGAGCACCTCCGTGATCAGCGATCCGGAGAACGAGACGCCGAGCACCGAGGCCCAGCGGAGCAGCGCCCGGTCTCCCGGGGCGAGGCGGTCGATGCGCGTCGCGACGAGCTCCTCGACGGTGCCGGGCATGTCCTTCGACTCCTCGGCGGCATCTCCCGACGAGGCCAGCTCCTGCAGGAAGAGGGGGTTGCCGGCCCCGCGCTCCATCAGCGCGGCGAGCTCCGCCTCGCTGAGCGCGCGGTCGCCGGCCGCCGCGCGCACGAGCGTCTTCGCGTCCTCCTCCGGGATCGGCTCCAGCCGAAGGCTGAGCGCCGGCACCGGTGGCGTCCCTTCCGCTGCCGCGAACCCTCCTTCGACGGGCCGGCGTGTCGTGCACGTGAGCCAGGGGTGCGTCGGCAGCTGCGTGCCGAGGTAGCGCAGCAGGTCAGAGGACGCGTCGTCCATCCAGTGCACGTCCTCGAAGAGCATCAGCGTGGCCGAATCGAGGACGCCGTCGAGGAGCTTCCCGAGGACGCCGTGCAGACGCGCGCGCCAGAAGGCAGGGTC
>DASSVO010000011.1:0-6880 GCA_035706005.1 Gaiellaceae bacterium | reverse complement strand
CGCCCCCGAAGCACCCGCTCGACCTTTCCAAGCTGCGCAGTCGAGCCGGTTCCACGCAGGCCTGACGCTTTCCCGTGGGGCAGCCGCCGGGTTGCGCCGAGATGTCGAGCGAGACGCTCTGACCCTGCCGCGTCGGAAGAGGATCTCGCTGTCGATGACGCAACCCGCGCCGCCGGGCCGATCTTCACACCGAACCGGCTCGAGGGCGAGCACGCGGGCGCGTGGGGTTCGCAGCGCTCTGCAACACGGCGGGACCGCCTACCGGACCGCGGTGCGACACTTCGTCGATGGAAGCGGCCCAGGTGAGCCTCCTCCGCTGGTTGCGCCGGCAGCTGCGGCAGCCGATCCCGATGCGCGAGCATCTCGAGGCGGCGGTCGAGAACGACGACGTCGCCGAAGCTCGCCGTCTGCTCGACGGCTTCGAGTTCAGCGACGAGCAGCGGCGGAACGTGGAGCAGCTCCTCGACGCGTGGGAGCGCCAGCACGCGACGTAGCCGCGTGCCACGCCGCGGCTCCCACTACCACGACGATCAGCACCGATCCGACCGCCTCCACCGAGGCGTCGAGCGAGAAGATCGAGTCGAGCAGCCCGCTCGCGATGACGAAGGTCGCCACGAGGAAGTAGACGCACGCGATGAAGGCGGCGGTCACCTCACCGCGGCGTTCGCCGGGCGCGAGCTCGTTCAGCTCCTGCTGCGCCGTGAGGAACGCGATCCCGTGTCCGGCGCCGGCGACGATCGAGCCGAGGACGAGGAGCGGGGTCGAGCCGCTCGGCGCCGCGGCGACCACCCCGCCGAGCCCGGCGGCGACGAGGACGCACCCGAGCGCCTGATCGCGCCGGGGCGAGCCTTCCCATCGCTCGAGCACGGCCTGCGCGAGGAACGACGCAAGCAGGGCGACGGCGGCGATCGCGGCGATCAGCGCGAGATTCCGGGTCGCCAGGAGCTGCTCGGCGTACGAGGGCACGATCGAGAGGAAGAGCGCCATCGTGGCCCACACCGCTCCGGCGGTGAGGCCGAGGCGGAGGAAGGGCCTCCGGATCTCGGCCGGGACGCGCGGCCACTGCGGACGCCACGCCTCCCGCGCTCCCTCCCGGCGCTCCGGCAGTCGGAGCACGAACGCGGCGGCGACGAGCGTCAGGCCGAGCGTGACGAGGTAGCAGAGCCGCAGCGGGTCGGGCGCCCACTCCGCGAGCACGCCGGCCGCCAGCGGCCCCAGAGCGCTGCCGCCAGCCTGCGCGAGGCCCGCGCCGAGCGCGGCTCGTCGGCGGCTCCCGTGCGGATCGAGCTCGACGAGCGCTGCGGTCGCGGCGCCGCTGATCATCCCCACCGCGAGCCCTTGCACGGCCCGTGCGGCGAACAGCCAGGCCGTCCCCTGCGCCGCGGCGAAGAGCGCGAGCCCCACGCAGGCCGTCGCGAGGCCGCCGGCCACCACGGGCCGCCGCCCGAAGCGGTCGGACAGCCGGCCGAAGAGCACGAGCGCCGGGACGAGGACGATCGCGTACGTCGCGAAGACCGCCGTCAGCACGAGCGGCGAGAAGCCGAATCGCTTCGCGTAGACCGCGTAGAGCGGGGTCGCAAGATTCGCGCCCGCCATCAGGACGAGCCACGCGAACCAGACGACCAGCAGGCGGCGCATCGCGTGGCCCTACCCGGAGGACGCTAGTAGAACCCCTCCCGCCGCCGATAGCGCTCCGCGCGGGCCTCTTCGTACTCGTCGACGTCGAGCTCGGGGTTGGCGACGGCGCGCAGGATCTCGCCGGAGCTCGGCAGCTCCGAGCGCTCGATGTGCCGCTCCGGGTTCCACAGCTCCGAGCGCAGCAGCGCCTTCGGGCACTGCGTGTAGGCCTCCTCGACCTCGACGAGGATCCCGAGCTTCGGTGTCTTCCCCTCGACTTCGCTCTCGGCGAGCAGCTCCGGGTCGTCGACGAGCCGGGCGCGGCCGTTGACGCGGAAGGTGTCGTTGACGCCCGGGATCAGGAAGAGCAGTGCGATCCGGTCGTCGGCGAGGAGATTCGTGAGCGTGTCGGCGAGCTTGTTCCCGGGACGGTCGGGCAGCAGGAGCGTCCGCTCGTCGAGGATGCGGACGAAGCCCGCCGGGTCCCCGCGCGGCGAGACGTCGAGGCCGCCGTCCGGGCTCCCGGTCGCGACGACGACGAACGGCGACCGCTCGACGAACTGCCGCGTCAGCGGGTTGAGCCGGTCGGCGATCTTCTGCCGGACGAGCTCGGTGGGCTCGCCGAGCATGTCGCGCAGCTGCTTCTCGTCGCGGATCTCGGTCACGACGCGAACCGCGGCGGGCGTTTCTCGCGCACGGCAGCCACTCCCTCCCGCACGTCCGGGCCGGTCATGTCCAGGAACTCGAGCTCGAGCGAGGCGTCGAAGATCGGGCCGGCCCTGACGAGCCACTCGTTGAGCGCGAGCTTCGTGTGCGAGATCGCAGCCTGCGAGCCGGCAGCGAGGCGCCGCGCGATCTCGAGCGCTCGCCCCTCGAGCTCGTTCTCGGGCACGCACAGCGAGACGAGCCCGATGCGTTCCGCCTCCGCGCCGTCGACCTCCTCGCACAGCAGCAGGTGGTACTTCGCCTTCGCCATCCCGCACAGCAGCGGCCAGACGATCGCCGCGTGATCGCCCGCGGCGACGCCGAGCTTCGTGTGGCCGTCGACGATGCGCGCGTTCGGGCTCGCCAGGGAGACGTCCGCGAGCAGTCCGACCACGAGCCCGGCGCCGACTGCGGGGCCCGCGATCGCCGAGACGGTCGGCCTGGAACAGGCGAGCATGTTGTAGACGAGGTCGCGCGCCTCGTGGAAGACGCGCAGCCGTGTGTCGGCGTCGTCGGCGATCGCGAGCACGAGGTCGAGGTCGCCGCCGGAGCTGAACGCGCCGCCGGCGCCGCGGACGAGGACGGCACGCGTCTCGTCGTCGCGCCCGATCGCCTGCCAGACGCGCGCAAGCTCGCCGTGCTGTGCCTCGCTCACGGCGTTGAGACGGCCGGGCGCGCTGAGCGTCAGGCGGAGGATTCCCTCCTCCGGCCGATCGAGCTCGAGCGACGGAAACTCCGTCTCGTACGGGTACGGCGCCACGAGACAGATCCTACGGCGCGGCGCTACGCTCGCCGGACGCAGGGCCGGTAGCTCAGTTGGTAGAGCAGGGGACTTTTAATCCCAAGGTCGCAGGTTCGATCCCTGCCCGGCCCATCCCATGAACCTCTTCCGCTTCGTCCCCGGCTACGACACCTACGTCTACGCCGCGGGCCGGGAGCCGGCGTTCCTGATCCTGCTCGCGTTCATCCTCACGCTGGCCGGGACCCGCTTCTACACGCGCATGGCGCGGCAGCACGCCTGGCCGAGCGTGAAGGTCGGCGGAGTCCACGTCCACCACCTCGTGCACGGCGTGCTGCTGAGCCTGATCGCCGGCGGCCTCGCCGTCGGGCTCGCGCCGCGCGAGTTCTGGCTGGCGTTCCTGGCGATGGTGTTCGGCGCCGGCGCGGCGCTCGTGCTCGACGAGTTCGCGATGATCCTCCACCTCGACGACGTCTACTGGACGACGGAGGGGCGGCTGTCGATCGACGCGTGCATGGCGGCGATCGCGTTCCTCGCGCTCGTGGGCATGGCGACGGTCCCGCTGCCGACGGACAGCGCGAACGAGCGGCTCGCGAGGACGCTGGGGGACGGGCTGATCGCGCTCATCGCCTTGTTCGTCGTCGTCACGTTGCTGAAGGGGAAGCTCAAGCTGGGCCTGTTCGGGATCGTCTTCCCGCCGTTCTCGGCCGTCGGAGCCATGCGCCTGGGCAAGCCGAACTCGATCTGGGCGCGCTGGTTCTATCCGGCGGAGGGGTGGAGGATGCGGCGGAGCCAGGCGCGCTTCGCGGCTCGCGAGGCGCGCTGGGCTCACCGGCGGGAGCGCTTCTACGACCTGATCGGCGGCAAGCCGCATCTCGGCTCGAAGCGGGATTCGGCCGCCACGCCTAAGGAGGAACGGCGAGGGGCATAATCCGCCCACGATGCCCGGGAGGCGGGTATTCGAGATCGGAGGCGTCATTGCCGGCGTCGTCCTGCCGGGCTTCGGCATCGCGGTGACGCTGCGACGAACGCGCGCTGCCCGGTGATCCTTCCGACCGACATCCCGACGCGCGCCGACCTGGAGCGGCTCCTCGCCACTCGCGAGCGGTCGTGCGTCTCGATCTACCTGCCGACCGACCCGGCGTCACGAGGCGACGCAGCGCAGATCGAGCTGAAGAACCTGGCGAGGGAGGCCTCGAGGCAGCTCGAGCAGGCAGGCGCTGCCCGAGCCGATGTCGCCGCGATCGACGAGGAGCTTGCCGATCTCGCGGCCGACGACGAGTTCTGGCGCTTCCAGGCACGCAGCCTCGCGCTCTTCCTCACACCGAGCACGACCACGACGTTCCGGCTGCCGAACAGGCTCACCGCGATTGTCGAGGTCTCGGACCGCTTCCACCTCAAGCCGCTCCTGCGCGCGGTCACCTTCCCCCACACCGCGTTCGTGCTCGCGCTGTCCCAGAACCGCGTCCGTCTCATCGAGATCGCGCCGGACCTCGAGCCGACCGAGATCCGGGTCCCCGATCTGCCGAAGGACGTGGCGAGCGCGGTCGGCAAGTCCTCGATCCGGGACCGGGCGCCGATCAGACGGATCCAGGGCTCGGAGGGCCAGAAGACGAGGATGCGCCAGTACGCGCGACAGATCGACCAGGCGCTGCGACCGCTGCTCAGCGGGCTCGACCTGCCGCTGATTCTCGCCGCCGCGGAGCCGATGCACTCGATCTACCGGTCGGTGAACAGCTACCCGAACCTGGTGGCGCAGAGCTTGCCGGGCAGTCCCGACACGAGCTCGGATTCCGAGCTGGCCGAGAGCGCGCGGCGGGTGCTCGACGATCTCTACGCAGCCGAGCTGCACACGATTCAGGAGACGTATGCGCTCCGGGCCTCGCAGCAGCGTGCTTCCACGGACATTGCAGACGTCGCACGAGCCGCCACTCACGGTCTCGTCGACACGGTGCTCGTCGACATCGACGACTCGGTTCCGGGTCACGTCGAGGAGGAGACCGGCGCCGTGACGTTCGACGAGGCCGACGACGCGGTCAACTACGGCGTCGTCGACGAGATCGCCCGCCGCGTCTGGTTGAACGGTGGAAACGTGCTCGCCGTGCGTCGCGGCGACATCCCGGGCAACGGCTCCGTCGCAGCGATCCTCCGGTACGCGCCGTGACCCTGCTCAGCACGATCCTCGCTCGGCGCTGGGAGCTGCCGCCGGCGGAGACGCGCAAGGTCGTCCGCGAGCGTGACCTGCGCGTTCCGATGGACGACGGTGCGATCCTGCTCGCCGATCGCTGGGTGGCCGAAGGAGCGAGCGACCGGCCCCAGCCGACCGTGCTCGCCCGCTCGTGCTACGGCAGGGGTCAGTCCGTGGGATTGGATTGGTTCTACGGGTTGCTGTACGGCCGCTTGCTCGCCGAGCGTGGGTTGCAGGTCGTGATCCAGAGCGTGCGCGGCACGTTCGGTTCCGAGGGGGAGTTCAACCCCTTCGACGAGCGCGCCGACGGGCTCGCCACGCTCCGCTGGCTGCGCGAGCAGCCGTGGCACGAGGGACCGATCGGGATGGTGGGCCAGAGCTACCTGGGCCTCGCCCAGTGGGCGGTCGCCCCCGAGGACGAGGCGGACCTTGCCGCGCTGGCGATCCAGGGGAGCGCCTCGCAGTTCCACGGCCAGAGCTATCCGGGCGGCAGCATGTCGCTCGAGACCTCGGTGCAGTGGCTCGTGATGACCGCCACGCAGGAGCGGCGCCCGGCGCCGCTGCCGATGCTCTTCGGCCTCGGCCGGCTGCACAAGGCGCTGTCCCGCTCTTCGCTGCGCGACCTCGATCGCCAGCTGACCGGTGAAGAGGTGGCCTGGTTCCGCCAGGCGGCGTTCCAGGCCGACCCGGAGGATGCCTGGTGGGTGAAGCGGGACTACTCTGCCGGGGTCTCGAGCGTCGAAGCCCCGGTGCAGATGGTCACCGGCTGGTACGACGCGTTCGCCCCGTGGCAGCTGGAGGACTACGCGGCGCTCGAGCGGGCCGGCAAGGGCCCGCAGCTGATCATCGGGCCCTGGTCGCACACACAGGAGGAGATGGCGGCCGCGGGAGTGCGAGAGGGGCTGGCCTGGCTTCGCGCCCACCTGCTGGAAGACGGGCGGCTCGTCAACCCGGCCGCCGTGCGGGTGTACGTGACGGGCGAGCGCTCCGGGGGCGGGTGGCGCGAGCTCGACCGCTGGCCGCCCGACGGGAACGCCGGTCGCCCGCTCTGGCTGGCGAGCGGTGAGCGCCTGGGCTGGGACCCGCCAGAGGCTGAGGCGGACGGGGTCACGCGGTACCGCTACGACCCGTCCGACCCGACGCCGTCGGTGGCGGGCCCGATCATGGTCACGGGCAAGGCGGTCCGCGACAACCGGACGCTCGAGTCCCGCCCGGACGTGGTCACGTTCACGAGCGCTCCACTCGACGCGGCGGTCGAGGCGATCGGCCCGACACGCGTCGAGCTGTACGCGCGCGGCAGCGAGCCGTTCTTCGATCTGTTCGCCCGCGTGTGCGACGTCGACGAGCGCGGAGCATCCTGGAACGTCTGCGACGCGCTGGCGAGCGTGGCCCCGGGACGGTTCGAGCACTCCGAGGAGGACGGCGCCTGGCGGGTCGGGTTCGACCTGTGGCCGGTCGCGCACCGCTTCGCGGCAGGTCACCGCATCCGCCTGCAGGTGTCCTCGGGGGCACACCCACGCTACGTGCGCAACCCCGGCACGGGGGAGCACCCGCTGGAGGCCGAAGCGCTGCGCGCCGTCGACGTGGAGATCCTCCACGACCCCGAGCATCCCTCGTCGGTCGTGCTTCCG
>DASSVO010000010.1:0-33533 GCA_035706005.1 Gaiellaceae bacterium | reverse complement strand
TAGCCCGGGTAGTTCTCGACGTCGCTCGTGATCATGAGCTGGCCGCCCCAGCTGAAGCCCTCGATCACGAGCGGCCGCAGGTTCGCGCGCGCAGCGTAAAGGGCCGCGGTGTAACCCGCGGGCCCTCCGCCGATCACGATCAGGTCACGTACGTCGCTCATGGATTCCTCTCTCCAAAGATCATTGTCGTATTAAACGAATCGCGCCGGATTGACGTTCCCGCGGGAGGCATAGAATCCGCCGCGCGGGGGACACGCCTGGCGTGGCGGGAACGCTCACGTGGGAGCAGTTGCGCGACCTCGCCGCCTTCCGCGCGCGGCATGGTTGTGCGGTCAGCCTCTACCTCGGTCTCGATCCGAGCATCGTGCCGACCGCGGGCGATCTCGCCTCGCACACACGGTCGCTGCTCGCGCGCGCCGAGCGACAGCTCGACGAGCGCCGCGCGACCCTCTCCCACGACGAGCGGAAGGCGCTCGCGCGCGACCTCGAGCGAATCGAGGCGTGGTTCGACAGCGAGTTCAGCCGGGAGGGAGTCCGCGGCGTCGCCGTTTTCTCCGCGCAGCTCGACGATCTCTTCCTGCCGCTCCTGCTGCCGTGGTCGGTCGAGGACGAGGCGCGCATCGCGAGCCAGCTCTACCTCGCGCCTCTCGTGCGCGTCGTGGGCCGGGGAGACGGCGCGCTCGTCGCGTACGTCGGGCGGGAGCGCGGTGACGTCTACCGGCTGCGCGCCGGCCAGCTGACCCCGCTCGTTGACGAGACGGCCGACGTTCCCGGGCGCCACGACCAGGGTGGCTGGTCGCAGGCGCGCTACGAGCGGCACATCGAGACGATCGTCGACCGGCATCTCCGCGAGGTTGCGGACGCGCTCGATCGCTGCGTCCGCAGCCTGGGGGACGTTCGCGTGGTGCTCGCCGGGCCGGAGGAGACGCGAGCCGGATTCGAGGGCCTGCTCTCGCCCGAGGTGCGGGCTGCCCTGGTGGGTTGGGCCGCCGCGGAAGCCCACGTCGACGGGCCGCGGCTGCTCGAGTCGGCCCGGCCGCTGCTCGACGAGTGGCGCGCCGGCAGGGAGGAGGAGCTGCTCGACCGCTGGCGGGAGGAGGCCGCGCGCAACGGCCGCGCCGCCACCGGCTGGGAGGAGACGCTGCAGGCTGCATCCGACGGTCGTGTCGAGCTGCTGCTCGTCCAGGAAGGGGCCGACCGGCCGGCGTACGTGTGTCCCGCCTGCGGACGCGCCCAGGCTCTCAACGGCAGCTGTCCTCTCGACGGGACGACCCTGCAGCCGGCAGAGACCGGTCTCGACCTCGCCGTCCACCAGACGCTGACGCACGGCGGGAGGGTCGAGGTGATCGGCGAGGAGCGTCGCGACCTCGAGCCGGTCGGAGGCGTCGCCGCTCTGCTCAGGTTCTAGGCGGCGTCGAGCGCCCGTGGCAGTGCGACCGGGTCTTCGGGCAGCTCGTCGCGCTCGTCGGCTGCCTGATCGAGCCGGGTCTCGAACTTCGCGAGCCGCTTCTCCGTCTCGACGTACTTCTTCTGGGCATTGACGAGGTGTGTCCCGACGACGTCGAAGTCGTCCTTGAAACTGCCGAACTCCTTCTGCAGCGCAGCGCAGTAGGCCATGACCTCTTGCGCGCGCTGCTCGATCTGCATGCCGCGCAGGCCGAGGACGATCATCTGGAGGTAGGCGTGGAAGGTCGTCGCCGAGACGGGGAAGACGCGACGGTCGTTGGCGTACGTGAGGAGTTGTCCGGTCTTGCCGGAGACGATCTCGTAGTAGATCGCCTCGGCCGGGCAGTACATGAACGCCAGATCGAACGTGTCGTAGTCGGGCCGGATGTACTTCGACGCGATCTCGTCGATCTTCGTCTTCACGTCGCGGGCGAACTCCCGCGCGTGACGCTGCCGCTCGGCGTCGTCGTCGGCGTTCGCCATGCGCTCGAAGTTGTCGAAGGTGAACTTCGAGTCGATCGGCAGGAGTCGGCCGCCTGCCCTGACGACCGCATCCACACGCTGACCGCCGGGGAACGTGTACTGCAGCTCGTACGCGTCGGGCGGGAGACAGTCGCGGAGGAGGTTCTCGAGCAGCAGCTCTCCGAAGCCGCCGCGTGCCTTGGGCGGCCGCAGCGCGCGCTCGAGTCGACCGAGATCCTTGGCGCGCTCGTTCACCTCCGCCATCACCGTCGTCACCGTGCCGAGGCGTTCATGGATCTCGTTCGCCGTCTTGCCGCTCGACGCGAGCCGCCGGTCGAGCGTCTCGGTGACATCGGCGAGCCGACGGTCCATCTCGGCGGTTCGCTCGCCCAACTGGCGCGCAGTTTCCTCTCGCATCGAGGCGAGCTGGGTTGCGATGACGCGGGGCAGCCAAACGGCGGCTCCGACGAGCGCAAGGAGGACGAGTCCGATGAGGAGTCCGACGATCATTGGGGCGCAGAACCCTAGAGACCCAGTCGGACGGATCTGCGTCGGACCACGAAAATGCCGGCCCCGACGAACCCGTAAGTCCTTCGGAACCGGCGCCGAGAGCCTACTCGGGCGGGCCGGAGGCGGTCAAGAAGAAAAAGGGCGCTCTTTGCGAGGTTCGGGGCTAGCCGGCGATCGCAGACTGGATCTGATTGTCGAGCTGCGTCGGGTCCGGGTACGCCCGCGCGACGACATGCGCCTTCTGACCCTTGTGGTTGAGCAGAAGCGTCGGCGTGCTGTTGTAGCCCTGGGCCGCGGCCGTGCGATCGACCTCGCTCACGGTTGCCTTGACCTGCGACGAGCCCAGGTTGTCCAGGACCTTTTGCGGCCTCAGACCGTCGACGCTCGACGCGGCCGTGCCGACCATGTTCTCGTTCAGCCAGCCCGTGTTCTCTGTGCCCTGGTTGAGATAGAGGATCCCGGCGAACTGGAAGGCCCGGTTCTGCGCCGCCGCCGCGATCGTCGCCGCCTGGCCGCGAGCCGAATCGCCCGGGCCGCCGGGGAAGTCGCGGATCTCCCACGGCTCCATGCGGATGTTGAGCTGGCCGGTGCGGACGTACTTCCGAACGATCCCGGGCATCTGCGTGTTCTCGAAGGCCTTGCAGACGGGGCACTGGAGGTCGATGAACTCCGTCAGCGTGGCGGGTGCGTTCGGCTTGCCGAGGATGAGGCCCGACTGCGGAATCCCCTTGTAGAGGTCGCGGATCTGGGTCGATCCTTGCAGCGCGATGGGGTCGGTCGCGCTACCGATGGTCGGGAAGTTCCCCGTCGCGCCCTTCTTGCCACCGCTGAGCACGATCCCGAGGACTACCGCGACGACCACCAGTGCGACGACGCCGCCTGCGATGGCGAGCGCGCGCGGCGACGCCTGCCGGGGACGCACCCCGCCGACGCCTTTCGAGCGCACGGGAGGAGGCGTCCGCACTGCTGCCGCGGCCGCTTGCCTCTGCTGTCTTGCCCTCTTACCGCTCGGCATGCGCGGGAAGGGTAGCGGGAGCCTCGGTCTCCCCGGCGGATGCGAGGACCAAGAATCCAATGAGAAGAAGGAAAGCCGTGAGCGCGAGCGTCGGGATCGTGAGATAGCCGAGCGAGTGATTGGCGATCCAGTTGATGCCGCAACCTCCGACGACCCCGACCTTGCACGCGTTCGGCTCCGCGATCACACCGTGCTCGATCAGCATGTGGTAGGTCGACGTGCCGGCGCCGACGATCGGAAGGGGAAGCAGGTAGCGCGCCGCGCGGTTGTCGCCGCGGGCGGCGATGAACAGCGTGAGGATCGAGAGCGGGTACATGAGCACGCGCTGGAACCAGCAGAACTCGCACGGCTGGAAGTGCGCGACCTGCGAGTAGAAGAGGCTGCCGCCGGTCGCTATGGACGCGACGATGAACGCTGCCCAGAGCTCGTAGCCCCACAACAGGCCGCGGATCAGGTCGAGGGGACCCCGGACGCCGACGAGCGCGAGCACGCCGACGAGGATCCCGATCCCGATCAGCACCTGCCCCACGACGCCGAGGACGGAGAGGGCGACGATCGTGTCCTGCGTCATCGGGCGCCAGGGTATCCGGCGGTGCGGAGGGAGGTACCCTCACCCGGCCGGGGTGGCGGAACTGGTCAGACGCGCCCGACTTAAAATCGGGTGGCCCTCGGGCCGTGCGGGTTCAACTCCCGCCCCCGGCATCGCTCAACCAATTCTTGTCGTCGTCGCCCCAGGCGAAGTAGTCGTGCAACACCTGTCGCGCGGCTTAGAGTCGGTGCGCGCTCACGATCCGCTGGAGGAACTGTTGCGTCCGGGGCTCGCGCGGCGAGCCGAACATCTGCTCGGGCGGTCCCTGCTCGAGGATGACGCCGTCGTCGAGGAAGCACACGCGCGACGCGATGTCGCGAGCGAAGCCCATCTCGTGGGTCGCAATCACCATGGTCATCCCGCCGGCGGCTAGTTCCCCGATCACCTCCAGCACCTCCGCGACGAGCTCCGGGTCGAGCGCGCTCGTCACCTCGTCGAGCAGCATGAGCCGCGGCTGCATGGCGAGGGCGCGCACGATCGCGACCCGCTGCTGCTGGCCGCCCGAGAGGTGGTCGGGATACGCGTCCACCTTGTCGGAGAGACCGAAGCGGCCGAGCAGCGCGCGCGCCTGTTCCTCGGCCTGGTTGCGGCTCTGGCGAAGCGCGAGCCTGGGGGCCAGCGTGACGTTCTCGAGCACGCTCATGTGCGGGAAGAGGTTGAAGGCCTGGAAGACGATCCCGATCCGGCGCCGAACGCGATTCACGTCGACGCCGCGCCGGGTGATCTCCTCTCCGGCGACCACGATCCGGCCGGCGTCGACAGGCTCGAGCAGGTTGAGGCAGCGCAGCAGCGTCGACTTCCCCGAGCCTGAGGCGCCGATCAGGCAGGTCACCTCGTGCTCTCCGACGGAGAGGTCGATTCCGTCGAGGACGAGGTTCTTTCCGAACGACTTGCGCAGGCCCTCGATCTCGAGTGCCGCCGGAGCGTTCACGCGAACGCCCCCTGCGCCTGGCGGCGCCGGCGGTCGCGTGCGATCAGCCAGTCGGTGAAGCGCGCGAGCGGGATCGTGATCGCGACGAAGAGGAGCGCCGCCACGAGGTACGGCGTGAAGTTGAACGTCGCGGAGGTGTCGATGTTCGACTGGTTGAACGCCTCGATCGCGCCGAGCGTGCCCACGAGCGCGGTGTCCTTCTGGAGGCCGATGAAGTCGTTCAGCAGTGGCGGGATCACCCGCCGGACGGCCTGGGGGAGGATCACCTTCCGGAGGGTCTGCCAGCGGGTGAGCCCGAGAGAGCGCGCGGCCGCCTCCTGACTCGGATGTACCGAGTCGATGCCCGCGCGGTACACCTCGGAGACGTACGCGCTGTAGATGAGCACGAGCGCCACGACCCCCCAGAACACCAGAGAGGTCGGGACGCCCGAGATCTCCAGCCCCGGCACGCCGAGGCCGAGGATGTAGATGACGAGGATCGTCGGCACGCCGCGGAAGAAGTCGGCATACACGATCGCGAGCGCCCGCAGCGGGAAGAAGACCGGTCCCGGCAGGCTCCGCAGCACGGCGATCAGAAGCGCGAACGGGAGGATGAGGCACTCCGCGATCAGGAAGATCTTGCAGTTGAGGAGGAAGGCCCTCGCAATCTCTGGGAGCGTGGACTTGAAGTAGTGCCAGCTGAAGAACCCCCTGTGCACCGCGGGCCAGCCGGGCGAGTTGGCGACGACGACGACTACGACGACGAGGAAGACGAGCGTCGAGAGGAGTGCGATCGCGACGCCCCGGCGACCATCGGCTCCGGAGAGTGAGCCGAGGATGCGCGAGCGCCGCGAGTCGTCTACTTCAAGATCGGCGCGCCGGTCGCCTTCGCTAGCCACTTCTGCTGGAGCTGCTTCAGCGTCCCGTTCGCGCGCAGCTTCGCGAGCGCCTTGTCGACGCACGCGGCGAGCGGGTTCCCCTTCGCGAAGACCATGCCGAAGTAGCCGGCGCCGCCGCCCGCCTCGAACTGCCCGAGCACCTTCGAGTTCGGCACCTGCGCGGCCGAGACGTAGAACGCGGTCGGGAGGTCGACGACGAGGCCGTCGATCTGCTTGTTCTTCAGCGCCTGCACCGCACCGGCGTTCTGTGGGTACACCGCCGGCTGCGTCGTGGGCTTGATCGTCGACTTGATGAAGTCGTAGCTGGTCGTCCCGATTTGCGCGCCGAGCTTGAACGACCGCAGGTCAGCGATCGTGTGCGCGGACGCGATCTTCGTCCCCTTGAGCACGACAACGGCCTGGTTGACGTCGTAGTACGAGGTACTGAAGGTGACGACTTTCGCGCGTGCCGGCGTGTACGAGATCTGGTTGATGTCGAAGTCGAACGACTTCTTGCCCGGGGCGAAGGAGCGGTTGAAGGGCACATAAGTCCAGCGCACCTCTGAGGGGCCGAAGCCCAGCTGCTTGGCTACTGCGTACGCGGTCGCCGACTCGAAGCCCTTCCCGGTCGACGGATCGTTGACCTTCCAGAAGGAGCTCTTTGTGCCGCCGGCATACCACGGTGGGTAGGCGGGGTTGTCGGTGCCGACCGTGAGCTGGCCCGATTTCACCAGCGTCAACTGCGACTTTGCGCACGATGCCGCGGCCTTGTTCGTCGTGGTCGGCGTGCTCGATCCTCCGCCGCATCCGGCGGTCGCCGCGACCGCCGACGCGAGTGCGAGCGCGACCAGAGCCGGTTTGCGGCGCGCTCCCATTGGCGGCGAGCCTATCAGCGGTTGCAGGCGAGGCAAGCTCGTTCGCAGCCGATCTTCCGCTCCGCTATTAGTGATTGATCGAGCTTCGAGAAGCCCTTCCGAACGAGGTCGATACGCTGCTTGCGATCCAGCGCGAGGCGGCAGTGGGGGCCTACGCGCACATCTATCCACCGGAGCGCTTTCCGTTTCCCGACGAGGCTGTCCGTGAGGTCTGGGCGGAGGCGCTCTCCGACCCGGAGATCGAGGTCTATGTTGCGGAGGTCGAAGGCGTATCGGCGGGCGCCGTCTCGGTTGGCAAGGGGTTCCTGAGCACGCTTTACGTCCTGCCTGCTTACCAGGGCGGCGGTGTTGGTTCGGCGCTCCACGACCTCGCGCTCGAGCGCCTTCGCGCCCACGGCTTCCGAACGGCGAGGCTCTGGACGCTGGAGGAGAACGAGGCAGGCCGTCGGTTCTACGAGCGTAGGGGCTGGTCGCTCACCGACGAGACGCGGATCGTTCCGTATCCGCCGAACCCGATTGACGTCCAGTACGCGCTACCGCTCGAGCCGGCCTGAGTCTCAGCTATCGGGCGCACCGGAGTGGCTCCGCTCTGAGCGCGAGCTCGGGGGCAACGTTGGGGCAACAAGACCGTCCGAGCCCCTCGAGGCCGTGCGGGTTCAAGTCCCGCCGGCGGCATCGCGATCCCGCACTGCTCAACCGCTGGCGAGTGAGCTCGCGATCCTCGTGAGCTCCCGTCGGTCGAGGTCGCCGCCGACGGTGACGACGAGCTTGTCGGTGAGCGCCCAGAGGTGCGGCTCGGTCTGCGCCGAGATGACGACCTGCGCGTCGGCGCCGGCGAGCATGCCCCCGGTGTGCGCGCTCTTGATCGGTGTGTCGGTGTAGCCCTCGGGACTGGCGAGGGGGTCGCTCCAGCTGCCGTCGCCGCGCAGCCGCGTGGTGACGAAGAACTGGTCGATGCCGCGCCGGTAGGCGAGGGAGACGACCATCCGAGAAGGTGGGTTGGCGCCGTCCTTGCCGGTCGGAGCGGCGTCCTGCGCGACGGCGGCCTCGGCGAGCCGGTAGCCGGGAGGGCTCCAGGACGGGACGAGCGGCCGGTATCCGACGGCCGCCGCGACCTGGTCGAGCGAGACACGCCGGAAGCCGTCGTCGCTGCGCATCACCTCGGCGCCGGCGGGGAAGGCCAGCGTGAAGGTGCTCGCCTCCAGCCTGGGATCGACCGTGAGGTTCCGGATGCGAACGTCGCGCAGGACGGTGCCGTGCTTGCTCTCGACGACGCGGACCGGCATGCCACTCGCACGGTCGACGGTGATCGAAAGGTGGTCGCCGCTCAGCTCGGGCACGGTCGCATTCGGCGTCGTGCGCACATCGAGCCGCCAGGCCGGCCGCCCGTCGTAAGTCGTGTTCCTGACGGAGGAGGGCGTGTCCGCGAGTGCGGCGCGGACGAAGGCGCCGTACTGCTCGGGAAGCACCCAGGTCGGGGGGCCCTGGTCGGGCGGGCCGGGGGCGACACCGCTGCGCTCGGCGTAGAAGAGGGGGCCACCGTCGAGGCTGGCGCTGTGCTGTGCAGAGCGGACGACGCCTGTCGCGGCGTCGTAGGTCATGACGTCTCCGGGCCGGGGACCTTGCAGCCGTAGATCGCCGGCGGCATCCATCGCGAAGCGCCAGCGTCCACCGTCGGTCTCGCGCGGCCCGGTCGCGACAAGCACGCCGCTGAGGCCGTGGAGCGTCGCGAGAGCGGCGCGGACGCGCGCCTTGACGACCGCAGCGCTCGCGGCCTGCGGGCCGGGAAGGGACGGTGAGTTCGCGTCCCACGGCAGCCCGACCACGGCGATCGCGACTGCTGCGGCCGTCGCGACCGCACCCATGCGCAGGCTCCAGCGGACGACCGTGCGGCTCCTGGCCGCCTGGCGCTCCTCGCGGAGACGCCGGCGCAGCTCGCCGTGGAACTGGGGCCGGTGCTCCGGGGCCTCCAGCTCGCGGAGCAGCTCGCCGAGCCACTCGTCACGGATCGGTTCGATCGTGTCCTTGCTCATCCGTTCGCTGCTCCTTTCCGGGTCTCCTGAAGCGTTTGCCGGAGCGCCGCGCGGGCTCGATTGAGCCGCGACGCCACCGTTCCCTCCGGGATGCCCAGCACCTCCGCCGCGTCGCGATAGTCGAAGCCGTCGGCGTCGACGAGCAGCACCGCGGCCCGGTCTTCCGGGGACAGCTCGGCGAGCGCGGTCGAGAGCCTGTGCCGCGTGGAGAGCGCATCGACGGGGTCCGAGCCGAGCTGGGTGCGATCGCGAGCGCTCTCCAGGTCGATCACGGCGCGTGTGCGCTTCAGCTCGTCGAGGCAGGCGTTGTAGGCGATCCTGTACAGCCAGGTTCCGAGCGAGGCGTCGCCCCGGAACTGCGGCAGCGAGCGGTAGGCCTTGACATACGCCTCCTGCAAGGCATCGTCCATCCGCGCCCGGTCGCCGAGCAGTCGGAACGCGAGTGCGCGCAGACCGGGGTCGTAGTGACGGACGAGCGCTGCGAACGCCTGCTCGTCGCCGCGACGAGCACGGGCGACCGTGACGGAATCCAGCTCCTCCACGGTCAGCTGCGTTCGACGCTGACGGTGAAGCGAAGCGCGGCGTGCGCACGTCGGCTTTCCCCGCGGGTCAAGCCGTACGCGAGTCTGACCCGGCCCTCGCCGATCGCCCGATACACGACGACGACGTGCTTGCCGACGTTCGCCTCCGAGACCTCGCGTAGCACCCCGGCGTCAACGTTGCGCGCGAGCCTCCAGACGAGCCCGTGCGCGCGGTGCGGGAGGGCGATTGCCACGAGCGAGCCGGGCGACGTACGGATCGTCGACGACGGGCCCTTCGGCAGCCGGCCCACCGGCGGTGCGCTTCCGTGTGCGGGCAGCACGAGGACGAGTGTGGTGACGGTGGCAGCCACGACGGCGACGAGACGAAGCATGCGAGACCCCCTCAACGGAGAGACGACGGTTTCCTGCTCTGCACTTCTTTGGACGAATGTCGGGGCGGATTCCTTCACGCGTCCCGGAGACCGTCCCCGATCGGTCGATCGGCCGGAAGATGGTGTCGCGACCCGATAGTCGCGGCCCTGTGCCGCGGGCGAAGCTCCCGGTTCGATCCGCGACCGAAAGGAGCAGCGAGATGCAGGAGCTGGTGATCACGAGGGATGGTTTCGAGCGGCTGAACGAGGAGCTCGAGCGGCTCAGGGGCGAGGGGCGGCGCCGGGTGGCCGACCGCCTGCGGCGAGCGACGACGACCGAGGCGAATCTCGCCCAGAACATGGAGTACCTCGACGCCCGCGAGGAGAAGATCCGGCTCGAGCGGCGCATCGGGCTGCTCCGGGAGCGATTGCGCTCGGCCCGGATCGTCACGCCCCGCCCGGGCAACGGCCGTGTCGATCTCGGGGAGCGCGTGCGCGTCCGCGAGGTCAGCTCCGGACAATCGCTCGAGCTCGAGCTGGTCGGCCAGCTCGAGGGTGATCTCGGCGCGGGACGGGTCTCGGTGGCCTCGCCGCTCGGGCAGGCACTCGTCGGCCTGCGCAAGGGTCAGATCGCGCAGGTCGAGGCTCCGCGCGGCAGGATCGCCTTCCAGGTCCTGGCGGTGGAGCTCCCGGTTCGTGCCGCCTGAGTTCTTCTCAACCGTCGATCTCGACGACTTCCAGCCGGACGATCCGATCGCCGTCGTCCACCGAGAGTACGTCGCCGACGTGACTGCCGAGGAGCGCCGAGCCGAGAGGCGTGCGAATCGAGATGTCCTCGTCGGCGACGTGCTCCCCGGCCGGCTCGACGAGCCGGTAGTCGCGCACAGCGCTCGTCGTCAGGTCGAGAACCGTCACCCGCTCGCCGACCTCGGCCTCGCCGTCGTGAGCAGGGCGAAGCAGCTCCGGGCTCTGCAGATTCAGGCTCATGGCGTCCACATCTCCTTTCCTTACGGCTGGATCAGTCCGCGCCGGATCGCGTAGCGCGTCAGCTCGACACGGTCGCTCATGCCCAGCTTGTCGAGGATGTTCTGCCGGTGGCGCTCGACGGTCTTGACGCTGATCACGAGTTCCTGGGCGATCTCCTTCGACGTGTACGCCTCGGCGATCAGCTTCAGAACCTGCAGCTCGCGCGGAGTCAGGATGTCGAACTGCTCCTCCTCCGGCCGGCCGCGCTCGACGAAGTCCTTGACGAGCGTCGAGACCGCCGACGGGTAGAGGAACGACTGGCCGCGCATCGTCCGTCGCACGGCCTCGACGATGTCCTGGTCGGCGTCCGACTTGAGCACGTAGCCGGAGGCTCCGGCCTTGAGCGACTCGAACAGGAACTGCTCGCTGTCGTACATCGACAGCATCAGCAGGCGTAGCTCCGGCTTTCGCTTGTGCAGCTCCTCTGCGGCCTGGATGCCGGTCGTCTTCGGCATGGACACGTCGAGGATCGCGAGGTGGACGTCCTCGGCCAGCGCCTTCTTCACTGCGTCGGCTCCGTCCTCTGCCTCGGCCACGACTTCGAGGTCGGGCTGGGCGTCGATCACCTTCTTCAGGCCCGAGCGGACGATCGGGTGGTCGTCGGCGACGAGGATGCGGGTGACGAGCGGGATCGGCATCAGCTCTGTCCCGCCGGAACCTCGAGCCTGACCTCGACGCCGCCTCCGCCGCCGGGCTTGACGGCGAGCGCACCGCCCACCAGGAGCGCACGCTCGCGCATGCCCCGCAGCCCGCCGTGACCGTTCTGCGCGAACGGATCGCGAGCCGGGATCCCGTGCCCGTCGTCGACCACGCGAAGGACGACACTGTGCGGTCCGGGCTGGAGGGCGATCTCGACCCGGGAAGCCCCTGCATGTCGGGCGATGTTCGTCAGGCTCTCCTGCGCCACCCGGTAGACCGCCAGCTCGGCATCGTCCGACAGCCGCGGCAGGTCCGGCGCGAAATGCCGCTCGACCTCGACACCGCTCGACTCGGCGAATTTCCGCGAGAGCTCGGTCAGGGCGCTGACGAGCCCGAGCTGCTCCAGCATCTCCGGGCGCAGCTCTCGCGCGATCCGCCGCACCTCGTCGAGCGCCTGACGCACCGCCTGCTTGGTCTCGTCGTCGTCGAGCCGGAGCAGCACGCCTGTGAGGACCTGTCCGACCTCGTCGTGGAGGCCGCTGGCGATTCGCCGTCGTTCCGCTTCCTGCGCGCGCAGGGCGCGCTGGCCGCTTTCTCGACGCTCGGTCTCGAGACGCTCGAGCATCTCGTTGAACGTGCGCGTCAGCTCCGCGACTTCGAGCCCGCCTTGCTCGGGAATTCGTTGGCCGGGGCGGAGGAGGTCGATGTTCCGCATTCGCTGGACGAGGCGGTCGACCGGACGGAGCGTGTGGCGAAGGAGCAAGAGGTTGGCCGCGAGCATCACCAGCAGTCCCACCGCGAGATCGAGGCCCTCGACGAGGGCGATCCGCGCGTGAATCGTCGCGGGGGTGAGCGCGAGCAGCAACGTCGCGACGACGAGCAGTGCCGCGTTGATGGCGAAGATCCGCCAGAGCAGCGGTAGCCGTGGGAGACGCATCGTCCGGGTCGTTCCCGAGCGTACTAGTGCATAGCCACGCCGGTTGCGACCGCAAGCCGGTGGTCGCTGCGCTTGCGGTTCGTCGGCGGGGCGAGGACGACGGGCACGGGTGTTGCGGCGTCGAGCTCCCGCGCGAGCGTGGAGCGCAGCTTGCGGTTGCCCAGCCCCGTAGGTCGCGAGCCGATGACGATCAGGTCGGCGCCTTCTTCGGCCGCCACCTGCGCGAGCGCCTCGACGCGGTTTCCGATCATGACACGCTTCTCGGTCCCCGTGCCGATCTCGTGCGCGATCTCGTCGAGGATCCGCTCCGCTCCGGCCTGGCGCTGCCGCGCCGTCAGGCTTTCGTGGGTACCCGCCGGCACCCCGTCGATCACATGGACGAGCACCAGCCGTAGCCCGAGACGCGCCACGAGCGCGTGCGCCAGCTCGGCGGCACAGCGGCCGCCTGGGGCTTCCGACACACCGCAGACGACTGTTCCTCCCATCATCGTTCCCTCCTCCGGTTCGTACGTGGTCATCGATCTCCAGCCTGACCCGCGCGAGGTCCGGGCGCGATGGGGCGTGGCCCCCATTTGCAGCGGGCGGATCGGCCATCGACCGCTCGATGGGGCGAGGACCACGTCGGGATCGGGTCTCGAGCCCATGGTCTCCCCGCTGCAAGGCGGCAAGTATGGGCTCAGCGGAACGGGCTCCACGCTGTCGCACACCTCAGGGAACCGGGCAGCGAGCATCGGTCCGCCGGAAGCAGAGGAGCCGGGGCGCAAAGTCATCCGGGCGCCCCGGCCGGGCGAAGACGAGACGGAGGAGGCACCGGTGCGAAATCCCTTCAAGTCCCTGTTCGGAACGTCACGGCGCGAGCAGTACGTGGAGCGCTACGTGCTCCGAGAGCACCGGAAAGGGCGAGCCTTCGCCGAGATCCTCGAGGATCCCTACGTTCTCGCCTGGTCGACTCCGGACGAGCGCGCCCGTCTGCTCGAGCGGCCGGGCGTCGTCGCAGCGCTCGGCGACCGGGCGATTGCCGACCTGCGGGCCGCACTCGCCGCGGGCGGCACTGTTGCGCGCTCCGCCTGAGTCGGCGGGGGACTCGAGACGCGGCGCGGCGCGAGCGCGACGGCGCCGGCGACGACAGCCGCGAACGACAGCACGCGGACGATCCCGAGCGGCCCGTCGGGGAGAGGCTCGGAGAACAGCGTCATCGCGGCCGCCATGGGGATCGCATTCGTCCCGAGCGTCGCGATTCCCGCGGTCGTCAGCGCCCGCCCGCGCTGGAAGCCGAGCTGCAGCATGATCGTGCCGCCCGCGTAGAAGCCGAGGATCGCCGGCGCGACCGCGAGATGGTCGCCGCCGGACACCGCCGCCTTCGTGGCGATATCTCCCGCGGCGAACAGGATTCCCGCTGCCACGCCGAAGGCCGCACCTCCGGGCAACACGCCTCTGCCGGCGGTGATCGCCGCCGCGGCAGCGCCCGCCGAGGCGGCGAGCCAGAGCCCGATGAGGTACCACGAGGCGACGCCGCCCGAGTCGGTTCCGCCGGCCAGCGAGGCGCCGAGCAACGCCAATCCGCCGATCGAGATGGCCACCGCGACGCGCTCCCGCCGCTCGAGTCCCGTGCCAGTGACGCGGGAAGCGAGAACGGCGAGCACGCCGATGCCACCGGCCGCCACCGCCTGCACGAGGGCAAGCGGCGCCAGCGCCAGGGCCGCGACGTAGAGCACGAAGCCCGTCGTCTCCCAGAGGAAGCCGATGCGCCAGCCACGACTGCCCAGCAGCAAGCGCAGCGAGCGCCGCGGACGACGAAGCCGCAGCGGCGGCAGCCTCGACGCAGCGCTGTGCTCGCTCAGGTAGCCCCAGTTGAGCGCACCGGCAGATGCGAGCGTCAAGCCGAGCGCGATGACCACCTCCGCACTCATGGTTCGAATCGTCGCGGCCGGCGGGTGGCGGCGCCATCGGGCGAGGAGCTCATTTGTCCCTGCGGCCCCAGGCGGCCCGTAACCGGAATGGGGCGGCGACCGGATTTACACCCTGCACCGGCGTTGCGACGCTGGGCGGGTGTTCGAGTCCTGGATCGACCTCGTCACGGCGTCGAGCTGGGTCTATCCCCTTATCCTCGGCGTCGCCGCCCTGGACGCGGTGTTCCCGATCGTTCCCAGCGAGGCGACGGTGGTCGCTGCGGCGGCGCTCGCCGGTACCGGCGACCTCGTCCTGTCGCTCGTCCTGGTAGCCGGCGCGGGCGGGGCCGTGATCGGCGACAACGCCGCGTACCTGATCGGACGGGCCGGACAGGGCCCCGTCAGCGGCCGCCTGCTCCGTTCGGCCAGATGGCGATCGCGCATCCACGGTGCCGAGAAGGCGTTGCGAGAGCGATCGGGCACGATCATCCTCGTCTCGCGGTTCATCCCGGGAGGCCGGACGGCGACCATGCTGTCGGCCGGGCTCGTCGGCCTGAGCTGGCGCCGCTTCGCGGCGTACGACCTGGCGGCCGGCGTCCTCTGGGCGAGCTACGCGAGCGCCATCGGCTGGCTCGGTGGGAAGGCATTCGCCGAGCAGCCACTGCACGCTCTTCTGCTGGCGTTCGGCGTGGCGGCGGCACTGGCACTCGCTCTCGAGGCCGGCCGCCGCCTGGCACGCCGCTACTAGGGGGCGGCTGCCGGGCGGAAGTAGGGGGGATGGACGCCCGGCAGCCGTGGGTCGACCTCTGCTCAGGTCTCCTCGATGACGACCTTGGAGAGGTCGAACTGGTCGAGCGGGTTGATCTCGAAGGTGTCCTTGACGGACTGCCGCTCGAGGTTCGTGTACGTGTACCAGTAGATCGGGGCGATCGGCATGGCGCCCTGTGGGCCCGTCAGCATCGCCTCGGCCTGGCGGTAGATCTCGTACCGGGCCGCGTCGTTCGGCGTGTTGCGCGCCTGGTCGATCAGCCGGTCGTAGGCCGGGCTGGCGAAGCGGCTGTTGTTGTTGCCCGACTTGCTCGTCCAGAGCTCGAGGAAGTTCATCGGGTCGCCGTAGTCGGCGATCCAGCCGAGCCGATAGACGTACACGGTGTCGGACGGGGGAGGACCGAGGACCTGCAGGAACTGCGCCCACTCCTGGGCCTTGATCGTCACGTAGATCCCCAGCTCCCTCCACATCGCCTGCACCGCGACCGCGATCTCCTTGTGGCCGGGGGCGTTGTTGTAGACGAGCGTGATCTGTCGCTTCGGGTTCTCGACCTTCGCCATGAACTGGTTCGCCTTGTGGATGTCCGCGCGGGCCGGCAGGAAGTCCTGCTTGATCACGTCGAAGCCCGGCATCCCCTTCGGGACCATTCCGGTGGCCGGGATCTGGTCGGCCTGGGCGACGTGGTCGATGATCGCCTGCCGGTCGATTGCGAACGCCATCGCCCGACGCTGGTTGACGTCGGGGATGTTCTTCAGGTTGAAGCCGTAGTAGTACGTCCCGAGTGCGGGGTACTTCTCGTACTCGGGCGTCTGCTTCAGCCGCGGCAGGCTCGAGGTCGGCAGGCCGCCGCCGTCGAGGACGTCGATGTCGCCGGCCTGGAAGGCCTGGAGTCGCGTCGTCCCCTCGACGATGATCTTGCCGTCGACCCGGTCGAGCGCCACGTCAGCGGCGTTGCGCCAGTCGGCGTTCTTAGCCAGCGTGATCGAGGCGTCGTGCTTCCAGCCGGCGAGCTTGAACGGGCCGTTGGTGACGATGTTCGCCGCCTCGGTCCACTTCATTCCGTACTTCTCGATCGTCGGCTCGTGCACCGCCAGGAACGAGTGATGCGCGACCTGCTGCACGAACCACGGCTGCGCCGAGGTCAGCGTCACCTGCAGCGTGCGGTCGTCGAGCGCCTTCACGCCGACCTTGTCCCGCAGCTCCGCTGCCTGTGCCGGCTTTGCGCTGTTGTACGCCTCCGCTCCTACGATCCCGTACAGCTGGTACGCATAGTCCGCGGCGAGCTTCGGGTCGAGCGTCCGCTTCCAGGAGTACTCGAAGTCGTGCGCCGTCACCGGATCGCCGTTCGTCCAGCGGCCGTCGTCGCGCAGATGGAACGTCACGACCTTGCCGTCGACGTCCCAGCTCTTCGCCAGTGAGGGCACCGGCCGCAGGTCATCGTCGAGCCGAACGAGCGGATCCATGATGTTCAGCAGGACGTTGGACGACGTCGTGTCCGTGGCAAGGCCCGGGTCGAGCGAGGGCGGCTCCGCGCCCCATGCCATCTTCAGTACCTGGCTTCCCGCCTGCTTCCCGCCGGCGGCTCCCTCTTTCTCTCCGCCACCGCAACCCACGACAGTCGCCGCCACGAGTACGGCGGCGACTGCGAGCAGCAGCGGAACTCGCAGTTGCATCGTCTTTGCTCCTTTCGCACAAGGTGAAATCGACATTGGCGGCCATCGTGGCGGTGCGGCAGGGAGACGGCGATGGAGGCGAGCCGCCATTTCGCACCGCCCGAGCACCCATCCCGGCCGAAGATGGGGCCGCCAACCCATTGGCCCGCGTTCTGCCGCTCGGCACGCTCGGGGGAGCCGATCACAAGGAGCAGCCGAATGGACAAGATCGAGTTCTTGGTCGCGAGCGGCGACCAGCCGACGCGGTCACTGGTCGGGTCGTGGGCGCGGGAGGTCGTCGAGGGAATCGTCGTGCTGGAGGCCGAGGACGGATCGGAGGCGATCCGGCTGGGGCTTCAGCGACGGCCGCAGATCGCGCTCCTCGAGGTCGACCTGCCGCGACTCGGAGGGTTCGAAGCCGCCACGACTCTCCGCGAGTTGCTGCCGGAGTTGCGAGTCGCCCTCCAGGCGATCGAGCCGCGCGCGCACCGCGACCGCGCCTCCGACCACCGTCTGCCGGTCTTCGACAGGGCGGAGCTCGACCAGGCGGTCGCCTGGGTTCGCGCCCAGGCTCAGTGGTGCGCGGAAGGCCTTTCGCCGCAGGCGAAGCGCAGTCTCACGTGCGCGGTGTGCGGCTACGGCGTCTTCCGGTCGCGGCCACCCGAACGCTGTCCGATGTGTCAGTCCGAGAAGGCGTGGAGCCACGCGCCGCGGCGGTCCGCAACGGTGTTGCTGGCCGGCTGAACCACACGTCTCCTCGGCCTGGCTACTTCAGAGGGACGTCCACCGGGCCGCGCAGACGACGGTAGACGGCGAAGAAATCGCGGTCGTCCGGGACGAGGTACCGGGTCGCCGGCTGTTGGAAGTTCGGGACGACCCTGGCCGGGATCAGACCGTGGTGGTGCCGGTACGTGATCAGGGTGGGCCACTCGGGATTGATGTCGAGCTCCATCGCGCGTATCGCTCCGGCCCGCTGGAGGATCCGGGCGAGCGTGGTAACGGTCTGGTAATCAGCGGCGGCGTAGACGACGTTGCCGCGCCGATCGATCCCGACTCCCGTGCGCCAGACGCGGACGGCGTTACCGAGCGTGTAGCCCCATGCGGTGCTGTCGTTGAGCTTCGGGCTGAGGCGGCCTCGATCGACGATCAGCGGCAGGCTCTGCCTGGCCCAGGCGATCGCGGGCCCGGGAGCTCGGCCGCCGCCCCAGCTCACGACATCGACGCGTCCGTCCCTGTAGCCGACGAGCGTGGCGAGTCCCTGCTCGAGCGGTTCGTTCGCGTGTCCGTTCAGGGCATCGCCGTTCAGGCCGTCCCGGTAGATGAAGCCGCTGTTGAAGGTGGCGAGCAGCCGCCATCGTTGGTCGTGCGGGATCTCCGCCGGCCCGCGCAGCGCCGCGCTGGGCGGCTCGTACCGGCCGGGGTAGTAGGCGAGTGCGGTGCGCGTGTGGTCGAACCAGGCGACGTAGGCGACGATCCGCGGGTAATCGAGCTCGGTTCGAAAGGTCGTGACCAATACGGGCGGCTTGCCGTCGACCGCGGGGCCGGTCGGCTCCCAGATTCCCTCGCCCGGCAGACGATGCGCAAAGACCGGCTTGATCCGCGGCGGCCAGGGCGTCGCGCGCGTGTGGCCCGTCGGCGCCGCCTGCCCGGGACGAAGTCCGACGGCAGGCAGTGTCTTCAGCTGCGAGCCGCCTTTCTTCGGAGCGCGCCAGCTGTAGTAGACGTGCTCTGCCTCGTCGACGAGCCAGTTGAAGTGATGCATCCGGAGCCACTCGACGCTGCGCACCGCCAGCGGCAGGCTCGACGGCTGGACGGCCATGGTTGTCCAGGAGTAGATCGCCGGCGACAAAAGAGCAAGGGCAAGGAGCGGGATCCAGAGACGTAGCCGCCTCCGCCCTCGCGGCCTTTCGCGCACGGCGGGCTCGGACGCGAAAGCGGGATCGATATTGGGATCAGCGTCCAATGTCCAGCGTCTGCCGCAGCAGGTCGATCCATGCTCCAGCGCGATCGTGCACCGGCGGGATGAGGCCGGCATGAGCTGCTTCATCTCGTTCTCATCCGGCGCGTGACAATGAACGCGTGCGCGTTCTCGTGGTGGAAGACGAGAGGAAGCTCGGCGAGCTGCTCGGCCGTGGGCTACGCGAGGAGGGCTACGCGACCGACGTGGCCGACCATGGCGAGGCTGCGCTGTGGATGGCGCGAGCCGTTGACTACGACGCGATCCTCCTCGACGTCATGCTGCCGGGCCTCGATGGATTCGAGGTCTGCCGCCGGTTGCGCCAAGAGGGCGTCTGGACGCCGGTGCTGATGTTGACCGCGCGCGATGCGATCGAGGATCGTGTCAGCGGGCTCGACACGGGGGCCGACGACTACCTGACGAAGCCGTTCTCCTTCGACGAGCTGATCGCCCGCCTGCGGGCCCTCACGCGCCGGGTGCCTGCCGAGCGCCCTGCTGTGCTCGAGGTCGGAGATCTTCGCCTCGATCCGGCCGCGCACCGGGTCTGGCGCGGTAATCAGGAGCTCGATCTGAGCGCGAAGGAGTTCGCTCTCCTCGAGTTGTTCATGCGCCGGGCCGGCGTCACGCTGACTCGCACCCAGCTTCTCAACGGAGCGTGGGATCTCGCCTTCGAGAGCCGCTCGAACGTCGTCGACGTCTACGTCCGCTACGTTCGCGAGAAGATCGACCGGCCCTTCGGTCACGACTCGATCGAGACCGTGCGCGGGGTCGGCTACCGGCTACGGAAGGACTGACACGGCCCGGCGGCTTCCGATCCGCGTCCGCCTGACGCTCGCCTTCGCGTTCGCGATGGCCGTCGTGCTGGCGGGCGTCGGCCTCTTCGTCTACCACCGCGTCGCGAACGAGTTGCTCGGAACGATCGATCAGACGCTGTCGGCGCAGGCGAAGGAGCTGCTGGGAGCCCACCGCATCGACGTGGACGCGGACGGCGAGACGACGCTCGCGCAGCTCTATACGCGGAACGGCAGGCTGCTCGGGGCACATCCGCACGGGCTTGCGCCGTTGCTCGACCGGAGCCTTCTGCCTGCTGCCCGCACACGGCCCGTATGGAGGAACGAACAGCTCCGGCTGTACGGTCACCAGGGCGCATGGCGCGTGCTGGCCGTCTCCTCCGGTGACGGACCGATCGCCGTGGTCGCGCGCTCGCTCGCCCCACGCAGCGACTCGCTTGAACACCTCAGACACGAACTTCTGGTCTTTCTGCCGCTGGCGCTGCTCGCTGCTTCCCTCGGCGGCTACGCCTTGGCGGCCGGCGCCCTGCGTCCTGTCGAGGTCCTGCGTCGGCGAGCGGCGGCCGTGACCGCCCACGAGCCAGCCGTTCTGCCGCTGCCGCCCAGTGGGGACGAGATCGGCCGGCTCGCCGTCACGCTCAACGACATGCTCGCGCGACTGCATGCGGCCGTCGAGCACGAACGACGGTTCGTCGCGGATGCGAGCCATGAGCTGCGGACGCCTCTCGCACTGCTACAGACGGAGCTGGAGCTTGCGTTGCGGCGGCCGCGCTCGCGAGAGGAGCTCGAGGACGCGCTCCGCTCCGCGTCGGAGGAGACACAGCGACTCGTGCGGCTCGCCGAGGATCTGCTCCTGATCGCGCGGGCCGACCAGGGACCGCTCCCCATCCGCCGTGAGGCGGTCGAGGTGGACAGCCTGTTCGAAGATGTCGCAGAGCGCTTTGCCACCCGCGCTCGGACGCTCGGCCGTGAGCTCCGTCCCGACCCCACCGACCTCCGTATTGACGTCGACCCCCTGCGGGTCGAACAGGCGCTCGGGAATCTCGTCGACAACGCTCTCACGCACGGCGAGGGAAACGTCGACCTGCGTGCCGTCGAGGCCGGCGAGCGCGTCGAGTTGCACGTGTTGGACTCGGGTGCGGGGTTCTCGCGAGAGTTCAGCGCGAGGGCGTTCGATCGCTTCAGCCGCGGCGACGAGGCGCGCAGCGGAAACGGGGCCGGGCTGGGACTCTCGATCGCGGAGCTCGTCGCCGAAGCACACGGCGGGGCTGCCGGGGCGCGAAACCGCTCCGAAGGCGGTGCTGATGTCTGGCTCTCCTTGCCGAGAAGCCACGTCGATCGCGAGGCGCCGGTCCCCGCCGCGGGCTCAGCTGCAGGCTAGGGCGCCGGCGGACGCGACGGGTGATCCCGTGAGCGCTCTCCAGGTTGCCCGGCTGGTGATGGGGAACTCGTAGAGGCTGTAGCCGAGCGGGGCGCATGCGCCTACCGCGCGCATGAAGCCCGCGGTCTCCGGCGCGCCCATCGAGCCGGCGATGCCGCCGATGAGGTGGATCGGCACACGGGGGTTGCCGGTGGCGGTCCGGATGGCCGCGACGTCCGCGGTGAGATAGGCGCTGGTCGGCTTGCTGCCGTGCACGCCGGCGTCGGTGAAGTAGGCCATGGGCAGGAAGACGTCGTAGAAGCGGGCGAGCGGCCGGTAGGGGAAGTGGGGCCAGTAGGCGGGATGCCTGCGCATTCCGACCGCGGAGGGGACGATCGCGCCCAGGGCATAGCGAGGACCGGCCGCCGCCCGCAGCCGGGCGGAGAGCCGGAGCAGGCGCCGGGTTCGCAGCGGCACCCCTTTGACGAGACTCGCCTCGATGTCGAGTGCGAACGCGTCGAAGCGGTCGCCGCTCGCGGTGCGGAAGCGGATCGCGGCCAGCGCTCGCCGCGCGTCCTGGCCGGGGTTGAGGAACGAGGGCAGATACCAGGCCACCACGCGCAGCCCGGCCGCGTGAGCGGCGGTGACGAAACGTCCGAGAGCCCCCGGTCGCACGAGGTCGACCCGCTGTCCGTAGTTGCCCGTCTGCAGATAGAGCGTCCGGACGCCGACGCGAGCCATCGCCGTCACCTCCGCCTCCGGGTGGGCCCAGGCCGCAGTCGCATAGATGTCGAGCCAGGTGCCAAGCCCTGCGTAGGCCGTTGGCGAGCGCGACGAGACGGAAGCGCCGGAGGCCGGCGCTAGGACCGCCGCCGCCAGCACGGCGGCAAGGAGAAGGCGTAGACCCGGACCCCCGGCCACCTCGAAGAGTGTGCCAGGTCGCCCGCGGTCAGGCCTGCGGCCCGTAGTAGCCCGCGGCCGGGCGCCTGCGGGTCTGGCTCGAGGCCGATAGAAACCCGCCGGCGACGATCGCCGCCGCGCTCAGGAGCGCAAGCCAGATACCCCAGCTGAGCGAGAGCGAGACGAGGTTCGTCTGTGTGCCCGGGCGCGTGAGCATCCGGAAGAGCACGAGGAGCGTCGCCGCGCTGCCGGCGAGCGCGATCTGCCCGCCGCCGGCCTCGAGCAGCCCGGTGACGCCTGCGAGACGGAGGAGCGAGGCGACGAGCGAGATGGCGGCGACGAAGAGGAGCATCGGGCCGATGTCCTTCAGAGCTTCGTGGGCGCTGACGGTCGCGAGTTGGCGTCCGGCGAGGGAGCCGAACTCTGCTCCCAGCTCGTTCGCTCGCGCCTGGAAGGTCGTGTTCCCGTACTGCTGGGCTGCGCTCGCGAGCTCCTGCTGGGCCGAGGCGGCTCCCGGCGCGGTGATGCTGACCCCGTACCAGGGCAGGAACACCGAGACGGCGAGCACGGCTGCGCCGAGTGCCGCGATCAGGAAACCGAGTTGCGCACGATCGTCGCCCATCGCAGTGCGGTAATCGGCCGCCGCAGAGTAGCGCTTGAGCGCGAGACCTAGAGCTGGAAGCCGCTCGGATACGCGAAGTTCGCGAAGTACCAGTAGTCGAGCCCGATCACGCCGCCGAGCGCGCCGAGCCAGAGGAGGCGGTAGACGGGGGACGGGTCGCGCCGGATGACGGCGAACGCGGCCCAACCGAGCACGACGAGCTGGAAGATCACGTAGAGAAGCGGCTTCAACGGGCGCAGCCTACTCGGGCGCGCGGACCGCGCCGCCGACCACCCCGGCATAGACCTGCTCGAGCTGCGCGGTCGGATCGCCGAAGCGCGCGTGCACCTCGCGCAGGTTCCGCTCGCCGTAACGACGGCGCAGCTCCGGGTCGCGGGCGAGGCGGACGATCGCCGCTGCGACGGCGTCCACGTCGCGGCGCTCCACGATCTCGCCGCCCTCGCCCTGCTGGATCCACTCCTCCATGGACGGGGCGCGCCCGACGACGAGCGGGACACCGCTCGCCATCGTCTCGAGCAGCGAGGCGGGGGACGAATCCACGTCGGCCAGAGTCACCGCGAAGTCGGCGGAAGCGTTCACCGACGGCAGCTCGGCCGCCGGCACGTCCTCTACGGCCATGTAGAGCTCGAGTCCCAACTCGGCCGCGAGCCGGTCGAACTCGGAGCGTGTCCAGCCGCCGCCGGCGCTCGAGAAGAGCCGCAGCTCCGGCACCTCCTGTCTGGCTTTCGCAAAAGCCCTCAGGACGACGTCGAGGTTCGAGTAGGGCCGGAAGTTGCGGAGCGAGAGGCACACGATCGCGTCGTCGGGCCAGCCGAGCGCCTGCCAGCGGCCGCGGTCGGCACGCTCGGGCGAGTAGGCGTCGATGCGGGCGTGCCAGAAGACCCGGTGGAACTTCGCGCGGTCGGCGCCGAGCCTGACAGCCGCGTCCTCGAGCGCCTGCGAGTTGACGACGTAGGCGAGGGCGCGTTCCGGCGCGATCGCCACGCGGGCGCGCTCCTCGGCCTCCGGCGACTGCCACGCGTCGACGATCGCATCCTTCCCCCACGGGCTGACGACGAGGGGCTCGAGCCCGGCGCGCGCCGTCCAGTAGCCGTACGGCAGGAGGTAGTGCGAGTGGACGACGTCCGGCTGCACGCGCCGGGCGAGCTTCGTGAGCGCGGGCACCATCCGGAAGCGGCGCAGCACGGGCACGCGGAGGAGCGGATCGAGCTCCTGGAACTGGTGCACCTCGATCCCGTCGAGCTCGCCGCGCGGGTTGACGCGCCCCGAGGCGACGTGTACCTCGTGGCCGCGCTCCGCGAGCCGGCGGGCCCAGCGCGCGAAGTGGCGCGATTTCGCGTCGCCGATCCCGAGGATCCGGAGCCGGCCGCCGTCAGGCATCGCGCGTGAAGACGACCATCTTCTGGTTGTCGGGATGGCCCCAGTCGCCGCCGTACGACATCGTCAGGCCGGTGCCCTGGCACGCGCAGCGGAGCGTGTCGAGGTCGTAGTGGTACTTGTCGCGGTCGGGGTAGGAGACGACCCGCTCGGACTGCTGGATCTCGCCGAGATACGTCTTCCCCTGCGGGTTCTCGTAGATCGTCGCGTAGAAGCGGCCGCCCGGGTTCAGCACCTTCGCCATCTCGACGAGGCAGCGCATGATCGTGTTCACGGGCAGGTGCGTGAACACCGACTGCGCGATCGCGTAGTCGAAGGTCTGGCCGAGCTTGCTGAACTCGAAGGCGCCGTTGACGAGCAGATTCGGGTTCTTGTCCTCGAGCCCGTAGCGCGGTAGCTCGACCCTCCGCGCGCGTTCGAGCGTGTCTCCGCGCTTGTCGATGCCCGCGTAGTGGCCCGGCTCGAGATAGCCCATGAAATGGACGCCGGCCCGCAGCGGCCCGCAGCCCACGTCGAGGACGTAGTGCTCCGGCTTCAGGCCCTGCTCGACGAGGTAGTCGAGCTGGAGCTTGCCGAGGTAGTCCCAGAACGCGTCGGTCCCCCGGACCGTGCCGCGGTGCCAGTCGGGGTTCCACAGCCCGCGGTACCGCTCGGGGAGTGCCTTCCGCACACGCCGCTTGACCGAGATCGGCACGTGGCGCTTGACTGTCCCGAGGATCGCCCGCCGGTCAGCCACTGACGCCTCCCGAGGCCGTGGCGGCCGGCTTCAGCCGGTGGATCCCGCGGTGCGCGAAGCGGCCGAGCTGCACGAGCGCCGGCTTCGGGTCGTCCCGCGCGAAGACGGCGTCCACGTACGGCGGCCGCTCGAGCGCGAGCGGGGAGCCGGCCATGAGCGTAATCGCCCAGCGCTTCCCGTCGCCGTGCATCCGCGCCGGCGGCAGCGGCTCGCCCACGAGGTCGCGGTACGCGATCCACGGGAGGTCGACGCCGCACGCCGCCGCGAGGCTGTGCCACTGCCAGAGCCGCGGGTTGACCTCGAGCAGCTTGTAGCGGCCGTCGCGCGGGTCGCGCATCACCTCCACCTGCGAGATGCCGTGGAAGCCGAGTGCCCGCAGGAGGGCGAGCCCCTGCTCGACGACCTCCTCCACCCAGATCGACTCCCCGACGCGGGCGCTGCCCATGTAGCCGCGGGTCTGGCTCAGCTTGCGGCCCGAGAAGAGCCCGAGGGCCCGACCGTCGCGGTCGAGGTAGCTCCCGAGCGTGTACATCTCCTCCGGGCCGCTTGGGATCAGCTCCTGCACCATCGGCTCGTAGGCGGCGGCCGCCTCGTAGGCGCGCTCGAGCTCGGCCGTGTTCTCGCAGCGGAAGAGCTGGCGCTTGTGGCTGCGCCGGAAGCCGACGTTCGCCGACGGCTTGACGATCAGCGGGAAGCCGAGCTCCTCGCCGGCGGCCTGCGCCTCCTCGGCCGAGCCCGGGTAGAGCGTGTGCGGGACGGGGACGCCGACGGACTTCGCCGTCTCGAGCTGGTGGCGCTTGCTCTGGATGCGCTCCAGCACCTCCCAGCTGGGAAAGGGGAAGCGGAAGCGCTCGCCGAGCTCACGGGCGTGGCGCGCGATCGCGTTCACGTGCTCGTCGTGCGTGGGGAAGACCGGCAGCGCGTCGTCGGTCTCCTCCGCGAGCGACCGGAGCGCCTCGACGAAGCCTTTCTCGTCGTCGAGGGGATCCGGCGCGAGGCGCTGCTCGGCGTACCGGGAGCGGAAGCCGAGCGCATGGGGCCGGTGGTCGAGCGCGAGCACGCGCAGCCCTCGCCGCCCGAGCGAGCGGATCGCCGCGAGGCCGTTCACCCAGGCGACCTCCACCACGACCGCAGTCCCCTTCCCAGACATGCGCGCGAGTCTAGTTATGGGCGGGAAGGAGGCGCCTGAGCCGCCGCCGCTCGGCCGGGAGGTAGAAGCCGAGGAGGCCAAGTGCGAGCGGGTAGGCGAACGTCAGCCCGAACGAGAGCGCCAACGAACGCGGCAGCAGCTTGCCGACGAGGGTCAGGCCTCCGGCAACGAGAAGCAGCACGGCGACCCGGCGCCACTGATACGCGACGGGGTAGAGCATCTGTGCGTTCCACGTCCTCACGACCATCAGGAGCGCGTAGGCGGCGAGTGTGGCGTACGCGGCGCCGAGCATCCCGTAGGCGGGGATCAGCCACAGGTTGAGCGTGAAGTTGAGCACTGCGGCGAGCGCCGCGGCGACCCAGTTGAACTGTGTGTTCCGCGTCCGGCCGGTGGCGATCGTGACGACGGTGAAGCCCGCGTAGAAGACGCTCGAGTAGGCGAGCGCCGGAATCGCCGCGTCGGCAGGCCAGAAATCGTGTTTCTGGGCGAGCACGCGCACGATCCAGGGCGCGAAGAGGCTCAGGCCGACCGCCACCCAGGCGGCGATGAACATCAGGTACGTGAGGACGTACGAATAGGCGCGTTTCGCGGCCTTCTCGTCCTCGATCGAATAGGCGAAGGCGGGCCAGGCGACCTGGAAGGCGGTGAAGAGGAGCACCATCGCCGAGCTGACCTTGTTGGCGAGCGAGTACTGGCCCACCTCGGTGAGGCGGTACGAGCCGTGCAGGAGCTTGCTCAGCATCAGGCGGTCGCCGAAGTTCGTCACCCACAACGCGAGCGCGGCTCCCATGAGCGGCACTCCGAACCGGTTGAGGGCGTGGAGAAGCTTGCCGTCGAACTGAAGCCCGAGCTGCTCGTGCCGGTAGGCGAGCAGGACCAGGTAGATGACGAGGGTGCCGCTGAGATTCCCGACGATGATCCCGAGCGGGCCTTCCTTGTAGACGACCACGAGGATCACGGTGAGCGGGACCGTGACGGCGATGTTCGCGAGCGTCGCGATGGAGAACGCAACCGAGCGCTGCTCGGCCCGGAAGAGGTTCGTCATCTGGGCGTAGTTGACGTTCGACCAGAGGAGGACGCCCGTGGCGATGACGAGGTTCGTGCCGCTGCCCTGGAGGTGTGGGCCGTGCTGCGTCACGCCGAACCAGCCGGCGATCGTGTGCGCGAAGACGATGCAGAGGACGAGCCCCGCCGTCGAATACCCCATCTGGGCCCAGAAGACCGTACGGACCAGGCGACGTCGGTAGTCGGCGTCCTTGTCCAGGAAGTAGAAGCGGAGGAAGCCGAAGTTGGCGCCGCCTCGCAGCAGCGTGACCGCCACGGCCATAGCGGACATGAGGACCTCGATCCGACCGTAGTCGGCCGCCGAGACGTAGCTCGTGTACAGCGGCAGCATCAGGATGGCGAGGAAGCGCGAGACGAGGCCGCCGATGCCGTAGATGAACGAGTCTCGAGTGAGCCCGCGCAGCTGCCTGCCGAGCGAATGGGGCTTGCCGGGCGACTCCGAGCTCACGACGCCCAAGGGTACTGAGCGCCCCGTCCAGCACTGATCTAGGCATCCCCGGCGGCTGCAAGGCGCCGCGACTCCTCGCTCCGCTCGTCGGCCGGCTTCGCCGGCTGCGGTCCTCAGTCGCGCCGATAGAACACCGCTATCGGCGCTCCCTGCGTCCTTGCCTCGCTCGCTTTTCGCTCGCCGGAGATGCGAGATCAGCACGGAACGGGGGCACTAGGATCCCGGCGATGTCGGCCGGGGTCGAGATTTCCGAGCGCGTCGAGCGGCGGGCTCGGTGGGTTCTCGGCACGCTCGGCGGGGGCCATCTTCGTCTTGGGGAGGACGTTCCGTTTCGGCAGGAGGCGTGGGACCAGGTAGAGCGCGGCGAGCTGCCACAGGGGGACGCCGTCGCCGAGGCCTTCTTCCATCTTGCACGGATCGAAGAGATCGGCGCGCCGCGCGACCGCCACGGGCGCTTCTTCGCCTCCTCGTCGTGTCTCGACCCGCTCGATCCGCCTCTGGAGCGGCTCCGCCGTGAGCTCGGCGTGCCTTCCCCCCGGTACGGAAGCGCCCGCTTCGTCGTCGCGCTCACGCACGACGTCGACGTGCCCTGGCGCTGGACGCGGATCGGGATGCTCGGCGCCGCGGCGCGCGTCAAGGGGCACGCGCTCGCGGGGCGCGCCGGGCCCGCGCTCCACGAGGCCCGCGGGCTGGCCCGCGTGCCGCTCCACAGGCTCCGCGGCAGCGACCCGAACTGGCGCTTCGCGGAGATCGTGGCGGAGGAGCGGGAGCACGAGGCGAGCTCGACGTTCTTCGTCATGGCGGGACACGGGCACCGCGCCGACGGCGCCGCCCCCGAGGCCTACGAGCGTCTCCGGCCCCGCCTGGTCGAGACGCTCGTCGAGGCGGGTGCCGAGGTAGGCCTGCACGGCAGCTATCTCGCGGCCGAGGATCTCGACCGCCTCGCCACGGAACGCGCCTTGCTCGCGCAGCTCGACGGCCCCATCATCGGCCACCGCTACCACTACCTGCGCATCGACCCGCACCGGAATCTCGTGCCTCTCCAGCGGATCGGCTTCCACTACGACACGAGCCTCGGCTTCCCCGACGCCGTCGGCTTCCGCGCCGGGATCGCGCACCCCTTTCGTCCCTGGGACCTGGAGAACGACCGGCCTGCCGACCTCGTCGAGGTGCCGCTCGCGGTCATGGACGCGACGCTCGCCGAGGAGCGCTACGAGGGCCTCTCGGCCGCGGCGGCGAAGCCGCGCATCCTTGCGCTGCTCGACCGGGCGGCGGAGAACGGCGGCGGCTTCTCGATCCTGTGGCATCCGGAGCGGTTCGATCCGGCCGGTGCCCGCGGCTGGGACCGGCTGTACTTCGACGTGGTCGACGCGGTCCGGGAGCGGGGAGGGGTCTGCATGTCCGCCCGGGACCTCGCCGCCACCGCCGCGGACTGGCTCGGCATTCCCGTGGCCTGACGGACGACGCCTCGTCCTGCGCCCGTACACTCCCGCGCGTGTCCGAGCTGGATGCGTCGCCGACGGAGCCCGTCCTGGAGTGGGACACGCCGCTCTTCCGGATGGCGCGTGCCCAGTACGAGCAGGCGCTTCCGTACGCGGGCGTGTCGGACATGGTCGCGGAGCGGCTCAGCTTTCCCGAGCGCGCGGTCATCGTCAGCGTCCCCCTGCGCCGCGACGACGGCTCGATCGAGATCTACCCGGGCTATCGCGTGCAGCACTCGACCGTGCTCGGGCCGACGAAGGGCGGCATGCGGTACGACCTCGAGGTCTCCCTCGGCGAGTGCGCCGCCCTCGCGACCTGGATGACGTGGAAGTGCGCGCTCCTGCGGCTCCCGTACGGCGGCGCGAAGGGCGGGATCCGGTGTGACGTCCATGCGCTCTCGCCGCGCGAGCTCGAGAAGCTCACCCGTCGCTTCACCTCCGAGTTGATCCGTGAGATCGGCCCGCAGACGGACATCCCCGCTCCCGACATGGCGACGAACGAGCAGACGATGGCCTGGATGATGGACACGTACTCGATGCAGAGCGGCTACGCGGTGCCGGAGGTCGTGACCGGCAAGCCGATCTCGATCGGAGGCTCCGTGTTCCGGCGCGAGGCCACCGGCGCGGGCGTCGTCATGGTCGCCGAGCAGGCCGCACGGCGGCTCGGCTACGAGCTCGTGGGTCGCGCGTGTGTCGTGCAGGGCTTCGGGAACGTCGGCGGGGTCGCCGCGTCCGAGCTGCACGAGCGGGGTGCGCGTGTGATCGGGGTCTCTGACGTCTCGGGCGGCGTGCACGACGAGCGCGGCCTCGACGTTCCCGCCCTGCACGCGTACGTCGTGGAGAACGGCTCGCTCGCCGGCTACGACCGCTGCGAGCGGATCACGAACGAGCAGCTCCTCGAGCTTCCGTGCGACGTCCTCGTCCTCGCAGCCCGCGAGGATCAGCTCACGGGCGCGAACGCCGACCGGGTGCACGCGTCGCTCGTGGTCGAGGGCGCGAACGGGCCGACGACGATCGAGGCGGACGAGATCCTCGGCGAGCGCGGGATCCCGGTGGTGCCGGACATCCTCACGAATGCCGGCGGCGTCACGGTCTCGTACTTCGAGTGGGTGCAGGACCTCGGGCGGTTGTTCTGGGACCGCGACGAGATCCGGCGCAAGCTGGCCGACAAGATGAGCGACGCCTTCGACCGCGTCTACTCCGTCGCCGAGGACAAGGGGATCACGCTGCGGCAGGCAGCGATGGTGGCGGCGATCCGCGAGGTCGCTGCGGCGCTCGAAGCGCGCGGCATCTACCCGTAAATCGCGAGAATGCGCACGATGAGCCCCGTGACCGTCCGCGACGCGATGGTGCCCGAGCCGACGACGCTCGCGGCCGAGGCGAACGCCCAGGAGGCGGGCCGCTGCTTCGCCGAGAGCGGCGAGGTGCGTGCGATCTTCGTCACGGAGGGCGGAGGGCGCCTGCTCGGCGTCGTCACCCGGAAGACGCTCGTGCGCGAGGTCGTCGCGGAGGGGCGCGACCCGCGAGGCGTGCTGCTCCGCGAGATCGCGGAGCCGCCGAACTTCACGCTCGACGCCGGACTCGAGCTCGACGGCGCGTTCCGCTTCCTCGAGGAGCAGGATCTCGAGCGGGTGCCGGTGGTGGAGGAGGGCGGACGGCTCGTCGGCGTTCTCTCGCGTGCTGTCGTCCAGCGCCGCCTCGCGGAGGACGAGCCGCCGGAAGGCGAGCCCCCGGAAGGCGAGCTGGAGTCCGGCTCGCTCGTGCTCTAGCGGGCTAGCAGCACGTGTAGGCGCCGGGAGGCGCCGCTCCCTCTTCCGGCTCGGGGAGCTCGGCCGCGGCGAGGGCCGCGCCGTCGAGCAGGTCACGCTCGCTGACGCGGATCGCGGCGAGGCCGTAGGTCTCGAGGATCGCGACGAGGATCGCGGCGCCGGCGACGATCACGGGCGCGCGCTCCGGCTCGAGGGCGGGTACGCGCCGGCGCTCTTCGAGTGGGAGCGCTGCGAGCCGCTCGAGCTGGGCCCGGGCGCCGTCGCGCGTGAGGACGTGCCCGTGTACGCGCTCGCGGTCGTACTGCTCGAGGCCGAGGTCGAGCGCGGCGAGAGTCGTGATCGTGGCCGCGACGCCGACCGCGTCCACCGGAGCGAGGCCGGGCAGAAGGTCGCGAGCCGCGTCGATGCTCGCCGCCGCGTCGTCTCCGTGGCGCTCGGCGAAGCGGACGGAGCCGAGCGGCAGGCTCGTCGTGAAGTCGTCGAGGACGAGCTCGGTCGAGCCGCCGCCGATGTCCACGAGCAGCGTCGCGGGGCCGAGCTCGCCGACGCCCCGCCGCGTGAGGTCAGCCTCGTCGTCGCCCGAGAGCAGCCGCGTCGCGAAACCGTAGCTCCACTCGATCTCGCCGAGGAACGCCTCGCCGTTCTCCGCGTCTCGGACGGCGCTCGTGGCGACGAGCAGCGTCCGCTCGGCGCCGAGCGACTCGGCGGTGCGGCGGTAGTCGGAGAGGGCGTTGCGGACGCGGGCGATGGGGACGGGGAGGAGCCGGCCGCGGGTGTCGACGCCTTCGCCGAGACGCGTGATCCGCGTCTCGCGGTGGAGCTCCTCCGCCCGTCCGTCCTCGACGTCGGCGACGAGGAGCCGCGTCGTGTTCGTGCCGAGATCGACCGCCGCGACGATCACGGGAGGGGGACGATGCTTCCGAAGCTCACCTTCGCCTCGTCGAGCGCGTTGCGCAGCACGGCGAGCCGCGCGAGCGAGACGCGCAGGCGCTCCAGTCTCTCCTGCAGCTCTGCCGTGTCGCCCGCCGCGGCGACCTTCTCCGCGGTCGTCTCGGCCTTCGCGGCGATCTCGTCGAGCCGGCGGACGACGTCCCGGCGGAAGTCCCCGACGATGCGCCTCGCCTCGAGCGCCCGCACCACGAGCAGCGCGAAGGCCGGGATTCCCGCGCTGGCAGCGAGGATGAGCGTGCCCCAGATCACCCAGTCCGACATCGGAACGACTGTAACGAGGGTGCTACAATCGGGGCCGCGACGCGGGGTGGAGCAGTCAGGTAGCTCGCCGGGCTCATAACCCGGAGGTCGCGGGTTCAAATCCCGCCCCCGCTACTGCGAAAGGCGCCGGAAACGGCGCCTTTCTTCTACGCTGTGCGGGCTCGTGGGGTCGGAGGTTTGGTGAGTCGCAGCTCGTCTGGCATCAGGCTCTTCCTGGTTGCGGTCGGCGTCGCCGTGCTCGTGTCGAGCCTCGCCGGCGCGGCGCACCCGGCGCCGCCGCCGGTCGAGCAGAGCCCGACGATCCTGTTCAACGGCAAGCCGGCGTTTCCGATCGTCCTCTCGCCCCCTCCGATCCTGGGATCGCGGACGCCGTGGGGAACCAATGCCTGGACCGAGCTCGCCTCGGCGGGCGTGAACGTGTTCCGGGTCGGCCCGGGCGCCGTCTGGACGAGCGACGACATAACGTCGGCGCTCGCCTGGAATCGGGCGGCAGCGGCCCTTCACGTCCATACGTGGGTGAATCTGAACGGGTATGCGCAGGCCCTCCCCGGCTCGCCGGAGGACGCGTCGCTGGCGCAGGTCGTGGGCACGCTCGCGAGCGATCCGAGCGGGAGCGCGATCGCCATGTGGAAGGGACGCGACGAGCCGTTCTGGAGCGACATGGCCCCGTCGACGCTCCAGTTCGCCTACTGCCGCGTCACCTCCCGCGGCGACCCGGCCTGGTGCGGCGGCGAGCCCGCACTCGACCCGTCACCGCTGTGGGTCACGGTCCAGGCGCCGCGCGGCACCGCAGCCGACCTCGAGCCCTACTCCGCCGTCACCGACGTCCACGGCGTCGACATCTACCCGATCACGTGGGGCAATCCCTTCCCCGAGCTGAACCGGGTCGGCCAGTGGACGGCCACGCTCGCGTCGATCACGCCGTCGGCCCCGGTCTGGACGACGCTCCAGATCTGCGCGGGCGCCAGCTACGACCACACGACGAGCGGCGCCTTCGTCCTGCCGACCCTGCAGCAGGAGCGGTACATGGCCTACGACGCCATCATCAACGGGGCCCGCGCGCTCGCCTTCTACGGCGGCCAGCTACACGGTTGCTGGAGCGGGAGCGACGCCCAGTTCGGCTGGAACTGGACGTTCTGGCAAAGCGTGCTGAAGCCGCTCGTCGAGGAGCTCTCCTCCTCGAGCCCCATCGCCCCGGCGCTCCTGAACGTGGGAACCAGTAGTCCCGTCCACACAGACGATTCCGGCACCGAGGCGCTGCTGCGGCAAGGGACCTCCGTCGACGATCTCTGGCTTCTGGCGGCCCGAAGCGACCCCGGCACCGTCACGGTGAGGTTCAGCGGGCTGCCGGGGTGGGTGCACAACGGCAGCGTCTACCGCGAGAAGCGGAGAGTCACCGCGAGTGCGGGCTCGTTCGGCGACACGTTCAACCAGTGGGACGTCCACGTCTACCACTTCGTCGAGCCGCTCACGGTGCGGACGACGAAGCCGTCGAGCGCGACGGTCGGGTCGCGCGTGAAGATCCGCGGCAGCGGCCTAGCCGCCGCGACGAAGGTCACCTTCGGCGGCGTCGCGGCGCACTTCACGGTCAACTCGGACCGGGAGCTCGTGGCCACGGTGCCGCGGCGCGCCCGGAGCGGGCCCATCGCGGTCACGTCGCCCGCGGGCCGCCGCGAGACCGCCTCCGCGTACCCGATCCGGCCGAGCCCGCACGCGCTGCCCCAGGTCCGCGGGAAGGCTCGCGTCGGCAGCGTCCTCAGGGCCACGACGGGCACCTGGTACGGCGACGCACCGACCGCCCACCGCTTCCGCTGGCTGCGCTGCAACAGCCACGGCACGGCCTGCGCCCCGATTCGTGGCGCGACGAAGCCGGCCCTTCGCCTCGCTTCGCAATGGAAGAGCCGGCGGATCCGGGTGCTCGTCGTCGCGTACGCGCCGTCCGGGCCCGGGGAGGCGCGCTCGGCTCCCACCCGGGTCGTGACCGGATAGCGCGGCGCTGCTAGGCGAGCCCGCCGGTCTGGGCGAGCAGGAAGACGTTGAGCCCGCCGATCAGGGCGGCGACCGCGATCGCGACGACGGTGGTCGGCAGCCGGTTGACGTGCTCGCCCATGACGTCCCGGCGGCGCGTGAGCAGGATGAGGGG
>DASSVO010000009.1:0-4151 GCA_035706005.1 Gaiellaceae bacterium | reverse complement strand
AGCAGCCGAACCACGACACCACCTGGCCGCCGCACTGCCTCCTCGGCACACGCGGCGCGGAGAAGATCCCCGAGACGAAGCAGGTCGACCCGCTTCCCCTTCCGCTCGTACCGGTTCCTCGGCCGACCCTCCACCGCCTGCTGTACGGCCGGCGTGAGATCCTCATCCCGAAGAAGCACTACGACCCGTTCACGAACCCGAATACAGAGAATCTGCTGGATGTCCTCGATCCCGACGAGATCCTCCTCTTCGGCGTCGCGACCGAGATCTGCGACGACGCGGCGGTGCGGGCGCTCCTCCGCCGCGGTCGCCGCATCACGTTCGTGGAGGACGCCGCGCGCGGTGTCGACGCCTCACGGGCGGCCGCGTGCGTGACCGCCTGGCGCGAGCAGGGCGTGCGAACGACGACGGCCGAGGAGGCGGCCGGATCGCTCGGCTAAGGGAGGCGCCTCCTCCTGCCGATGAGACGCTAGATGGTGGGGCACTGGTTCCATGTTGCGGCGGACTTCGCCATGAATTACCTGGGGCTGGCGTTCCTCGTGCTCATCGCCGTCATGTGCTGGCTGCTCTGGAAGACGGTCGGGATGATGCCTCGCTCGACGCCGGCGAACATGATCCAGGGCAGCAGGTCGAAGACGAGCTGGTCCGACGTGGCCGGCGTCGAGGAGGTTCGCGGCGAGCTCATGGAGGTCGTGGACTTCATGCGCGATCCCAAGCGCTTCGAGCGGCTCGGCGCGAAGGTCCCGAAGGGGCTTCTCCTTTATGGGCCGCCCGGTACCGGGAAGACACTCCTCGCGAAGGCGGTCGCGTTCGAGTCAGGCGCGAACTTCTACAGCGCCTCCGCCTCGTCGTTCGTCGAGATGTTCGCCGGCCTCGGCGCGGCGCGCATCCGCAAGCTCTTCAACGAGGCGCGGAAGAACGCGCCGGCGATCATCTTCATCGACGAGCTCGACGCCGTCGGTGCGCAGCGCTCGGGGCACGGCTTCAATCGCGAGCAGGACCAGACCCTCAACCAGCTGCTCGTCGAGCTGGACGGCTTCGAAGGTGCCGAGCAGGTCGTCGTGATGGGAGCCTCCAACCGGATCCAGGATCTCGATCCGGCGCTGCTCCGCCCCGGCCGTTTCGACCGTCAGCTGCTCGTGCCGCCGCCGGACCTTGCAGGCCGCGAGGCCATCCTCCGCGTCCACACGCGCGGGAAGCCGCTCAACATCGACGACGTCGATCTGGCAACCGTCGCGCGGCAGACGTCAGGGCTGACGGGTGCGGAGCTGGCGAACATCTGCAACGAGGCCGCGATCAGCGCCGGTCGCCGCAGCGACCTCACGATCAGCCAGGCCGATTTCGACTGGGCGCTCGAGCGGGTCGTCGCGGGCCTCCAGCAGCGCAAGGTGCTGACCGAGAAGGAACGGCGCATCCTCGCTTACCACGAAGGCGGACATGCGCTCATGTCGCATCTGATGAGCGAGCTGTCCCCGCTGCAGAAGGTGACGATCGTCGCGCGCGGCGACGCGCTCGGCTACACGTATCACCTGCCCGAGGAGGATCGCTACCTCCACACGAAGGAAGAGCTGATCGACTGGATGGTCGTCACCCTCGCCGGCCGCGCATCCGAGGAGGTCGTTTTCGGGCACGTCACGAACGGGGCGGCGAACGACCTCGAGAAGGTCACGTCCCTCGCCCGCTCGATGGTGTTCGAGTGGGGAATGTCGGAAAGCGTCTCGTCACGGACGATGCGCGCCGACAACTACGCGCTCTCGGAGGAGACGAAACGCCTGCGCGACAGCGAGCAGGCGCGACTCACCGATGGCGCGTACGAAGAGTCGCTGCGACTGATCAAGAAGCACCGTGCATCGCTCGACCGGCTTGCCGCGGCGCTGCTCGAGAAGGAGACACTCGTGCGCGAAGAGGTACTCGAGATCCTCGGCGGCCTCGAGCCGGAGTCGCGGGCATCGGAAGCGGTCGGCGTCCCGCAGGTCGTCGCCGTGCAGCCCGGCAGCCTGCCTGCCTAGCCGCCTAGCTTCGAGATGTCGAGCGCGTCCTTGGGCGCGCTGAGCGACACAGACTCGTTCCAATTGCCGAAGGTGATCGTTCCGGACTCGTTCTTACGGCCGCCGACGATCGCCACGGGATACGGCTTGCCGGTCGCGGCGACGTAGAGCTTGCTCCCGTCGGACTTGTCGCGGATCGCCACGACCGGCTGGCCCCTGTAGGTCGTCTTGCCGTCGTTGACGAGCGTGCCGTGGCTCGCACCGACCGTGGCGAAGAGCCGGCTCATGCTCGTCAGCGGAGCGAGTGGGCTGAACCGTCCCTGGACGATCGATGCCTTTATCCACTTGCCGTGGATGAGCTGCGCGATCGTGGCGCCGGCGAAGTGCTTGTAGAACTCGTCGCTGCCGCGGATGTATGCGGTATCGCCGATGCGGACGAGGTCGAATCGGAGCCCGTTGGTCGACATCGAGCCCTTTGCGCCCTTGCCGCGGGCCATGTCGAGGTCGAGCGTGATCGACATTCCGTCGGCGACGATTCGTCCCGAGACGTGCGCGGAGTGGGCGCTCGTCGCAGCAGCCTTCGCGTCGGCCAGCACGCGAGCCGCCGGCTTCGACGCCTCTCCGTTCGGTTTCGCCGACTTGCTGTGGCCGCCGCAGCCTGCGAGGAACGCCGCCGTCAGGGCGAGGGCGATGGCCGAGACGCGCATCGTCGCCGCGAGTCTTTCACATACGATCGCGCGGTGGAGACGCCCAGCTCGGTGCATCACGTCGGTCTCGCCGTCGAGGATCTCGACGGCGCCATCGACACGTACCGGCGCCTGTTCGGCGCGCGGCTCGAGCATCGCTCGCGCGTCGACGAGCAGGGTGTCGAGGCGGCTTCGATCCGGGTCGGCGAGAGCCGGCTGGAGTTGCTCGGCGCGCTCGACGACGACACTCCCGTCGGCCGCTTCCTCGCGAAACGGGGCCCGGGCATGCACCACGTCGCCTACGAGGTCGACGACCTCCGCGCCGCGCTCGCACATCTTTCGGATGCGGGCGCCGAGCTGATCGACGAGACGCCGCGGCGCGGCATGTTCGGCCTCGAGGTCGCCTTCGTCCATCCCGACTCCGTCCACGGCGTGCTCTCCGAGGTGGTGTGTGCGAGTGGCTGAGGAGCGCGTGCGGATTGAGCTCGGGTTCGCCGGCGGCCAGATCGTCGGCAGCTTCGTCGAGGCGCGCTCGGCGGACGAGCTCGAGTCGGCGCTCAACTCGACGGGGGCAGGCAAGCCGGTGGTCGTGCTCGAGACCGAGGACGGCCCGCTGCACGTGGTGGTGGCCAACGTCGCGTACTACAAGCGGGTCGTGCGGGCCGGTCGCGTCGGGTTCGGCTCCGGCTAGGCGCGTTAGCGGAGGTGGGGTCTCGGGGAAACGAACGCGGGATGACTACTCCCGCCGAGGGCGTTCCCGCCCGCGAATCGACCGAGCACGTGCGGGAGCTCGTCGCGCGCGGCCAGCAAGGCGATCGCGACGCGCTCGAGGAGCTGTACCTCATCCACTTCGACCGGATCTACAGCTACCTCCACGTCAGCGTCGGCAACCGGCACGACGCCGAGGACCTGACGACCCAGACCTTCCTGAAGATGCTGGAGAAGATCGGCAGCTTCAAGTGGCAGTCGGCGCCGTTCTCGGCCTGGCTGTTCCGGATCGCCCACAACCTCGCGATGGATCACTTCCGCGCGCGCCGCCGCTGGCAGCCGGAGGAGGAGGTTCCGGAGCCGCCGGGTGAGGAGGAGCCGTCGGCGGAGCTCGCCGCGATGAGGACGATCGGCCGCGAGTCGATGCTGAAGCTCATCGAGCGCCTTTCGCCCGAGCAGCAGCAGGTGCTGACGCTGAAGTTCGTCTTCAACCTCCCGAACGCGGAGGTGGCGGCGATCCTCGACAAGACCGAGGGCGCGATCAAGTCGCTCCAGCACCGCGCGCTCGTCTCGCTGCAGAAGCAGATCCAGCAGGAGCAGAACGCGTAGCGACCGCTAGCCTCCGCGCGTGGCGCTGGAGGTCGGGATCGTCGGGCTGCCGAGCTCGGGCAAGACGACGCTGTTTCGTGCACTGACGCGCGCCGAGACGCACGGCTCCGGCAAGGAGCACGTCGGGATGGCGCAGATCCCGGACGAGCGGCTCGACCGG
>DASSVO010000008.1:0-49636 GCA_035706005.1 Gaiellaceae bacterium | reverse complement strand
GGGCGTCTGCGCCTGAAGAGCGATCCGCTCGCCTTCCACACCGAGGTGCCGCCGGCGAACGCGTCCGTCGTCTGGGAGGCGAAGCACGTCTGGCGGGACGAGGAATGGCTCGAGCGCCGCGCCGCGTCCGACCCGCTGCGGGCCCCGCTCTCGGTCTACGAGGTCCATCTCGGCTCGTGGCGGCGCAACCCGGTCGAGGGGAACCGTCCGCTCACGTACCGGGAGCTCGGTGACGAGCTGGCGGACTACGTCTCGGACCTCGGCTTCACCCACGTCGAGCTCCTGCCCGTGATGGAGCACCCGTTCTCCGGCTCGTGGGGCTACCAGGTGACCGGCTACTACGCGCCCACGTCGCGCTTCGGCACGCCCGACGACTTCCGGGACCTCGTCGACCGCCTCCATCAGCGCGGCATCGGCGTGATCCTCGACTGGGTGCCCGCGCACTTCCCCCGCGACGACTGGGCGCTCGCCCTCTTCGACGGGACCCAGCTCTACGAGCACGCCGACCCGCGCCGTGGCTCGCATCCCGACTGGGGCACGCTCGTCTTCAACCTCGGACGAACCGAGGTGCGGAACTTCCTGCTCGCGAACGCCCTCTACTGGCTGCGCGAGCACCACGCCGACGGGATTCGCGTCGACGCCGTCGCCTCGATGCTCTATCTCGACTACTCGCGCAAGGCGGACGAGTGGGTGCCGAACATGTTCGGCGGCAACGAGGACCTCGAGTCGGTCTCATTCCTCAAGGAGCTGAACGAGACGCTCTACGGCCGCGAGGCCGGGATCGTCTCCGTAGCCGAGGAGTCGACCGCCTGGCCCGGCGTCTCACGGCCGACGTACCTCGGCGGGCTCGGCTTCGGCTTCAAGTGGAACATGGGCTGGATGCACGACACGCTCACGTACTTCCAGAAGGACCCGGTCTACCGGCGCTTCCACCACCACACGCTGACCTTCTCGCTCATGTACGCCTTCAGCGAGAACTTCGTCCTCCCGCTCTCGCACGACGAGGTCGTGCACGGCAAGCGGTCGCTGCTCGACAAGATGCCCGGCGACCGGTGGCAGAAGTTCGCGAACCTGCGCGCGCTCTACGCCTACATGTGGGCGCATCCCGGCAAGAAGCTCCTCTTCATGGGCGGCGAGCTCGGCGAGTGGGAGGAGTGGAACGCCGAGGGATCGCTCCACTGGAACCTGCTCGAGCACGCCGAGCACGAAGGGGTCCAGGCGCTCGTCCGCGACCTCAACCGCGCCTACCGCTCGACCCCGGCCCTCTGGGAGCTCGACTTCGACCCGGCGGGCTTCCGCTGGCTCGAGGCAAACGACGCAGCGAACAACGTCCTCGCGTTCGCGCGCCTCGGGGAGGGTGACGCGCGTCCGCTCGTCTGCGTCCTCAACCTCTCGCCGGTGCCGCGCCACGACTACCGCGTCGGGATGCCGCAGTGCTGCCGCTGGCGCGAGGTGCTCAACACGGACTCGGCCTTCTACGGCGGCAGCGGCGTCGGCAACCTCGGCGGCGTCGAGGCCGAGGCCGTGCCCTGGCACGAGCAGCCCTTCTCCGCGACCCTGACGTTGCCGCCCCTCGGCGCCGTCTGGCTCGTCCCGGAGTAGGGAGGCGTGCGGCGGTTGGGAGCCGTGCCGTGCCGCGACGGCACGGCGGAGGTGTGCGTGTGGGCGCCCTCCGCCGGCTCGGTCGCCGTGCGGGCGGAGGAGGAGGTCGACCTCGCGCGGGGCGGGGAGTGCTGGGCCGGGACGTTCGCGGGCGACGACTATCGCCTCGTCGTGGACGGAGAGACGTGGCCCGACCCGTGCTCGCGCTGGCAGCCGGACGGAGTCGCCGGCGCCTCCCGCGTCCTCGACACGGGCGCCTTCGAGTGGAGCGACGACGACTGGGACGGCGTCCCGCTCGACGAGCTCGTGATCTACGAGCTGCACGTCGGCACCTTCAGCGAGGAGGGGACATTCGCCGGCGTCGTCCCACGCCTGCGCGGCCTGCGCGAGCTCGGCGTGACGGCGATCGAGCTGATGCCGGTCGCCACCTTCCCGGGCGAGCGCGGCTGGGGCTACGACGGCCTCTACACGTACGCCGTCCATCCGGCCTACGGCGGGCCCGGGGCGCTCGCGCGCCTCGTCGACGCAGCCCACGCGGAGGGGCTGGGCGTGATCCTCGACGTCGTCTACAACCACGTCGGCCCCGGCGACGAGGCGCTGCGTGCATTCGGGCCGTACTTCACCGACCGGCACGAGACCTTCTGGGGAGACGCGCTCGACTACGCGCAGCGCGGCGTACGGGAGTGGGCGATCCAGAACGCCGAGCAATGGGTGCGCGACTTCCACGTCGACGGCCTGCGCCTCGACGCGGTGCACGCCATCTTCGACGACTCCGAGCCGCACGTCTGCGCGGAACTCGCGACGCGCGTCCGGGGCGTGAATCCGCGCGCGCTAGTGATCTCCGAGATGGAGGTCGACGACTGGCGTCCCGTGGACGAGTGGGGACACGACGCGCAATGGGCCGACCGCTCACACCACGAGCTGCACGTCCTCCTCACGGGCGAGCAGGACGGCTACTACGCGGGCTACGGCTCCGTCGCTTCGCTGGCCGAGGATCTGGGCGGCCGCGGCCGTGACCCGCGGCGAAGCGTGATCTGCGCCCAGAACCACGACCAGGTCGGCAATCGCGCCTTCGGCGACCGGCTGCCCGAGGACGCGCTGCGGGTCGCCGCGGCCGTCACGCTCTTCTCCCCGTGCATGCCACTGCTCTTCATGGGCGAGGAGTCATTCGAGTCGGCGCCGTTCCAGTTCTTCACCAACCACATCGACCCGGCGATCGCGGACGCGACGCGCGAGGGCCGTCGGCGGGAGTTCGCCGAGTTCGCGGAGTTCGCCGGCGAGGAGGTGCCCGACCCGCAGGCGCTCGAGACCTTCCTCCGCTCGAAGCTGCACCCGGGCGAGCCGGATCCGCTCTACCGCGAGCTGCTCGAGCTGCGACGCGACCTGCCGCGCGAGCTGGAGACGGAGGCGGACGAGGAGGGGAAGGTGCTCCGAATGCGGCGAGGGGGCGTGACGCTCGTCGCCGACTTCGGCCGGCGGCGCGTGGAATTCTCCCGCGGATGAAGGTCTGGCCAGGACGGCCGTTCCCACTCGGCGCGACGTGGGACGGCGAGGGCACGAACTTCACGCTCTTCTCCGAGAACGCCGAGCGGGTCGAGCTCTGCCTGTTCGACCACGACCGGGAGACGCGGGTCGAGCTGCGCGAGGTCACGGCGCACAGCTGGCACGGCTATCTCCCCGGCGTCGGCCCGGGCCAGCGGTACGGCTACCGCGTGCACGGCGCCTACGACCCCGCGAGCGGCCATCGCTTCAACCCCAACAAGCTCCTGATCGACCCGTACGCGAAGGCGATCGAAGGGCCGGTGCAGTGGGATCGGGCGAACGTCCTCCCGTACATCCCCAGCACCGCCGAGGACGCGGATCTCGAGCTCGACGACGAGGACGACGCCGACGCGATCCCGAAGTGCGTCGTGGTCGACAACGTCTTCGACTGGGAGGACGACCGGCCGCCCGAGACGGCCTGGAACGACACCGTCATCTACGAGGTGCACGTGAAGGGATTCACGCAGCGGCACCCGGAGATTCGGGACGACCTCCGCGGCACATACGGCGCTCTCGCCTCGGAGCCCGCGCTCGCGTACCTGCGCGACCTCGGCGTCACCGCCGTCGAGCTGCTCCCGATCCATCACGTCGCCGACGAGGGATTCCTGCACGACCGCGGCCTCTCGAACTACTGGGGCTATTCCTCGATCGGCTACCTCGCACCGCACGCGCTCTACGCCGCGACCGGCACCTCCGGCGAACAGGTGCGCGAGTTCAAGGGGATGGTGAAGGCGCTGCACCGCGCGGGCATCGAGGTGATCCTCGACGTCGTCTACAACCACACGGCGGAGGGGAACCACCTCGGCCCGATGCTGTCCTTCCGCGGCATCGACAACCGGAGCTACTACCGGCTCATGCCCGACAACCCGCGCTTCTACATGGACTTCACCGGCACCGGGAACTCGCTCAACCCCGTCCATCCGTCGGTGCTGCGGTTGATCATGGACTCGCTCCGCTACTGGACGCTCGAGTGCCACGTGGACGGCTTCCGCTTCGACCTCGCGTCGGCGCTCGCGCGGGAGTTCTACGACGTCGACCGGCTCTCGGCGTTCTTCGACACGATCCACCAGGATCCGGTGCTCTCGCAGGTGAAGCTCATCGCCGAGCCGTGGGACGTCGGGCCGGGCGGCTACCAGGTCGGCAACTTCCCCGTGCTCTGGGCCGAGTGGAACGGGAAGTACCGGGACTCCACGCGGGACTTCTGGCGCGGCCAGGGGAGCGTGGGCGACTTCGCTCAGCGGTTCACCGGTTCCGCCGACCTGTACCAGGAGAACGGCCGCGACCCCTTCGCCTCGATCAACTTCGTCACCGCCCACGACGGCTTCACGCTGCGCGACCTCGTCTCGTACAACGACAAGCACAACGAGGCGAACCTCGAGGACAACCGCGACGGCACCGACGACAACCGCTCGTGGAACCACGGCGCCGAGGGGCCGACCGACGACCCGACGGTGCTCGCGCTGCGGATGCGGCAGCAGCGGAACTTCCTCGTGACGCTTCTCCTCTCGCAGGGAGTCCCGATGCTGCTCGGCGGAGACGAGCTCGGGCGGACGCAGGGCGGCAACAACAACGCCTGGTGCCAGGACAACGAGATCTCGTGGTTCGACTGGGAGGCCGCGGACGAGGAGCTGCTCGAGTTCGCACGGAAGGTGATCGCGCTGAGGCGGGAGAATCCGGTCTTCCGCCGGACGTCGTTTCTGAGCGGCGGAACCGGCGAGAGCGGGCTGCCGGACGCCTGGTGGTTCCGGCCTGACGGGCGGCGGATGACTCAGCGCGACTGGACGAATCCCGAGACCCGAACGCTCGGCGTCTTCCTCAACGGCCGGGAGATCCACGAGCAGACCGCGCATGGCGAGCCGATCTTCGGCGACTCGTTCCTGCTCGTGTTCAACGTCCACTCGGAGCCCGTCGTCTTCACCCTGCCGGCCAGGCGCTTCGGCGCCCGCTGGGAGGTCACGCTCGCGACGGGAGACGCGCCGGAGGGCCCGCTCGGATCCCGCGCGCTCGTCGCGGTGCAGGAGCACTCGCTCGTGCTGCTCCGGCGAGTCTGAAAGCCCGTCGCGGGTAAGCACGGCCTTCGTGGCCGACTTCCGCTGCACGTACCGGATCCAGCTCACGCCCGAGCTCGGCTTCCGCATGGTGCGCGACGTCGTCCTCCCCTACCTCCGCGAGCTCGGTGTCTCGCACCTCTATCTCTCGCCCGTGCTCGAGGCGCGAACCGGCTCCACGCACGGCTACGACGTCGTCGACCCGACACGCGTCTCGCAGGAGCTCGGCGGCGAGGAGGAGCTGCGGGCGCTCTGCGAAGCGGCCCACGCGAGCGGGCTCGGCACGATCCTGGACGTCGTCCCGAACCACATGGCCGCGTCCGAGGAGGAGAACCGCTTCTGGCGCGATCGCGAGCTGCGCGCGCGCTTCTTCGACTGGGACGCGGAGAGCGGCTGGTACCGCCGCTTCTTCGACATCGGCGAGCTCGCGGGTGTCCGTGTGGAGGACCCGGAGGTGTTCGCCGAGACACATGCGAAGACGCTCGAGCTCGTCGGCGACGGGCTCGTCGACGGCCTGCGCGTCGACCATCCCGACGGGCTCGCGAACCCGCGCGAGTACCTCGACCGGCTGCGCGACAGCGGCGCGAAGCACATCTGGGTGGAGAAGATCCTCGAGCCCGGCGAGCGGCTGCGCCGCGGCTGGCTGGTCGAGGGCACGACCGGCTACGAGTTCGCGAACGACGTGACCGCGCTCTTCGTCGACCCGGCGGGCGAGGAGCCGCTGACCGAGCTCTACGCGGACCTGACCGGCGAGCGGCGGCCGTTCTCCGAGGTCGCGCACGAGGCGAAGCTCGAGTTGGCGCAGACGACCTTCGCCCCCGAGTTCGAGCGGCTCCGCGCTCTGTTCCCGTACGACCGCCTCGAGGAGGCCGCGGCCGCGCTGCACGTGTACCGCACCTACGTCGAGCCCGAAACCGGGCACGTCGACGAGGAGGACCGACGCGCGGCGCGAGCGCTCCCGGCCGCCCTCCGTGCAGTCCTCCTGCTCGAGGGCGAGCGGACGCCGCGCCTCGACGAATTCGTCGTCCGCTGGCAGCAGACGACGGGCGCGGTGATGGCGAAGGGCGTCGAGGACACGGCCTTCTACCGCTGGCTCCGCCTCACCGCCCTGAACGAGGTCGGCGGCAATCCCGACCGCTTCTCGCTCTGCCCCGACGAGTTCCACCAGGCCGCCCTCGAGCGGCTCGAGCGCCATCCACACACGCTCCTCGCCTCCCAGACGCACGACACGAAGCGCGCCGGCGACGTCCGCGCACGCATCGGCGCTCTGGCGGGGCTGCACGAGGAGTGGGCGGCGCGGGTGCGCCGCTGGCACCAGCTCACCGGTGGCCTGGACCCCAACGAGGAGTACCTGCTCTGGCAGACGCTCGTCGGCGCCTGGCCGATCGTTCCCAGACGATTGGGGCTGTATCTCGAGAAGGCGCTCCGGGAGGCGAAGCGGACAACGAGCTGGCTCGAGCCGGACGAGGCGCACGAGCGCGGTGTGCAGGAGTTCGTGCGGAACCTCTACTCGAACCAGGAGTTCCTCGACGACTTCGAGCCTTTCGCAACCCGGGTGGCGCGGGCGGGCGAGCACGCGTCGCTCGGAGCCCTCCTCCTTCGCCTGACGAGCCCCGGCCTGCCCGACCTCTACCAGGGCGACGCGCTCTGGTCGCTCAACCTCGTCGACCCGGACAACCGCCGGCCCGTCGACTGGCAGACGCACGTTGCCGGCCTGCGTGAGGCGGCGCCGACACGGCGGACGATGAAGGCCCACCTGATCCGGCGGGTGCTCCGCCTGCGCGCGGAACGGCCCGACGCGTTCGAAGGCGATTACGAGCCGCTCGACCTCGGGCGCGACCGGATCGGGTTCGTGCGCGGCCGTGCGATTCGCGTCGTGGTGCCGCTCCGGCCTGGAGACAGCGCGGACGGCGGCGAACGCGACCTGCTCCCCGAGTACGACCAAGAGCTGAGCGTCCTCTAGGCCTCGCGCCGGTCTACCAGCCGCTCAGTCCGGCGCCTTCACCGCAGGGGATCCGGGAAGACGCCGGACCGGGCTGGCCGCGGCCCGCACATAGCGGCCGAGCCGGGAGGGGTTCGATGCAACTCATATCGAACCACGACATGATGAAAAGCGGCTAAGAGCCGGTTAAGACTTCAGGGAGCCTGCCCGAGCCGCTCCGTCTAGGCTCAGGCGCAGGACGGCGCCACCGCCCTCGGCGTTCTCCGCCTCGACCTCTCCTCCGTGCGCCTCGGCCACCTCGCGCACGATCGCGAGCCCGAGTCCCGCGCCGGGCATCGCCCGGGCGGCGGCCGAGCGGTAGAAGCGGTCGAAGACGAGCGGCCGGTCCTCTTCCGCGAAGCCGGGCCCGTGGTCGCGCACGCGCAACTCGCCGCCGGCGAGCGAGACCTCGACCGACCCGCCGTCCCCGCTCCACTTGCCCGCGTTCTCGAGCAGGTTCCAGACGGCGCGCTCCATCCGGTCGCGGTAGCCGTCGACGACCGTCGGCTCGAGCCGGTCGGCGTCCCACGAGACCGCGGGGAAACGCGTGCGGGCGCGCTCCAGCGAGTCCTCGACGAGCTCGTCGAGCTGGAACTCCGCCTTTTCCACCTGCGCCCCACCCCGGGCGAGCTCGAGCAGCCCTGCGATGAGCGTCCGCATCTCCTGCGACTCGCGGTGCAGGTCGTCGAGGAGCCGTCGCCGCTGCTCCGGATCGAGCACAGCCTCACCGCGCAGGACGTCGATGTTCGTCTGCAGGCTCGTCAGCGGCGTGCGTAGCTCGTGGGACGCGTCGGCGACGAAGCGCCGCTGCGTCTCGAGCGACTCCTCGAGCGACGCGAGCATCGTGTTGAACGAGGCACCGAGGCGACCGAGCTCGTCGCGACCTCCCTCCGGGACGCGCTCGCTCGGCTCGCCGGTCTCGGCGATCCGCTCGGCCGCCGCGGTCAGCCGGCGCACCGGAGACAGCGTCGCGCCCGAGACGAGCGCGCCGACAGCCGCAGCAACGGCAACGCCGCCGAGTGAGACGAGGATGAGCACGAGCCGCAGCCGATCGAGGTCGCGGTCGATGTAACCGATATCGCGCGCGACCACCACCGCGCCACCCGGAACCGGCAGCACGCGCTCACGCGCGTGGAGCACGAACTTGCGACCGCTCGTGGTCTCCACCGCGGTGAACGTCGTATTGCGGAAGAAGCCTCGCCGATGCCCCGCCGCAACCTGCTGGATCTGCAAATCGATGTGGAGCTGATCGCTGTCCGCAGTGCGCTCACCATCCGGCAGGACCTTCGCGACGAAATCCTGCTGGAACGGATTGAGGCCCCGGTAGTTCTGATCCGGGTTGAGCGCATGCTGGGTGAGTTGTGCGTCGACCTGCGAGTAGAGCTGGTGACGCATCAGGAAATACGTCGCGGCCGAAGCCGACGCGACGACGACGGCGACCACGCCGGCCGCGACGAGCGTCAGACGGGCCCTGAGCGTCACGGCTCGCGCAGCACGTAGCCCGTGCCGCGCACGGTGTGGATCAGGCGCTCCTCGTTCTCGGCCTCCGTCTTCCGCCGCAGGTAGCCGACGTAGACGTCGAGCGCGTTCGAGGAGTGGCTGAAGTCGTAGCCCCAGACGCGTTCGTAGATGAGCGATCGCGGCAGCACCTGGCGCGGGTTGCGCATGAACAGCTCGAGCAGGTGCGCCTCCGTCGTCGTCAGCTCGAACCGGCGCCCGCCCCTCCGTGCGTCCATCGAGCCGAGGTCGAGCGTCAGGTCGGCGAAGCGCAGCACGGCGCCGGGCTCTTCCGGCTTCGAGCGCCGCAAGAGCGCACGCAGGCGAGCGAGGAGCTCGGCGAGGTCGTACGGCTTCGGCAGGTAGTCGTCGGCGCCGGCGTCGAGCCCCTCCACCCGGTCGCCGACCGCATCGCGCGCGGTGAGCAGGAGGATCGGGACTCGGTTCCCCTGGCGTCGCAGGCGCCGCGTCACGTCGAGGCCGTCGAGCCCGGGCATCATCACGTCGAGCACGAGCGCGTCCGGCGTGCGCGAGTCGACCGCCGTGAGCGCCGTGTCTCCGTCCGATGCGAGCGCGACCTCGTAGCCGTGCAGCTGGAGCGCTCGCTCGAGCGCCTCGCGCACCGCCCGGTCGTCGTCGGCAACAAGAACGAGCATTTCGGCTCTAAGTTTGCCGCTCGAAGTGAGAGACCGCTAAGCGGCGGGCAGATCGACCACGAAGGCGGCGCCCTCGCCGGGCTTCGACCGGACCGTGAGGGTGCCTCCCATCCGGGAGACGAGCTCGCGTGAGATGAAGAGGCCGAGGCCGCTGCCGCCGACACCCCGGGTCTGGCCCGGATCGAGGCGATAGAACTTCTCGAAGATCCGCTCGTGCTCGGCCGGCGGGATGCCGAGCCCGCCGTCGCGGACGGTCAGCCGCACCCGGCCGGCTCCGCCGGCGAGCTCGACCGTCACCTCCCCGCCGTCCGGCGAGTACTTGATCGCGTTGTCGAGGAGGTTGACGAGCACCTGGCGCAACTTGTCCTCGTCCGCGAGTGCGACGGCGCGGGCGCCGTTCCGTTCGAGCCGCAGCTCGATCTGCTCGGGCACGCGCAGGCGCGTCGAGTCGAGGACGCTCTCCACGAGCGGGCGCAGATCGGTCGCGTCGGTCGCGAGGTCTACCTGCCCTTCTTCGATCTGGCCCGCGAGGAGGATCTGGGAGACGATCGTCGTCAGCCGTTCCGTCTCGCTCACGATGATGTCGAGGAACCGGTTGCGCTGCTCGTCCGCGAAATCGATGTCCGGGCGGAGCAGCGTGCGAGCGGCGCCGTACACCGCCGCGAGCGGCGTGCGGAGCTCGTGCGAGGCGGTGGCGACGAAGTCGCTCCTCGCCCGCTCGAAGGCCTGTTCGTCGGTGACGTCGCGGAGCGCGTAGACGATCCCCTCGTCGAACGCGACCCCCGTGACCGCGACCCAGCGATCGCCGACCGACGTCTCGACCGGCACGGTGACAGAGCGCGCCCGCGCGGGCGCCTCTGCCTCGGCGAGCTCCGCGGAGCGCGTCAGCTCCTCCCACGCCGGGAAGGCCTCGGCGGGGTGCCGCCCGAGCGCGTCCGTCTCCGGGACGCCGGTGATCTCCGCGGCCGCCGCGTTCCAGAAGCGCACCCGGCCGTCGTCGTCGAGCAGGACGACGCCGTCGCCGACGTAGGCGAGCGCGAGCGCCGCCTCGGCCCGGCGCTCGGACTCCCGGTAGAGCCGTGCGTTCTCGACCGCGATCGCGGCCCGGGCGCTGAGCTGCCGGCCGAGAGCAAAGTCGGCGTCGTCGAACTCCCGCTGTTCGGCGATGAGCGTGAGCGCGCCGAAGGTCCGGTCGCCCGCTCGGAGCGGAAGCGTGATCACGCTGCGGATGGAGATGTGCTCGAGCGCCGCGGCCGCCGCCGGATCCCGCCTCCCCGCTTCCTCGAGCAGCTCCTGGGGGACCTCCCGGAGGAACTCCGGCTCGCCCGTCCGCATGACGCGGGCGGTGAGGTCGAAGTCGTCGTCGATCCGCGTCGGGCGCGTTCTCGCCCGGACCTCCTCGGCCCAGCGCTTGCGCTCGGGATCCGGGTGGGCGACGACGAGGCCTTCGATCTCGCCCGTCTCCTCGACGAGCACGTCGATCGCGCACCAGTCGGCGAGGTCCTGCACGGCCAGGAAGGCGAGGCGCTCGAGCGTCGTCTCGAGGTCGAGCGACGAGGTGAGCAGCGCCGTGGCCTCGTCGAGAAACGAGAGCCGCTCGCGCAGAGCCTGCTCGGCCACCGCCAGGTTCGCCCGCTCGAGGGCAAGGGCCGCCTGTCGCGCGAGGGCGAGCTTGAGCACGCGGCGCTCCGGTGGAAACACCTCGTCGTCCGCAAAGGAGAAGACCAGCCCGCCGATGGGGCCGTGCTCGCTCATGAGCGGCAGGCAGACGAGCGCGTGGCCGGGCTGGGAACGTCCCGCGAGCTCCGGATACCGTGCGTCGCGTTCGGCCTCCGAGCCGAGGAAGACGCCCTCCCCCGTCCGCACCGCCTCGGAGAGCGGATAGTCCCCGGCGATCGGGAAGCGGCGGAAGGGGTCGATGTACCTGTCGTCGTAGCCGCGCGTCGCGGTCACGTCGAGCCACTCGCCGTCCTCGCTCAGCGTGGCGATCAGCCCGCCTCGCGCCTCGGCCGCGCGCACTCCTTCGACGAGCACGGCGTCGAGCACCTCCTGCGGCGTTCGCGCCGAGACGAGCGCGTCGGCGACGAGCTGCAGGCGGAGAGCCGTCTCGAGCGCCTGGACGCTCGACGACGCCTCCTCCTCGGCGCGCGTACGGGCGCCGGCCTCGCGGGCGAGCATCTCTCCGCCGAGGAGCGCGGTCAGGAGGAAGATCCCGAGTGCGAGCGCGCCGTCCGCCTTGAGCGCCCACGCGTGGAACGGCGTGAGAAAGAAGTAGTAGAACGGGACGATCGACGCGACCGCCGCGACGAGACCGGGAATGCGTCCGCAGACCGCGGTGGCCGCGAGCACGGCCAGCACGTAGAGGAGCGCAGGGAGCGCCTCGTGCGGCTTGCCGAAGGCGAGAAGGCTGACCGCCGCCGGCCCGCCGAGGGCGACGACTCCCGCGGCGACTGCGCGCGACGTCGGACACGGCAGCCATTCGGCGGCCCCTCCGACCGCAAGGACGCCGGCGCGGCCGCTCATCCCTCGTCCGACAGCTCGTGGTTGAGCTGCTCGCGCTCGCCCCTGGCCATGCGCTCGAGCACGTCGCGCACGAATCCGGCGAGCTCCAGGGGATCGAACGGCTTCACGATGTAGCCCACCGCGCCCAGCTCCTGGGCATGCAGGCGATCCTCGCGGGCCGCCCGCGCCGAGACGAACACCACGGGAATGTCGCGCGTCTCGGCGTCGGCCGCAAGCTGCCTGGCCACGTCCCAGCCGTCGAGGCCCGGCATCATCACGTCGAGCAGGACGAGCGACGGGCGTTGTCGCCTGATCTCCTCGAGCGCCTCCCGGCCGTCCTTCGCCTCGAGCACGGCAAGGCCGTCGGCTTCGAGGTTGACGCGGCAGATCGTCCGGATCGTCCGCTCGTCGTCGACGAGGAGGATGAGCGGATCGGATTGCGCCGGCCGCGCTCGGCCGGCGCCGCCACCCGTGTCCGGGCTGTGCCGGACGCGGCTGCGCCACGTGCCGTGCGCGAGGTGCGCGGGTCGATGCGCGCGCGCCGGGTGACGAGGGTTGGACCTGCTCGACTTGATTCGCTGCACCGCCGTCACGGCTCCCCCGAGCTCTGGCTTTTTTGGACAGAGCAGTTTGCCCGAAAGCGAGGAGTCGGCGCTAGAGGGCCGGGTGCTCCCGATTCCACTCCTCGGCGAGCTCCCGGAGCCCCGGCCCCCGGACCCGGATCGCGTCCCGCGCGTGCAGTCGCATCCGGCCCGCGAAGTCGCGGTCGCGCGCTCCCAGCAGCGCCCGCACGCCGTACTGCGCGCCCGTGCAGAACGCGGCGGCGGCGGCGCCCGCAGCCGAGTGGTGCTTGCGCCAGTAGCGATGGCGGCCACGCCACATCTCGTTGATCCGCCGCTCGGGGATGCCGGCGCTGAACTGCGATTCGTGGTGGACCACCGTCACGTCCGGGAAGTACTGCGTCCGCCAGCCCGCCCGGCGCAGGCGGCGGGCGAGATCCGTCTCCTCGGAGTAGATGAAGAACTCCTCGTCGAACAGGCCGACCTCGTCGAGTGCCTCGCGCCGGATGAGCAGGGCGGCGGCCATCGCCCAGTCGACGAGGTGCGTCTCACCGGCTCCCGACTGGACGATCCCGACACGCCCGAGCGTGAGCAGCCCCAGCGCGGCGACCGCCGGCGAGGGAAAACGCCACGCCGAGGCCTGCGGCCGCCCGTCGGGGTAGACGAGCCGCGGCGCGAGCGCGGCGACGCGCGGATTTGCCTCGAGGTGGGCGACCATCCGCTCGAAGCCCCAGTCGTCGCTCGTCGTGTCCTCGTTGAGGACGAAGACGTAGCGGCCTGTCGTGGCGCGGATGACCGTGTTGTGGTTGGCGCCGAAGCCGGCCCGGTGCCGCTGCTCGATCAACCGGACGTGCGGAAAGCGCTCGCGGACGGCCGCCGCCGAGCCGTCTTCCGAGGCGTTGTCGAGGACGACGACCTCCACGTCGCTTCCCTGCAGGGACTCGAGACAGGCCAACAGCAGCTCGCGCGAATTCGTGTTGACGAGCGAGACCGAGACGTCGGGCACGAACTAGGCGGTCTGCGTCAGACCGGCGAGCCAGGAGGGCGGCAGGTTCCTCAAGACCTCGACGCTCTCGAAGCGGACCGGCTCACGCGCGCCCGTCTCGCGTGCCCATTCGGCCATCCGGCGCAAGCCGTCCTCGAGTGGGACGGTGGGCTCCCGACCGAAGACGCTGTGCAGCTTCGCGTGGTCGGAGAACGCGTGGACGACCTCCTTACGCGCAGACAGGAACTCGATCTCCGGCTCGGCCACGCCGAACGCGCGTGCGACCGCCTGGGCGAGGTCGAGGACGGTGTACGGGGTGTCGGCGCCGACGTTGAAGACTTCGTTCGCCGACCCGGGAACGTCGATCGAACGCGCGATCACGGGTGCGACGTCGTCGATGTGCGTGAATGCCCGCGTCTGCGAGCCGTCGCCGAAGACAGTCATGGAACTCCCGCTCATGACCTGGTTCATGAAGATCCCGATCACGTTGCGGTAGGGGTCTGCCGAGTTCTGCAGCTCGCCGTAGACGTTGTGCGGCCGGAAGATCGTGTAGTCGAGACCGAACATCCGCTGCGCGGCGCGCAGGTCGAGCTCGACGGCGTACTTCGCGATTCCGTACGGGTCCTCCGGCTCCGGGACGATGCCCTCCGACATCGGCGTCTGGGCGGGGCCGTAGACGGCGATCGAGCTCGCGAAGACGAAGCGCTCGACGGTCTCGGCGCGAACGGCGGCGTTGAGCACGTTGACCGAGCCGATGACGTTGTTCGTGTAGTTGAAGCGCCGGATGAAGTGGGAGAGACCCTCTGCCGCGTAGGCGGCGAGGTGGAAGACGTGGGTGAGCTCATGCGTGCGGAACAGCTCGTCGACGAGCTCGGGATCGGTGACCGAGCCGCTGACGAAGATCGCTCCGGAAGGCACGTTCTCCTCGTAGCCACCGCTCAGGTCGTCGAGGACGACGACCTCGTGGCCGGCGTCGAGAAGGTGTCGCGCGACGTGGGCGCCGATGAAGCCTGCGCCGCCGGTTACGAGGGCGGTCATCGGGGCCTGAGGCTACCGGACACGTGCAAAGCAGCGGTCTCCGGGCAGCACGCGCCTATGCTTGCCGACATGCGACGGCGGAGGCGCGCCCTCCTCAGAGGCGCGCTCGGGATCGCGGTCGCCGTCGGCGTCTTCGTGGCCGTCGTGCCGCGAATCGCAAGCTACGGGAGTGTCGCCCACCAGCTCGCGACCGTCTCCCCGCCCTGGGCGGCCGGGCTCGCGGCTGCCGCGGCCCTCGACGTCGCCACCACAGGCCTGCCGTGGCGCGCGCTTCTGCCACTCTCGTGGTTTGGGGCCATCGGCTTCACCCAGGCATCGACCGCCCTCACGATTGTCTTCCCAGGCGGAGCGCCGCTGGGGATGGCCGTTTCCTTCGGTCTGCTGCGGCGGCTGAGAGTGGCCGCAGGAGCGGCCGGCTTCGCCGTCGCGCTTACCGGCATCTGGAGCCAGGTGATGATCCTGCTCTACCCGCTCGTCGGCGCCGCGCTCGTATTCGGCAGCGGTCGTCTCTCCGGGTCCACCGCCGCCATCGCGGGAGCGAGCGCGGCGGCCGGCGCGATCATCACCGTCCTCGCGGTTGCCGTGTTGCGCAGCCGTAGAGCGGCGCTATGGCTCGGCGACGCCGCCGCCCGCGTGGGGGCGGGAGTCGCACGACTCTTCAGGCGGAGTCCACCGGAGTGGAGCGGCGAGGCGCTCGTCCGGGTACGCGAGGAACGGCTCTCCCATCTCCGTCGGAGCTGGCCCGCCCTCACGGCCGCCACGCTCGGCAACCAGCTCACCGCCTACCTGATCTTCGAGCTCTCCTTGCGGGCCGTAGGAGTCTCGGTCGCAAGCGTCCCGCCGAGCGAGACGTTCCTCGCCTGGGCGATCGGCCGCGTCATCAGCTCGTTGCCGCTCACCCCGGGAGGGATCGGAGTCGTCGAGCTGGGAATGATCGGGACGCTCGTCGGCTTCGGCGCGCCGCACGCGCACGTCGTGGCCGCGGTGCTCCTCTATCGCGGGCTGGTCATCCTCCCGACACTCGCCGTCGGTGCGATCGCGCTGGTCGCATTCCGCCTCAGACCCTCGGAGGCAATCTCGGACTAGGGCAGCGCCTCGACGATCTCCTCCCGCGGCTCGTCGAAGCGCAACCTCTCGCGCACGGCCGAGACGATCCACTCGAGCCGCCGGAAGACCAGCGAGTCCCGCCGTTCCGCCTCGAGCCGCCGGCGCGTCCTCGCGAAGCCGCGATCGATGTAGCGGAGCGGCGCGACCTGCGCACCGGGATACAGCCGGCGGAGCGCCGCGTCGAGCGGGTCATGGTCTAGGACCGCGTCGGCGTAGTCGATCGTCTCGCCGGGCAGCGCGTCGAGGACCGCCTCGGCTCGGACGAGCCCTTCCACGAGGGCCCACGGGTGTGCCTCGAAGATGCTCGCCGCGCGGGCGGGATACAGCCATTTCCGCCTCAGCATCGTGTAGGCGACCTCGGCCACGCTCCGGCGCACCTTGAGAACCTTGAAGTCGCCGAGGCCCTCCCAGCCGCCGATCACGAACGGCTGCACGACGTCCTTGTAGGCAAAGCCCTGCCGCTGTGCCGCACGGTCGAGGTAGCTCGTCATGCTCGCGAACGCATCGGGGGCGGAACCGAGGAGCGTGAAGCGCTCGTCCGCGGGAGCGAGGGATTGCAGCCGCCTCGGCACCCGGTCGCGATTGAGGATCTCCCCGTCGCTCGTCCAGCTGGGCTCCGAGAGACCGACGGCACGAGCTGCCGCGACGTAGAGCAGGCTCGAGAGCGAGCGTGGCAAAGAGACGACGAAGAGCGAACCGAGCTCCTCGGCGTGAGTCCACTCGGCGCTGCGCTTGAGCAGACGGAGCCTGGTCACGTCGCCAGCCTATGGGCGCCGGGGAGCCGGTTCATATGAGCTGGATGTGAATGAGACGGCAGGAACGCTCGGGACCACCGGACGCAGTTACCCGCTGCGCCACAGCGGAATCAGGCCCGGCGTGCGCCGGCGATCGGGAAAGGGTCGCTTTACGTTCGGCTTACACGAGCTTGCGGTGCAGCTGACAAGCTGACGCCACGATTGGGTCTGCTGATATCTACGGGCGAGAAGTTAGGAGTTGAAGGAATGAAGAAGCTCATCGTTGCGCTGGCTGTGGCAACGGCACTCGCGATCCCGACGAGCGTCGCGTTCGCGAAGGGCCCGCCTCTGACACGCGGCAAGTCGAACCCGAAGGTCATGTACGTCCTCAAGGGGACCTTCTCGACCTTCCAGGCCGCAACCGCGAACGGGAATGGCTCGATCTCGATCACGGTCAGCCACGCCAACCGTCACGGTAAGAACCTCACGAAGCTGCTCGGCAACGACACGCTCACCTTCGCGGTGGCGTCGAACACGCGGATCACGTTCGCGAACGGCACGACGTCCCTCGCGGACGGCACCAAGGGGATGGTGAAGTTCCGCGCCCCGCTGTTGAGAGGCGCGAGCGAGGCGACCCTGGCGGCCGCCCTCCCGGCGACGGCCAAGGCGCTCCACATCATCGTGACGTCGGCTCCTACGAGCTAGCGCGTATCAGCATCTGTGGCAAGAGACGGCCGCGTCCGGGGGGCGCGGCCGTTTCGCATTTCAGCCCCCTAACGGGTCAGAGTCACCTTCCGCAGCCCGGCCGGGGAGTCGAGGTCCAGGCCGCGGAGTCCGGCGAGCCGCATCGCCGTCACCTGCCCGGGCACCACGGCCGTCAGCGGGCTCAGCCATTCCGGGACCCCCGCCGCCAGCACGAGCTCCGTCTGCGCCCGGCGAAGCACCGCGCGGACGTCGGAGACGGCGACGAGCCGTGCACCGCGCGCGCGCAGCGGCGGGACGATCTCCTCGATGCTCGGACGCGCAGGCCCGCTCGGCGCGACCACGACGACAGGCCAGCCCGGCTGGATCGCGGCGATGGGGCCATGCATCAGATCGGCGGGCGAATACGCCTCGGTGACCAGGCCCGACAGCTCGCGAATCTTGAGGGCGATCTCGTAGCCGGTGCCGTAGTTGACACCGCGCGCGACGACCGTCAGGCCGACCGCATCCCGATACTCGTCGAGTTGCGGCGAGTCGCCGAGCGAGAGGTCGATCTGCGTCGCGAGCGCCTCCGGCATCCGCGCCAGCTCCTCACGAGCCGCCGCCTCGTCCGCTATCGCGGCGAAGAGGAGCGCAACCGCGCCGAGCGAGTTGACATACGTCTTCGTGGCCGCGACCGCCTGCTCCCGCCCCGCCTCGAGCGGCAGGACTGCCTCGGCTGCACGGGCGAGCGGCGAGTCGACGTCGTTCGTGAGTGCGAGTGTCGGCCGTCTCTGCTCCCGGGCCTCGGCAAGCACGGCCACGACGTCCGGCGACGCGCCCGACTGGGAGATCCCGATCACGAGACCGCCGTCGAGGCGCGGCGGCTGGCCGTAGATCGTGTACAGCGACGGCGTGGCGAACATGACCGGCACGCGGTGCGCGCGGCCCAGGAGGTACTGCGCATAGCGCGCGACGTTCGACGAGCTGCCACGCGACGCGATCAGGACATAGCGGATGTCGCGCCCGCGGAAGAGGCGCGCGGCCGCGCGCGCAGCCTGCGCCTGGCCTTCGAGGAGCCGCTCCAGCGCCTCCGGCTGCTCGTGGAGCTCAGTCTCGAGCCACGACATCGGCGTGACCCGCACAGAGGACGGCCTGGATATCGAGCCGGTCGTCGAGAACGACGACGTCCGCCGGCGCGCCGGGCTCGAGGTTGCCGACGTCGTCTCGACCAAGGAAGCGCGCGGGAACCGCGGTCGCCGCGGCGACCGCCTGCTCGAACGGGACGCCGAGCGCGTGCACGTTCCGCACCGCATCGATCATGGTGAGCACCGTCCCGGCGAGTGTCCCGTCGCCACGCATCGGCGCTGCGCCGTCCTCGACCGCGACCTCGACGTCTCCGAGCTGGAAGGTGCCGCCGTTGCCGTCGGTCCCCGCCGCTGCGATCGCGTCGGTCACGAGCGCGACGCGGCCGGCTGCGCACGCCCAGACGAGCCGCACCGTCTCGTCCGCAAGGTGGTGACCGTCGACGACCATCGCGATCACGACCCCACTGCGCGTCAGTGCGGCTCCGGCGATCCCCGGATCGCGCGAGCGGAACGGACGCATCGCGTTGAAGACGTGGGTGACCCCTCCCACACCGAGATCGAAGGCGTGGTGAGCCTCGGCCGCGGTCGCGTCCGTGTGGCCCGCCGACACCGCCACCCCGCGCTCGCGGAGCCGCTCGATAAGGGCGTCGGCTCCCGGCAGCTCGGGTGCAAGGGTCATCTGCGTCACCGGCCCGGCGTCGAGCAGGCGACCGAGCAGGGACACGTCGGGGGCGCGGAGATGTTCGAGCGGGTGCGTTCCGGGGCGGTCGGGTGAGAGGAACGGACCCTCGACGTGGGCGCCGAGGACTCGCGGCCCCGATCCTCCCTGCGGTAGCGCACGGATCGCCTCCACCGTCACCGCTTCGGCCGACGTTATGAACGTCGGCTGATACGCAGTGACCCCGGCGAGCAAGAGCGCCTCGCCCGCCCGGGAATAGTCGTCACTCGAGGCGGCGAGGAAGTCGACGCCGCCGTACCCGTTCACCTGCAGGTCGACGAAGCCGGGAACCGCCACGCGCCCACGCGGGCCATGCGAAAGGCCGACCGCAACGATCCGCCCGTCCTCCACGTCGACGTCGCCCGCGACGAGCACACCGTGCACGAGTGCCGCTTCGACCCCCAGTCTCATTCCTCAGCCGCCTTCCGCACGGAGCCGCCGGCCGCATCGAGCCGCGTCCGAGCCGCCCCGGCGTCCACCCCGGCGAGGAGCGAGACGAGCGCCACGCGCGCGTCGCCCGCCGCCGCCTCGAGTGCTTCGTCCACCCGGTCCTCCGACGCGCCGCTCGCCAGGACGACGTTGCGGCGGGCACGCTCGCGCAGCTTCTCGTTCCCCGGCGCGACGTTCACCATCAGGCCGCCGTACGTGCGCCCGAGCCGAATCATCGTCACCGTCGAGATCGTGTTGAGGACGAGCTTCTGCGCCGTGCCGGCCTTGAGCCGCGTCGATCCCGCGACCACCTCCGGGCCGACCACGGCTGCCACCTCGTGCTCGGCGAGAGAGGCGGCGCGGCTTCCGCGGACACTCGCCACGGCGACGCGCAGCGCGCCGGTCTCGCGCGCAACCTCGAGCGCGGCGAGCACGAACGGGGTCGAGCCGCTCGCACTGACGGCGACGACGCAGTCCTCGGGCCGGAGGGGTAGCTCGAGCAGCGCGTTCGTCGCCGCAGCGCGATCGTCCTCGTCGGCGTCACCTTCGGCAGTGACGGCGACGACTTCGCCGGGGGGAGAGGCGAAGGTGCTGCCGCACTCTGCGGCGTCGAGCGCGGCGAGCGCGCCGGAAGTGCCGGCGCCGACGTAGACGAGGCGGCCGCCCCGCCGCAGCCTCTCGACGATCGCGTCGATCGCCGCTGCGAGCTCGTCACCCGCCTCTGCGACGGCGGCCGGGACGGTCGCGTCCTCCTCGTTCAGGAGCCGGACGAGCTCGGGGGTGGAGCGGAGGTCGAGGTCGGCGAGGCCAGGGCGCGCCGTCTCGGTCACCGCCTCCGACCGTCCGGTCAGCGCCTTGCTCACCGCCTCCCAGACGAGAGGGGCGTCCGGGGTCGCGAGGTGGGTCATGTGGCGGCACGCCTCGTACCCCCACGTCCAGAGATCTTCGACACCCTCCTCCCGCGCGCCTGCCACGCCCGCCTCGAGGTCGGGCACGTCGCCGGCCTCCAGGCCGAAGCTCGGCACCCAGAGCTGCGCTCCAACACCGTTGCGGGCGGCGGTCTCGCGGAGGAGCCGTGCAAACCGGCGCACGAACGCGCCGGCGGCCTCGTCCCAGTGCTTCCAGTACGGATCCGTGGCGAGCGTGGCGAGACCTGGGAGGCCCGCGACGTCGTCCCAGTCTGCGAGTCCCTGCGTTCCCTCCGTCGCCGGCAGTAGGCAGACCGTGCTCGCGCCGCCACGCGCCGCGACGTGGGCGACGAGCTCGCGCAGGAAGTCGACGACCGAATCCTCGCGGAAGCGTCGCACCTCGGGCGTCGGCTCGCCGGGAATCGGCGCGCCGAAGCGTTCCGCGCACCGCTCGCAGCGGCACGTCCACCGGGCCGGCTCGTCGACCCCGACGTGCGCGGGAACGACCCAGGCCGGCTCGTCCCAGAAGACCGCGTCGACGCCGCACTCGAGAGCCCAGTCCGCCCACTCCTTGCAGAACTCGCGGTACGCGGCGCTGTTGAGGCAGGCCGCGGCGACGCGGCGGCCGTCGTCGAGCACCTGGCACTCCTCGGGATGGAAGGCGACCCAGCGGCTCTCGGCCTCGCCGCCGAAGGTGCGCCCGAGCCCCCATGGGCTCGCCTGCACCCAGAGCCCCTCGGCGTGAGAGGCCGCGACGATCTCGGCCATCGTGCCGCGGTAGTAGGCGAGGTCGTTCTCGGAGAAGGTGTGGAGGACGCCCGTGTAGCCGCGCGCCGCGAGATCCGCCATGTCCCGCCGCACGTGCCGGGGGATCCGAACGCCGAAGTACGAGCAGCCGGCGCGAGTGGTCATGACCAGTTCATCATTTCACTGCGCCGGCGGTCAGGCCGAAGGCGATCCGACGCTGGACGAGAAGGAAGAAGATCACGATGGGGATCGCGATCAGCGTCGAGGCCGCCATGATCGCGCCCCAGTCGACGAAACGGTTGCCGCCGTAGAGCAGCGAGAGCCAAACGGTGATCGTCTGCTTCGAGCCGTCATGAAGAAGGGTGCTGGCAAAGATGAACTCGTTCCAGCTCGTGATGAACGCGAAAACCGAGGTCGCCACGAGGCCGGGCGCGACCAGCGGCAGCAGGATTCGGATGAACGCACCGATCCGGCTCGAGCCGTCTACCATCGCCGCCTCCTCGAGATCCTTGGGGATCCCGAGGACGAAGCCGCGTAGCGTCCACACGCAGAACGGGAGTGCAAACGTCAGGTAGACGAGAATGACTCCCGTCAGCGTGTTCACGAGGTTCCCGGTGGGGAAGCGCCCGAGCAGAATGTAGAGGGGGATGATCAGCCCCGCCTGAGGAAGCATCTGAATCGCGATCACGAGCACGATGAACAGCTTGCGGCCGGTGAAGCGGTACTTCGCAAGCGCGATCGCGGCGAAGAACGAGAGCGCGAGCGCGATCGCCACGGTGGCGACCACGACGATCACGGTGTTTTTCACGTCCGTCCAGAAATAGGGTCGGTGGATCGCGTCGCTGAAGTGGCCCAAGATCGGATGGCGCGGGAACCACACCGGGTTGAAGCTGTAGATCTGATTGTTGCTCTTGAGTGCGGTCGTGATCATCCAGAACACCGGGAAGACCATGACCCCGAAGACGACGATCCCGACGACGTTCCAGCCGAGGCGGCCGGTACGGCGGCGGCTCATGCCTCCTCACCCACCCGCAGCATGCGCCGCACGTAGACGACGCTCAGGCCCGCCACGATCACAAGCATGAGGAGCGAAATGGCGGCGCCGGTCCCGAAATCGTTCTTCCCGAAGCCCTCGTAGTAGAGGTACGTGCTCATCAGGTAATTCGACGATGTCTGCTGGCCCGGGCCGATCAGCAGGTACGGCTGCGTGAAGGCCCCGAAGTCCCAGATGATCGACAGGCTCGTGAGAATCAGCAGCACGGGCATCAGCACGGGAAGCGTCACGTCCTTGAAGATCCGCCACGCCCGCGCGCCGTCGATCTGAGCCGCCTCGAGGAGCTCGCGCGGGACCTGGGAAAGCGCGGCGTAGACCGTGATCACGACGAACGGGATCGCTCCCCAAACGATGAGGCTCGTCACCATCGCGTACGACGAGAACGTCGTCTCGTACCAGTTGTGCTGGAAGTAGTTGCCGACGTGGAGTTGCGTGAGGATGTAGTTGAGGACGCCGTTCTGGCTATTCGTCATCCACTGCCACACCTGCACTGCGACGACGGGCGGCATCGCCCAGACGAGGACGAGCCCGATTGTCAGCAGGAGCCGGAGCCAGGTCGAGACCCTCACCAGGAGCAGCGCGCCCAGCGTCCCGAGCACGATCGTCAAGCCGACGTTCACGGCGGTGAAGACCACCGTGCGCAGCAACACGTGCCAGAAGAGTGGGTCGTGGAGGACGGCGCGGAAGTTGTCGAGCCCGATGTACTCGCCGTGGCGCTGAACGAGCTCGGGCAACCCGTACCTCTGGAGCGAGAGCTTGACGAGGAAGTAGATCGGGTAGCCGAGAATCGCCGCCAGGACGCCGACGACCGGCAGCAGAAGGAAGTAAGGGACCGACCGGCCGGCAATTTGCCGGCCGGTCACCCGCCGCCGCGACCCTACGGTCGCGGCGGCGGCGGTGAGCACGGTGGGATCGCTCCCGCTCAGGAGCGGCCTAGGGCTCGTTGAGGGTCTGAGCGATGTTCTGGTCGGCGACCTGCGCGGCCTTCTTGACCGAGAGGTGGCCGGTGAGGAACTGGGCGAGGAACGTCTTCAGAATGTTGCCGGTCTGGACGTCCGCCCAGTGCTTCGCCTGCGGGATGAACCAGCTGCGCGCGGCGGCCCGCTCGTTCACGCTCTTGCCGAGCAGGTTGGTTGCGTTCGGGATGTTCCCCTTCTTCTCCAGCGCCTTCTCGTTGGCGGTGCTGGTGAAGTCGGCGATCCACGCCCGGGCCTCAGCCTGCGAGTTGCTCTGGATCGGCACGGCGAGGTCGGAGCCGCCGAGGAACCCCGGCATTGGCTTGCCCTTCGTGTGGCTTGGCATCACGAACTGCCCGACCTTCGACGCCTTGATCGGCTTGACGCAGCACGTGTACCAGGCCGGGCCGTAGTTCGCGGCCGTCCGTCCCTGCGAGAAGACCGTGTACGGGAACGGGTTGGAGCCGTCGAGCGTGGCCGTCGACCTCGACTGAGTGGCGTCGAAGAACTGCTTGAACCTCGTGAGTCCGGCGACTGACTTCTTCGAGGCGAGAGTCCCGACCCACTTGCCGTGGGCGTTCTGCGTCGCGATCGAGCCGCCGTAGTCGAAGACGAAGCTGAGCGCGGTAAACCAGTCCTCGCCGCCGACATAGAGCGGCGCGAACCCCTTGACGTGCTTCTGCATCTTCCCGACCTTGACGAGCTGGCTCTGGAACTGCGAGAGGCTCGTGGGAGGCTTCTTGAACCCTGCCTTCTTGAACAGGTCGGTGCGGTACGTGATCACTCGCGAGCCGGCGTAGTACGGCACGCCGTAGAGCTTGCCACCGTACGTCGACGACGCCTTCAGGCCGGCGAGCCAGCTCGCCGAGTTGTTGAACGACGCCTTGTAGGGGCCGAGGTTGGCGAACTCCTTGCTGGCCATGTACGCAGTCATGTCGGTGTTGCCCATCTCGATCACGTCCGGCGTGTCGTTGCCGGCGATCGTGGCGTCGAACTCCTGCAGATGGCTGTTCCACTGCTTGTACACCACATTCACGTTCCACCCCGGATGCGAGCTCTGGAACGCGCTGTTGGCGGCCGCGACGAGGTCCGGCCAGCCGTTCTGGGCATCCACCTGGAGCCAGACGGTGAGTGTGTGGGCGTTCGACCGCTTGGCGCTCGCTGACGCCGTCGCGACGACGACCGAGAGCGCGACCGCGACAGCGGCCAGCGCGAGAACCCGGTATCTCATTCCCAATCTCCCTCGAGGCGTCGACGCGCGAGCCGGGCGTGCGAATTGCCTGTGGCCGGAAGACAAGAGGCGCCCTGCGGTGCGTCGAGTGGTCTATACCAATCGGCCACGCGCGGAATCTTCCACACCAGACCAGTCTTGTCAAGGTCCGGTGACTGCGCGGTTAAGACGGTGTGAGCTCAGAGACGATCTGGTACCGGTCGCCCCGGTAGATCGAGTGCACGAACTCGAGCGTCCTTCCGCTCGCGTCGTGACTCGTGCGCTCGAAAAGGAAGGCCGGCGAGTGAAGTGGTACGCCGAGAGCGGACGACTCGTCTTCATTCGTCACCGTGGGCTCGATTGTCTGCGTCGCCGTCGCGATCTCGGTGCCGTAGCGAGCCCGGAGGAGCTCGTAGAACGACCCCTCCAGGTCGCGTGGCTCCACGCCGGGCACCACACTCGAGGGAATGTGGAGCGTTTCGATCGCCATCGAGACACCGTCCGCGAGCCGAAGGCGCCTGACGACGACGATCTCCTCTCCCGGTGAGACATTGAGGAAGCGGCCCAACCGCGCCCCGGCAAGCTCGCGCGTGAGCGAAAGGGTCTTGCTGCTCGGCGCCATCCCGCGCCGGCGCATGTCCTCGCTGAAGGAGGTCATCGTCAGCTGCTGGGAGATCTTCGGCTGCTGGACATACGTGCCGCTGCCACGCCGCCGCACGAGATAGCCCTCGCGCGCGAGCTCGTCGAGGGCGGCACGCACGGTCAGACGCGAGACGCCGAGATCCACGCTGAGCTGGCGTTCGGAGGGGATCGCGGTGCCTACGCCGAGTCGCTCGATGAGCTCGAGCACCTGTTGGCGCGCGGCGCTCTGTTTGGTCATCTTCCCCTGAGTGCCGATCGCCTGCATCGCTGACGGCGACTATAGAGCCAGGATGCGAAGTGGTCAATGCCATTGCTTTCCGTCGGCGGATGCGGTATAGACTCCACGATCCCGCGAGTGGCCGAAATCGTCCTCGACAAGCTGAGCAAGGTCTTCGCCGGCGGAGTGGTGGCCGTCGACGACGTCTCGTTGACGATCGGGAGCGGGGAGTTCCTCGTGCTAGTCGGGCCGTCGGGTTGCGGCAAGTCCACGCTGCTGCGGATGATCGCCGGCCTCGAGGAGGCGACCGACGGCGCGATCTCGATCGGGCAGCGCGACGTGACCGAGCTGCCGCCACGCTCTCGGGACGTCGCGATGGTCTTCCAGAGCTACGCGCTCTACCCGCACATGACAGTGCGGGAGAACCTGGGCTACGGGCTGAAGGTGCGCAAGACCCCGAAGCGCGAGATCGCCGAGAGGGTCACGAAGGCCGCCGAGCTCCTCGGCCTGAACCAGCTCCTCGACCGCAAGCCTGCCGCGCTGTCCGGCGGCCAGCGCCAGCGGGTGGCGATGGGGCGCGCGATCGTGCGCGAGCCGCAGGCCTTTCTGATGGACGAGCCGCTCTCGAACCTCGACGCGAAGCTCCGGGTGAGCATGCGCGCCCAGCTGGCCGCGCTCCACGCGCGCCTGGGAACGACGACGATCTACGTCACCCACGACCAGATCGAGGCTATGACGCTCGGGCAGCGCGTGGCGGTGATGCGCGATGGGCGGATCCAGCAGGTCGACACGCCCCAGGAGCTCTATTCGAGGCCGACGAACCTCTATGTGGCTGCCTTCATCGGCTCGCCGGCAATGAACCTCGTCGAAGCCGACATCGACGGCGGCGAGCTTCGTTTCGGCGGCTACGCCGTCCAGTTGCCTCCATCCGGAGCGCCGGCCGCCGGCCGGGTCATCGCGGGTCTTCGTCCCGAGGCGTTCGAGGACTCTGCATTCGCCGACCCGTCGCTGCCCCGTCTCGACGTGCGGGTCGAGGTCGTCGAGGAGCTGGGTGCGGACACCCATGTGCTGTTCTCCGTCGCCGCACCCCGGGTCGACACGAGCGAGGTGCGGGATGCGGCCGGCGACGAAGACACGCTCGCCGCGGTCGAGGGATCGCTGTTCACTGCACGCGTCGATCCGGGGACCGCGGCTCGTCCCGGGGCGCCGCTGCGGCTCGCCCTCGACCCGGCGCGGTTCCATTACTTCGATCCGGAGACAGGGCTTCGGCTCGAACCCCGGCAGGCCCCCGTAGCGCTCGCGACCTGAGCAGTCCTAATCGCGACCCGAGCGCTGCGCCGCGGCGTCGCCGCTGACGCGCTCGAAGCACTCGGGGCAGATGCCGTGCGTCGACTGACGCACGAGTTGTTGCGCGATCCGCGTCTGCCCGGTGCCGATGGCCTCGAGCTGGAGCCACTCCTCGCCGACCTCGAGCCTCCCGCACCAGGCGCAGCGGAGGAGCATCGTTCCACCGCCGCGCGCTTCGCGCAGCATCTGCGCGAGCATCGAGACGCGGGCCGCGTCGACGGTCAGCGAACGGGCCCGCTCCTGCGCGGCGAGGGCCCTGGCAACGAGATCCTCGTACAGCCCCTTTGTCGCCTCCTCTGCGGCAACTATCGCAGCCCGTAGCCGACGCTACAACCCGGGCGGAGAAGCGTCAGCTCAGCGCCGGAACGCCGTCGGCCAGCTGCGCTCGATCGCTGCCGACGCCGTCGCTCGACTGCACACACAGCGGCGACTCGACAGCCTCACCGGCCCCTCTCAGCGTCGCGTACGCCGCGGGCAGGAGGGAGACCCGCCGTCCGCAGTCGCTCCCGCACTCGCAGAGAAACTCCGCGGGCAGGTCCGGCTCCCCTTCGAGGAGCTCGTAGATCCGGTCGTTCACCTCGCGGAAGAGGTAGGAGCGCTGGCCCGGGCTCATGCCGACAGCATGCTCCTTCGAGGCCGCCCGGACAAAGCGGAAGTACCCCGGGCTTACCGACGTTTTACGCCTTGTTGCGACCCCTGCATTGCGGCCGTTAGGGTCGCTCGAAAGGAGGTTATGGATGGAACTGACGATTGGCGACACGGCGCCGGACTTCGAAGCCGAGACGACCGAAGGGACGATCCACTTCCACGACTGGATCGGAGATTCCTGGGTGGTGCTCTTCTCCCACCCGAAGGACTTCACTCCCGTATGCACGACCGAGCTCGGCTACATGGCGAGCATCAAGCCGGAGTTCGAGCGGCGCAACGTCAAGATCATCGGGCTCTCCGTCGACTCGGCCCCCGACCACGAGGCGTGGGCGCGAGACATCGAGGAGACGCAGGGCACCGCTCCGAACTATCCGCTCATCGGCGACCCGTACCTCACGGTCGCGAAGCTCTACGGGATGCTGCCCGCGGGCGTGACCGGCGAGGCGAAGGGACGCACGCCCGCCGACAACCAGACCGTGCGCAACGTGTTCGTGATCGGGCCGGACAAGAAGATCAAGCTGATCCTCGTCTATCCGATGACGACCGGCCGCAACTTCGACGAGGTGCTGCGGGTGATCGACTCGCTCCAGCTCACGGCCGGGCACAAGGTCTCCACGCCTGCCCAGTGGCAGCCGGGGGACGACGTCATCATCGCGGGCTCCGTCTCGAACGACGAGGCGAAGGAGCTCTTCGGGGAATGGGAGGAGCCGAAGCCCTACATCCGGATCGTCCCGGACCCCTCCAAGGTGCCGACAGAGGCCTAGGCATGCGCAGTCGGGCCGGCGCTCGTTTGGCGTCGGCCCGAACGCGGTAGAAACGCGGCATTCGGCACGAGGAGGTGGCTGCCGTGCTCCATGTGCACAGGCCGCATCATCTGCAACCGCATCTGCCGCATCCGCACGTCCATGCCGACTTCGACCGGCATCCCTGGCGGATGGTCCCCCTCACATTGGGGACGATCGTCGTCCTGGCGGCGCTGCTGATGGTCGTCTGCTTCGAGCTCGCCAAGGCGTTCACCGGGCACGCCTACTAGCAGGCGAAGTAGGCGAAGCAGCCGATACCCCGTCCGGGGGAGCCGCGAGGCGGGAAAATCGCCGATTTTTCCCTTGTGTCTGCGGCTCCCGTGGCTTTCCGCGAGTACGACGACGACCCTCATCTCTCGCCGGATGAGGTCGCTCGCCGCTACCGCACGCTGATCGAGCAGCTGCCGCTCGTCGTCTACGTCGACGCGCTGGACGCCGTGAGCTCGAACATCTTCACGAGTCCGCAGATCGAGCCCCTCCTCGGGTACAGCGTCGGCGAGTGGAAGACCGACACCGACCTGTTCGCCCGCCTGCTCCATCCGGAGGACCGCGAGCGCGTGCTCGCCGCCCACACGCACACGCACGAGACGCACGAGCCGCTCAGCATCGAGTACCGCCTCATCGCGCGCGACGGCCGCGTCATCTGGCTCCGCGACGAGGGCGTGATCGTGCTCGACGACAGGCAGCAGCCGCTCTACCTGCAGGGCTACCTCCTCGACATCACGCGCGAGCGCGAAGCGGAGCTGCAGCTGAGACAGCAGGCGCTCTACGACGCCCTGACGGGCCTCGCCAACCGCGCCTTCTTCCACGAACGGCTTCGCCACGCCGTGATGCTCCGGCACGACGACGAGCACGGGACCGGGCTCCTCTATATCGACCTCGACGACTTCAAGGGCATCAACGACCGTTGGGGTCACGACCTGGGTGACGAGGTGCTGCGCGAGATCGGCAGGCGAATCGAGCAGTCGGTGCGGCCCGGCGACACCGCCGCGCGGCTCGGCGGCGACGAGTTCGCGGTCGTCCTGACCGAGCCCGTAACCCCGGAGGACGCGGTGGGCGTCGCCGAGCGGCTGCTGAAGGAGATCGGCAGGCCGTTGGAGAGCGGCTCGGGGCCCGTCTACACGAGCGCGAGCGTCGGCATCGCGTTCGGCAGCCATGACGAGACGCTGATCAAGGAAGCCGACATCGCGATGTACCGGGCCAAGGCACACCCCGATCTCGGCTATGCGTTCTTCGATCCGGAGCTCGACCGTGTGGCCCTGGACCGGTCGCAGCGGATCGGCGAGCTACGAGAGGGAATCGTCCGCAACGAGTTCCGGCTCGACTACCAGGCGGTCGTCGACCTCGACCAGCACCAGATCATCGGCTACGAGGCGCTCGTTCGCTGGGAGCATCCGACCGCCGGCGAGCTCCCGCCCGGCGAGTTCATCCCCCTCGCGGAGGAGACGGGCCTCATCGTCGGCCTCGGCGATTGGGTGCTCACCGAGGCGTGCGCGGAGGCCACTCGCCTTTGCCGCCTGCACGGGCGCCCGATGCACATGTCGGTGAACGTCTCGGCCCGCCAGCTCCACCATCCCGACTTCCTCCGCCACGTCCGGCGCGCGCTCGACGGCTCGGCGCTGATGCCCGGTCTCCTGACGCTCGAGCTCACGGAGAGCACGCTGCTCGCGTCCGACGAGCGGGTCGCCCAGACCCTCCGGACGATCAAGGAGATGGGCGTCGTTCTCGCCCTCGACGACTTCGGGACGGGCTACGCGTCGCTCTCGTATCTGCGGCAGTTCCCGATCGACGTCGTCAAGATCGACCGCAGCTTCACGGCGAACGTCGGCAACCAGAACGGCGACCTCGTCCTCCTCAAGGGGATCATCGACCTCGGCCACGCGCTGGAGCTCAACCTCGTCGCCGAGGGGATCGAGACCTCCGAGCAGCACACGATCGTGCGCAAGCTCGGCTGCCAGCAGGCGCAGGGCTTCTACTTCGGCCGGCCGACGCACCCGGCCCAGCGCGACCTCGACACCGCCGGTCCGGTCTAGCGGGGCTTCCCCTCGCCGTAGCGCTCGAGGCCGTCGTCGGGGATCGGCTCCCATTCGCAGGCGTAGTCGACGAAGGTGCGCCACTGCGGCCGGATTCCGTGACCCGGATCGAACAGCCCGAGGCGGACGCTCCCGATCTCTCCCGTGTCCGGGTACTTGCTCCAGAGGGCGCTCCCGCACGCCGAGCAAAAGCACTTCGGCCAGCCGTCCTCCGGCGCGTACTCCCGCACGAGCTCTTCGCCGGCCAACAGGCGGAAGGAACCGGGGGCCAGCCGCGCCTGCGGGGAGGCAGCCGTTCCGGTTCGGCGCTGGCAGCGGGTGCAGTGGCAGTAACCGGCGCCGAGCGGCTCCTCCGTCACCTCGAAGCGGACGCCGCCGCACATGCAGTGGCCGGTGTAGGGAGGTCCGCTCACGACATCAGCGGCGACGGCGGGATGCGCGTGTCGCCCGTGATCCCTTCGATCGCAAGGGCCACCTCGTCGGCGTAGCACCAGCTCCAGTCCTCGCCGGGCTCGAGCGAGCGGACGATCGGGTGTGCCGTCGCCCGGTGGTGGGCCGTCGCGTGACGATTCGGAGAGCTGTCGCAGCAGGCGACATGCCCGCAGGAGAGGCAGATGCGGAGGTGGAGCCACTTGCCGCCGGTGCGGAGACAGTCCTCGCAGCCCTCCACCTCGGTCGGCAGCTCCCGCACCGCGATCTCGTCGAGATGACTGCAGACGCTCGCGCTCATCGGACTCCTGCCGGTTGCGCGGCGAGGTGCTCGTGCACGAGCTGCACGGCCATCGCGCCTTCCCCGACGGCGGTCGCGCAACGTTTGGTCGAGCCCTTGCGGACGTCGCCGGCAGCGAAGATCCCGGGAATGCTCGTCTCGAGCAGCCTTCCTGCGGCGGCGGCGTCCCCGGTGAGGACGAAGCCGTCCTCGTGCCGCGCGACGGCGTCCCCGACCCACTCGGTGCACGGTCGCGCCCCGAGGAAGAGGAATATGAACGAAAACGGCTGGCGGGTGCCATCGGTGAGCGTGACTGCCTCGAGCCGCCCGTCCGTCCCGTGCAGCTCGGCGATCTCGCTGCGATCCCGGACGGCGACTCCGTAGCGGTCGAGCTCGCGGACGAGGTAGTCGGACATCGTCTCGCTGAGGCCGGCGCGGCGATGCAGGAGCGTCACGAGCGCCCCGCCGCGCGCGAGCCAGACGGCGGCCTGGCCGGCGGAGTTTCCGCCACCGACGACCGCCACGCGGGAAGCACCGCAGAGCTGCGCCTCGGGCGGCCCGGCCGCGTAGAAGACGCTCGTGCCCTCGTAGTCCGAGAGGCCGTCGAGCGGAAGTCGCCGGTACTCGGCTCCGGTGGCGAGGATGACCGCTCTGGCCACGACCTCGTGCCCCTCCTCGAGCTGAACGACGTGGCGACCGTCGCCCGGCTCCAGCGCGACCGCGGAGTACGGGGTCGCCGGCCGCGCTCCGAACTTCCGGGCCTGCGAGACCGCACGACTCGTGAGCTCGGCCCCGCTGATCCCGGCCGGGAAGCCGAGATAGTTTTCGATCCGGCTCGACGATCCGGCCTGACCGCCGAGGGCCGTGCTCTCGATCACGAGCGTGTCCAGTCCCTCGGAAGCGCCGTACACCGCCGCCGCGAGCCCGGCCGGCCCGGCGCCCACGACGAGCAGGTCGACCTCCTCGCGACGCTCGAGCTCGCGGCCGATCCCGAGCGCGCGCAACACGTCGCCGCTGGTCGGGCGCTCCAGCTCGACGCCGCCCGGCAGCCGCACGAGTGGGGGCTCTCGCCCGTCGGCGGGGACCTCGTCGTGCCAGGTGAACGGCAGCTTGTTGGCCCGCGTGACCTGAAGCAGCCGCATCGTCTCCGCCGACGAGCGCGGGCCCACGATCTCGATGCCGATGCCCTCGACGCGTTGCAGCGCTGCTCGGCGGGCGAGGAAGGTCGCCAGGACGAGATCGCTGAGGGGGCCGTCCTCGAACAGCAGCCCGCGCAGGACGTCCCGGTCGACCTCGACGTAGCGGAGCGGCTCGGTCACGATCGCCGTCAGGAACACGACCTGGCCGGACAGAAGGTTCAGCTCACCGAGGAAGCTCGACGCGCCGTGCCGGACGATCTCGTTGCCGGCCGCATCGACGATCGCCACCTCGCCTTCCCGGATGGCGATGAAGGGATACGTCGCGTCGCCGACCCGGAAGAGGACGTCGCCGATCCCTGCCGTGCGCTCCTCCCCCAGTTCCGCCAGCCGCGCCAGCTGCGACGCCGAGAGAGCAGGGCTGGCTGGACGGGCCATCGGGCGAGCGTAGCCGCGGCCTGTCATCCTGGGTCGGGAGCCTTATGAGACCCCGTCTAGTCGGCATAAACCATGTTGCGCTGCAGGTCGACGACATCGAGGAGTCGGTCGCCTTCTACACCGATCTTTTCCAGCCGACCGAGGTGAGCCGAATCCCGGACGCTGCGTTCCTCCGGATGGGCGACCAGTTCCTCGCTCTGTTCCAGCGCGGGCCGCGCTCCGAGGAACCGCACTTCGGGCTCGTCGTCGACGACAAGGAGGCGGCACGCAGTGCACTCGAGGAAGCCGGCGTGGAGGTTCTGCCGGGCCGCTTCTTCGACATCCGCGACCCGAGCGGCAACCGCATCCAGGTCGTGCAGTACGACGAGATCCAGTTCACGAAGACCGATCGCGTCCTGGCCGGGATGGGCCTCGAGCTCGGCAAGTCGGAGCGAGCGCTCGCCGAGCTGCGCGCGAACGGCCTCGCCGACTAGCCCGCCCCGGGGCTAGCCGACGAGGTCGGCGAGCTGCTGCCGCGTGCGCTCGGCCTCCCGCTCGAGGCCCGGCGCATATGCGCCTGCAGCCTCGAGCAGGAGCCTCCGGCGGCGCTGGGCGTCGATCTCCTGGAGCAGCTCGTCGACGCGCTGCCGGTGCACCGAGCTGTCGTTGCGAATCGTCACGCCGCCTCCTGCAGCTCCGTGGCCTCCACCTCGGGCTCCTCGGCCCGCTCGCGCGCCGGGCGGAGGAAGACCGCGGCGATGACGAGCCCGAGCACGAGCAGCCCGCCGAGGACGTCGAGCGACGTCTGGAAGCCGTTGACCACCGCGGGCGCGCTCGCGACCGCCAGGCCGTGCGCGTGCGCGTAATTCGACGTGGCGCTCGCCGCGATCGTGCTCACCGTCGCGAGCCCGATCGCACCGCCGATCTGGCGGCTCGTGTTGACGAGTCCCGAGGCGACGCCGGCATCCGTGCGGTCGACGCCCGCCAGACTGGCGATCGTGACCGGGACGAAGGAGAAGCCCATCCCTGCTCCGCCGAGCACGAAGGCCGGGAAGATGTCCCAGAAGTAGTGACCGTCCACCGGCAGTCGGGCCAGCAGAGCGATCGAGATCGCCCCGAGCGCGAGCCCGGCGGACAGAGTCGGCCGGACTCCGATGCGCCCGACCACCGCCTGCGCGACGTTCGAAGCCACGACGACCATGAGCGCGAAGGCACTAAAGGCGGCGCCGCTCTGGACGGCCGAGTAGTGGAGGACGTCCTGCAGGTAGAGCGTGAGGATGAAGAACTCCGAGAACGCGGCGGCCCCGACGATCGCCATCGTCGCGTTCGCCGCCGAAAGGGCGCGCAGTCGGAAGATCCGCAACGGCAGGAGCGGCGAGCGAGACCGCGACTCGATCGCGATGAAAGCGGCGACGAGCGCCGCCGCGCCGCCGAGCAGGCCGGTGGTGACGGGCGAGCTCCACCCATCGCTGGTCGCCCGGGTCAGCCCGTAGACGAGCAGCATGAGGCCGGCCGTGACCGAGACCGCGCCCGCGAAGTCGAAGTGCCGGTGCGGCAGGTCCGCGCGGCTCTCACGCAGCAGAAGCGGGGTGATCGCGATCGCGGCGACTCCCACCGGGACGTTGACGAAGAAGATCCACGACCAGCCGAGATACGACGTGATGACCCCGCCGAGCAGGACGCCCGCGGCCGCGCCGCTACCGGACGCAGCGCCGTAGATCCCGAGCGCGAGGTTGCGGTCGCGCCCCTCGGCGAACGTCGTCATCAGGAGGGAGAGCGCAGCCGGAGCAAGGAGCGCGCCACCCAGTCCCTGCAGCGCGCGGAAGCCGACGAGCGAGCCGGACGACCACGCCAGGCCGCAGAGAAGCGAGCTCGCGGCGAAGAGGGCGAGGCCTGCGACGAACATCCGGCGGCGGCCGAGCAGGTCGGCGAGCCGGCCGCCGAGCAGCAGCGTCCCGCCGAAGAGGATGGCGTACGCGGTGATCACCCACTGGAGCCCGTTCTGGGAGAAGCCGAGATCCGACTTGATCGAGGGCAGGGCAACGTTCACGATGGCCACGTCGAGAATGACCATGAACTGAGCGGTGACGATGAGAGCCAGAGCGCTCCAGCGCCGCCGCGGAGAAGCCAGTTGAAGCGAGGGAATCAAACAGTTCCTCCAATCGTTGGAATCACCAACTATACATGAGAGGAACGCTTGGCCGCGCTACCATATTCCGGGAGATGGGAATCGAGATGAAAGCCGTTCAGAAGACCGAAGCTCGCCTGCCGGCGGAGCTCGTCGCATCCACTCTCTTCCTGCTCAAGCGACTCGGCTTCGCCGCGAAGCACCGCTCCGTCGAGGAATACGAGCAGGCCGGGCTCGGCCCCTACCACCACGCGATCCTCGCGCTGCTCGACGAGGACGTCCCCGAGACGCAGGCGGAGATCGCAGATGCCCTCGGCTACGACCGAGGCACGCTCGTCGGACTGCTCGACGAGCTCGAGGAGAAGGCGCTCATCGAGCGCAAGCGCGACCCCGACGACCGGCGCCGGCACATCGTTCGCCTCACGACCGAAGGCAAGCGCACGCTCGGCCGGCTCCGCGCGCTCGCCCGCCGAGTGGAGGACGAGTTCCTCGCCCCGCTCGACGCCGAGCAGCGACAGCAGCTCCATGCGCTGCTGCTGACACTCGCCGGCCGCCACGAGCCACGCTGCGGGCCGCCGTCCTCCGAGAGCTAACCGAGCGCGCGGCGGCGGGCTCGGGCCGTCGCCTCCAGGCCGGATAGCGGCCGGCAGATCACGCAGTGGTAGACGCGGGCGGATCCGTCCTCGCTGCCGGTGAGTATCGAGTTGCCCGTCGCGCTGAAGCTCGCGCCCGTGAGCCGCGCCGAGTGGCCGACGAGGTAGAAGACGAGCTGGCGCGTGTCCGCATTCCAGAGACCGGCCGTGAACTGGCTGGCGGTGACGATCCAGTGGCCGTCGGGGCTGAAGCTGCCGGTGCTGACGGGGAAGGAGTGACCGACGAGGACACCGTGACGGAGCAGACGTCCGCTGCGGGCGCTCCAGACGCGTCCGGTGTGGTCGTCGCTGACCGTGACGACCTCGCGTCCGTCCGGCGAGAACTCCGCGTCCCTGACGAGCGAGGTGTGACCGCGGAGGGTATGGCGGAGCTTCCCGGTCGAGGCGTCCCACAGCTGGGCAACGAGACCCTTCGTCGTCGCCACGCCGAGACCGCCCGGGGAGAGAACGGCGTGCTGGGCCGCGACGTGGATCGTGCTCACGAGCCTGCCGGCGTCCGTGTACACGCGCAGCGAGTCGGGCAGGCGGACGAGGAAACGGTGGCCGCCGGTGGAGAGCCCGAGAACACGCCCGCCCACACGATCGAGGACCGGATGGCCGCCCGCAAAGCCCACGGTGGCGCCGCGCCCGAGCAGCACCTGCCCGTCCTTACCGACCGCCAGCGCCGTCGCGCCGACGCCGTGGGTGACGGTCACGGCTCCACCTCGATCGAGCAGCAGATCGCCCGAGCGGTCTGCGAGCGCGACCGTGCCCGCAGCCGCGGCTGCCGCGACGATCGGAGCCGGCAGCTTCAGCCGCCGGATCACGCGGCCGGAGGTGGAAAGGATGCGGCCCTCGCTACCTGCGACCGACAGGACGTTGCCGCCGACCCAGATCGCCTGCACCGGCGTCTTACGCGTGTCGATGGCTTGGAGCGTGCCCTCCGGCAGCGCCTCCCAGAGCCGCGCGGTGCCGTCGCTCGATCCGGTCAGGATCGTCCGCCCGCTCGGGTCGAAGCCGATGCTCGTGACGGCGTCGCTGTGGCCGGCGAGCGACGCGATCACGCGGCCGTCGCGGCTGTAGTAGATGGTCCCGAGCAGGTCCGCGGATGCGGTCGCGACCTCGCTGCCGTCCGGGCTGAAAGCAGCGTCGTCGACTGCGCCGACAGCACCGGGCCCGCCGACGAGCAGCAGCTGGCGCTGTCCGCGGGCCACGTCCCAGAGGTACGCGGCGCCGTCCTGGCTCGAGGTCACGAGCGAGCGCCCGTCGGAGGAGAAGTGTTCCGCGAGGACGTAGCCGTGGTGGTACAGGACGTGGATGAGCCTGCCGGTGCGCGCGTTCCAGATCCGCGCGGTGCGGTCGTAGCTGCCGGTTGCGAGCAGCCGGCCGTCCGGGCTGAAGGTCAGGGAGCGAATCCCGTCCTCGCCGAGGCGCGCCACCGTGCGGCCGGTGCGGGCAGCGAGGATCGCCGTGCTCGTCCCCTTGCCACGGCGGAAGGAGACCGCGAGGACCCTTCCGTCGGGGTCGAGGGCCGCCGCGAGTACGGCGCCCGGGAAGCGCAGGGTCCTCGTGCGATGCGTCGTCAGATCGACGAGGCGCAGGTGGGTCCCGCTCCCGATCAGAAGCGAGGCGCGGTCGAAGGAGAGGGCCGTCACGGGCGCATTTGTCGGCACGGAGATCACCTTTTGCGTGCCGCGCCAGATCGTGGCGTCGACGTCGGACCCGACGGCGAAGAGCCGCCCGTCGGGGCTCCACACCGCCTCGGTCAGCTGACGTTGCCGCGGAAGCGCGGCGACCCGCCGGCCGGCCCGATCGTAGAGCGCGGTCTTGCCGTTGCTGCTCGCGACGAGCAGTCGCTCGCCGCTCGGCTGGAAGGCGGCCGCCACGATCTGCCCGCCGAGACGCAGGATCCTCGTCTCCCGCATCGCCGCGAGGCTGGAGCGAAGGACGCCGGCGGTATCTCGACCCGGAGAGAGCGTGGCGGCCTCCAGGGCTAGCCGGACGCTGACCTGCGGACTCGTCGGGATGTCCGCGAGCGCCTCGGCGGCGAGTGCGCGTCCGTGTGCGTGTTCCGCCTGGGTGCGGGCGTCGCCGCGCTGTATGAGAGCGTAGACGGCGACGCCTGCGACGATGGCCAGCGCAACGAGGCTCGCGCCGACGATCATGCGCAGGCGCCGGCGCTGCTCCCGGGCGCGGATCCGCTCGCGCCGCAGCTGGTGCTCCTGCTGCCAGGCGAGGATCGGCGGACCGAGGACGTCGTGGAAGATCTCGTAGCGGGTCGGCGTCCCGTGCGTCCCGTTGACGCCGCGGACGATCCGCTCACGGCCGAGCGTCTCGAGCAGGCGACGGAGCTGATCGCTCTCGACATCGGCGTACTCGGCAAGGTCGTCAGGCTCGTGCGAGACCTTCCGTCCCGACGGCGTGACGAGCTGGCGCACGACGCGCGAGGCGGCCTCCTTCTCCGCGAGCGGCAGCCCCTCGAGCGCTCCCTGGACATGCTCGCGCACGACGGCCCCGGCGCCCCCGATCTCGCGGAACGTGGCCAGCCGAAGCTCGTGCGAGCCGGCCGCCCGCTCCCGTTCCCAGAGCCGCTCGAGCACGAGCTGGAGGTACGGCGCCTCCACACCCGTGTCGGTGGACGCCTCGTCGAGCACCTCCTCGATCAGCGCTTCCTCCGCCGTGAACTGCTCGCCGCTCAGATCGCTGTAGCGCGCGAGAGGTCCGACTATTGCCGCTCGGCCCGCGTCGCGGTCGAGCCGGTCGAGGCGGAGGAGGTTCCCGAAGAGCTCGGGGATCCGGCCCGCGAACTCGTCGAGCTCCGCGAGGGCGTCGTCACGGACGGCGAGGAGGACGTTCACGCGAAGCCCAGGCCGGCGCAGCAGCTCGGGCAGCGCCTCGCTCAACGGGCCCGCGAGACCGTGGTAGAGCATGTACTCCTCGAACTGGTCGAGCAGGAGGTGCAGCTCGCCACCGGCCTGGGCGGCGGCAGCGATCGTGTCTACGAGCCCGGCCGTCGCGCCGAGCTCGCCGCACTCGGCGTGCACGGACGAGATCAACGCCGCCGCGGGATCCTCGACCCACGAGTCGTGCACGACGACCGGGGCGTCGCCGAGCTCTCGCAGCCGGCGGGCCACGCCGGCATAGAGGAGAGAGCTCTTGCCGACGCCGCTCGGCCCGTAAAGCACGGTCAGCCGGTTCGCGAGCACGTTCGCCGCCACCGCCGAGCGCTCGCGCTCGCGGCCGAAGAACAGGAGCGCGTCGAGCTCCGAGTCCTCGAACGCCGCGAGACCCTTGTACGGGCTGTCGGGGAGGTTCGTCACCGGGCTGCCGCCTTTTCCAGCGCCTGCTCGAGCTCCGCGACGTACGCGGCGGGCGCCATGTCGATCACCTCGACGTCGCGCCGCCGCCAGAACTCGCGCTCGAGCGGCTGCGGCCCGGCGTGCACCGACCAGGAGCGATACGGCAGCGGCTCGCTGCCCCACAGCCGCTCCAGCACGACCCGCAGCGTCCAGGTCGAGAGCGTGTAGCCGAGCAGCAGCAGATGCGTCCGCCGCAGCCGCGCCGCGAGTGCGACGGGGACCCGGCGGGCGACGTTCCCGTAGTTGATGAAGTCGTCCTCGGTGACGGCGAAGCTCTCCCAGGCGCGGTCGGTCGACTGGTCGATCCGGCCCTGGAGGTGGAGGAGGACGGGGCGCGTGTCGAGATCGAGGCCCGTCAGGTAGGCGTTGGGCCGCTCGATAACGGTCGCGGCGCCGCCCGGGAGGATGTGGCAGAAGCTGCCGCGCATCTGCCCCGAGGCGAGGTAGCAGACGGTGTCGTACGACTCGTCGGCCTCCTCGAGCGCCCGCTCGAGGGCGAGCTCGTAGCCGGTCGTGACGAGGAGCGGCTGGCCTCCGTCGCGCTCGCGGAGGAGCCCCGGGAGCCTCGCGAGGAAGCGGTGGACACCCGTCGGCTCGCCGTCGCTCTCGACGAGCGCGTGCAGCGCGTCGTACAGCGGCCCCGACCCGTTGAGGACGGCCACAGCCTGCGAGATCCGCGCGAGCTCGGGGGTTACCGCTTCGAGGCCGAACCTCCTGGCGAGCTCGGAGGCGAGCGGCTCCGAGTCCGAGCCGACGACGACGGTGACCTTGCCGGAGAGGATCGCGGCCGCGACTTCCTCGAAGTGCTCGACCTCGGGGATCGCGCCGCGGTCGAGCGTGAACATCTCCTGGCGGAGGATCGACGCGTGCACGCCGCGCAGGAGCGGGCTCGGCTCGAGGCCGAGCTCCTCGACGAGGAGCTCCCGGCCCTCGCGGTACACGTCGAGCGCCTGCGCCTGCCGGCCGGAGCGGTAGAGGGCGAGCATGAGCTGCGCACGGAGCCGTTCGCGAAGCGGGTGGCTGCGGACGAGCGCCTCGAGCTCGGTCGCGAGATCGCCGTGAGCGCCGATCGCGAGCTTCGCCTCCGCCCGCTCCTCGAGCAGCGCGAGCCGGAACTCCTCGAGACGCGAGATCTCCTCCTGCGCGAAGGTCTCGTAGCGGAACTCCGCGAGCGGCTCGCCGCGCCAGAGCGCAAGCGCCTCGTCGAGCAGGTCCGCCCGTCGGGCCGGCTCGCTCGCGCGAGCCTCGTCGACGAGACGCCGCAGGCGCGCGATGTCGAGCTGCTCCGGCTCGAGCCGGACGACGTAGCCCGGAGATCGCGTCTCGATCGCCTCGGGCCCGAGCGCCCTGCGCAGCTGGGCGACGAAGTTCTGGAGCGACGCGACGGCGGTCGCAGGCGCGTTGCCCTCCCAGAGCGCGTCGACCAGCCGGTCGACCGAGACCACCCGGCCTGCCTCGAGCAGCAGCATCGTCAGCAGCGCCCGCTGCTTCGGGCCGCCGAGCGGGATCAGCTCGTCGCCCCCGGGCGCCGAAGGCGCCCGGTCTCCCGGCCGGGCACCGCCGGCTTTGCCGGCGGTGCTTCCAGCCACACGACGAGCCTCGAGCGGACCGAGGATGGCGAACTCGACCAACGCGAAGGTTCTAGCACCCTCGCAGGAGACTGTCCTAACGGCCGTTAGCCCGCCGTTAGAGCGCGGTTGGCCCCGTCTCCGACGGTGCGGCCGTGAGCACAGCGCCGAACCGCCTTCGCGAACGCTGGATCCCACGCTCCCTGCGAACTCGGAGCCAGCGGGCGGCCGCGGCCACCCTCGCGTCCGGCGTCGCAGTGGCGGCCGCGCTCGTGGTCGTCTTCGGAGCCGTGCTCGGCTCGGGCCGGGCCGCCAACGAGCCGCTTCTCGCCGGCTTCGAGGCACGCAGCTACGCGCCCGGCCAGGTGGCTGTGCTGGACATCGGCGGCGGCACCACGAGCCGCGTCACGCTCCAGTTCTTCCTCGCCGGTGCCGCTGTCGCACCGGGCGCCGCAGCACACGGCTGGGACCGGGTCACGTTCGGCCAGCCGATGAGCGCGCCGCAGCAGCTGCACCGCCCGTCCGGCGGACGCTGGCTCGCACACCTCCGCCTCGGCTCCGACTGGCCGAGCGGCGACTACGTCGCGCGCCTCAGCTGGCACGGTCACACCGACTACGCGCCCTTCGTCCTCAGGCCGAGCCGGCTCGGCACGGCACCGGTGCTCGTGGTGGAGCCGACGAACACGTGGCACGCGTACGACGTCACCGACGGCGACAGCTGGTATCTCGACCCGGCCGTCCACGTCATCGACCTGAGGCATCCCTTCGCCGGCTACGACGTTCGCGGCGAGCGCGTCCCCGCCGGGCTGCCGGAGCAGTTCTGGAAGCTCGACCTCGGCTTCCTCCGCTGGTACTGGCCGAGCGGCTACCGGGCGGACTTCTTCTCCGACGACGACCTCGAGCACATCTCGAGCGCTGCGCAGCTGCGCCGCTACAGCCTCATCGTCTTCGCCGGGCACGAGGAATACGTCACGCCCCACGTCTACGACCTGATCACGCGATACCGCGACGGCGGAGGCAACCTCGCCTTCCTCTCGGCGAACAACTTCTTCTACAAGGTCCGGGTGCACGCAGACACGATGGTCGGCCGCACCCGCTGGCGCGACATCGGCCGCCCGGAGGCGGCGCTCATCGGCGCGCAGTACGTCGGCTGGGACGAGGACAGGTACACGAACCACCCGTACCACGTCGTCAACGCGGAGGCCGCGCCGTGGCTCTTCGCCGGCACCCACCTCCACGACGGCAGCCGCTTCGGGAACTACGGGATCGAGATCGACGAGCCGAACGACGTCTCGCCCCGGGGCACGCACGTCCTCGCCGTCATCCCGCACGAGTTCGGGCCGAACAAGCCCGCGGAGATGACGATCTATCGGGCCGGAAGCTCGACGGTCTTCGACGCGGGCGCCTTCAACTTCGGTGCCAGCGCCCACTGGCCCGCCGTCTCGCGGCTCGTCGACAACCTGTGGAGCGGCCTCAGCGGTGAGAGCCCGGACAACTAGGAGCCTGGCCCTTGCCGGCCTGATCGCTGCGGCCGGGGCACTCGTCTCCTGCGGGAGCTCCCGGCCGCAGACCACGCCGGCGCCGTCGCGCCCGACCACGTCCGTCGCCCCGCCCACGCTGACGCAGCCGGCTCGGACACCCGGGATCGACGGCGCCGTACCCTGGCCGACGTACGGAGCCGACAACGCCCGCCTGCGGGCAGTCGCGGCGCCCAGGCTCCGCCCGCCGTTCCGGCGCCTGTGGACGTTCCACGGACGCGCGTTGCTGGAGTTCCCGCCCTCTGTCGGCTACGGCAGCGTCTTCGAGGAGACGTTCGCCGGGCACCTCTACGCACTCGACCCGGCGAACGGCCGGGTGCGCTGGCGCTACAACGCCCACCGCTGCGGCTGGTCGTCTCCGGCGCTCGCCGACAACCTCCTCTTCGCCACGTTCATCGCGCATCCGAGCTGCTCGTCGCCGCTGCAGAACGGCGAGCTCCTCGCGATCTCCCCCGCTACGGGCCGCATCCGCTGGCGGCGGGCGATCGGCCCGTCCGAGTCGTCCCCTCTCGTCTCCCACGGGACGGTCTACGTCGCCGACCGGGACGGACACGTCTCTGCCTTCGCCGCTCGGACGGGGCGCCCCCTTTGGACGTTTGACGCCGGGGCGCCGATCAAGGCCTCGCCCTCCCTCGCTTACGGACGGATCTTCATCGGCGACTACGCCGGCGAGATGCTCGCGCTCGCCGCACGCACCGGGCGGCTCCTCTGGCGCAGCGGCGGATACGGCAACTTCTATTCGACCGCGTCGGTCAGCGCCGGCCGCGTCTACGTCGGCTCGCTCGACGGCCACGTGTACGCGTTCTCGGCCCGAAGCGGGGGTCTCGTCTGGAGATTCGAGACCGGCAGCTACGTCTACGCCTCGCCTGCCTTCTGGCGCGGCCTCGTTCTCGTCGGCTCCTACGACCACAGGTTCTACGCCCTCGATGGGGCCACGGGATCTCTCGAGTGGGCCTTCCGCGCGAACGGGCCGATCTCCGGCGCCGCGTCGGTGATCGGCGGCATCGTCTACCTCTCCACCTTCGGGCACCAGACGTACGCCCTCGCCGCAGGCAACGGCCACGTCGTGCAGGAGTGGCCCGACGGCGAGTACTCCCCCGCCGTCGCCGGGTACGGCCGTCTCTACCTCATCGGACTGGGCCGGATCTACGCGCTCAGGCCGGCACCGTGACCGTCACCCGCAGGAACGTTGCCGCGATCCTCGTCCCCTCGCCGCTCGCCGCCGTGTTGTGCTCGTCGACGAGCGCCTCGAGCTCGGCATGGAGCTCGTCCTCGCGGCCGTCGGCTGCCGCGGCGGCGTAGGCGTTCATGGTCGGCCCGTAGTAGTCCCGGAACTCCGCGAGGTATTCGGACGGAGTACCCGCGAACTCGAAGAGGTAGGTCATCGGCTCGCACGAGACGTTCTCCGCGGGGATGCCCGCCGCGCCGAAGCGCTCGACGACGTGCTCGTCGATGCCCCAGGTCATCGGGCTGATGAAGCCCTCCGGCGGAGGCGGCGAGTACGCAGTGCTGACGCGGAGCAGCTGCGCGACGAAGGTGGGATCGTTCGGGATCCAGTTCCCCATCACGATCCGCCCGCCCGGCCGGGTCACGCGGACGGTCTCCTTCGCGACGTCGAAGGGCCGCGGCGCGAACATCGCACCGAAGATGGAGACGACGAGATCGAAGCTGTCGTCCGCGAGGTCCTTCAGGTCGGTCGCATCCCCCTCCTGGAAGCGGAGGTTGGTGAGACCAAGCTGCTCTGCCCGGGCGTTGCCCGCCGCGACGAGGTTGCGGGCGATGTCGACTCCGAGCACGTTGGCTCCGAGCTGGGCCTCGGGGACGGCGGTCGTCCCGTCGCCACAGCCGAGGTCGAGGACGTCCATGCCTGGAGTGACTCCGAGCGAGGCGACGAGCGCCTCACCGCTGCCGCGCATCGCCGCAGCGATCCGCGTGAAGTCGCCTTTCTCCCACAGCGCCTTGTTCGGGTTGGCAGGAGTCTCAGTCGACATGTGAATCAGCTCCTCTCATGCGCCCGCCCAGGCGGCACGGGCTCGGATCCCCGCGGACGATCCTCTCAGACCGGTGCGGGGACTCGCTCGGCGACCGGAAGCTCGAACGTGAACGTCGCTCCCTTGCCCGGGTCGGACTCGACCCAGATCCTGCCGTTCATCGACCGGACGAGCTCGCGGCAGATGTAGAGCCCGAGGCCGCTGCCGCCGATCCCGCGCAGGTGGTCGGGATCGAGGCGATAGAACTTGTCGAAAATCCGCTCCTGCTCGCCGAGCGGGATGCCGAGCCCCTCGTCGCGGACCGTGAAACGTGCGTGCGCATCCTCGACCTCGACGCCGAGCTCGATTCGCCCGCCGTGCGGGGAGTACTTGATCGCGTTGTCGATCAGATTCGTGAGCACCTGGCGTGTGCGCTCCGCATCGCCGGCCACCTTGGGCACGACGGCGGGCACCGACACGTCGATCGCCGTGTCGTCGCCGACACGAAGACGGGCCGCCGCGACCGCCGTCCACATGAGCTCCTCGGGGTCGAAGGGCTCGGTGACGACGCGAAGAGAGCCGCTGTCGAGCTGTCCGGCGACGAGGATCTCCTCCACCAGCTCGGCGAGCCGCCGCGACTGCACGGCGATCATGTCGAGCAGCTCGTGCTGGGTCTGCCCGCTGAGGCCGTGCTCGCGCTCGCGCAGGGTCAGGGCGGCTCCGTGCAACGAGGCGAGCGGCGTGCGCAGCTCGTGCGAGATCGTGGCGACGAACTGCGAGCGCAGCTCCTCGAGCCGCCGCTCGCGGGTGACGTCGCGGAACGCGTAGACGGTGCCGTCACCCAGCGTGACGGCACCGATCGAGAGCCAGAGCTCCCGCCCGTCGAGGTCGAGAGGGACTGTCTCGGCGCCCGAGGCGTCGTCGGCGTCGCCGGGCCGGCTGGCAACCGGGACCCTGGACGCTATGACCGCCCAGCCGGGGATCGTCTCCTCGGCGGGTCGGTTGCAGATGGCGTCGGCACGTAGGCCGGTGATCGCCTCCGCCGCTGGGTTCCAGAGCCGGATCACCCCGTCGCGGTCGACGAGGAAGACGCCGTCGCCGACTCGTGAGAGCACCCGCTCGGCCCGGTCGCGCTCCTGCCTCGACACGCGGCTGCGCGCGATCGACGGCGACATGGCGTAGGCCATCGCGAGGAGCGCGGCGATCAGCCCGAAGCCGACGCCCATGACGCGCCAGCGGGCGGCATCCGCCTTCGAGCCGATGTAGGACGTCCGCTCCAGCGCGACGAGCTTGAACCCGTTCGGCCCGTGTCCGAGATCGGCCGCGACCGCCCGGTAGGCGAAACCTCCCGCTCGGATGTCGTTACCGCTCGCGAGCAGGACCCCGGACTGGATCCGCAGCGTCCGCTCGGCTGCCAGAAGGCTGCTGCCGCTGGCAAGAGCGAGCCGTTGATGGCCACCGAGATCCGCGTTGCGCGTCAGCCACGAGACGAGGCGCCTGTCAAGCGGCAGAAAGACGACGACCTGGCCGACCCTCCGACCCCTGGAGAAGACGTTCACGTTGCGCACTGCGGCCGCGGCGGGAACGGATCTGTGCCAGGGCGAGACCACGCCTCCCGGGCGCATCTCCCGGATGAGCACCCGGCCCTTGCCGTGGAGGAAGGCGCGCTGCACGGAAGGCTCGCTCGCGAGCGCGTTCGCCTTCGCGTCCGCGCGCGTGACCGCCTGGCGGTACATCTCGCTCGCGGAGTTGACGCTCTCCGCGAGCCGGGCGTCTGCGTTGCTGCGCTCTCGTTGTGCGGCATACCGGCCGAGCCCCCAGGCAGCCACGGCGAGAGGCGCCGCCAGGAGCAGGAGCGCGGCGACGAGCCGGACCCTGCCGGGCCGGGTGCTTATCTCCCGCCTCCTCGACTGCCCGGGGCAGCGTGCTCGTTCGCAGCCGGGGAGACTCCCGGATGACCGGGCGGGACGGCCGGCGGGCCGTGCGGAACGTCGGCGGAGCGGCCGCGTGCCGTCGCGTGGCCGTGGGTCGTCACCGTGCTCGGCGTCGCCGCGTTCGAAGGCGTCGGCACCGGCGCGGTCTTCCGCAGGTGCCCAACTGCCCTCGCCTTCCCGTGTCCCTTGTTCGCGTGCGACGAGGCCGGCCTGGGCGTCGGGGTCACCGGCGACGTCAGCGGCTGCGGAGCGGCGGCGGATCTGCGCGATATCCGGCGGTGGTTGCCGGCCGTTCGGTGTGCCGGGGCGCTATGAGCCCTCGGCGCCGAACGCGAGAAGTGCGTCACGTTCCGGCCTTCCGCTGCGCTGTTCGCAGCTGGGAGCGCGGGCTTCGGCTTCGCTCTCGTGACCGCGTGTACGGGCTCCTTGACGGCCGCGACGACGTCACCGGCGACGAGCTTGAGCGCGGGCGCCATTCCGGAGGAAGGCGCGGTAACGCCTCCGCCGGGGAGCAGGAGCAGCGACAGGCAAATCGACGCTGCCGTGAGCGTGACGGGGAGGTACGCGCTTGTGACGGGTCCTTGCAGCTTCATCCTGGGCGCCCCGTCGGCCGCAACGAAGAGGCGAGTCGACCTACGCAAACCGTAGCGAGAAGCAGCGTTCTTTTCCAGGCGGACCTCAGGTTCCTGCCCTTTTCGGCGAAGACGGTAAGCGTTTGCAAGGACCTGGCGCGGAGCGGCTGCCGCGACCTTGACTTGGAACTCCGGGCCCGTGTTCGGGCTAGGCGTGCAGACGTCGATGCTCTGGCTCGGCTTGTGGCGATCTGCGCGAGCTGCGGGAGTCGACCGATCCGGAGGCGTTGCGTGCGTTGCTGGCGCGATCCTGGCCACGAGCGTCTGGGGGTGCGGCTGAGCCTTCTCGTGGGTGTCGCCGTGCGCCCGCCCTGCCCAGGAGCGGGCGCGCCGGAGGTCCAGATTGGCTCGTCAGTGGCCGGGAGGCGGGCCTGGGGGGCCGAGGATTTCGAATCCGTTTCGCTTCGCGATGGGCGCGAGTCGTGCCAGGTCCGGGTGGCCCTCGGCCGGTGGCGGCAGGACGCGTTCGGGAGCGGGCTCGCCGACTTCTCTTTGGAATCCCTCGAACTGCATCGGTGCGAACCCGACCAGCGCTCTTGCCCCGCCTGCCTCTGCGTAGAAGGTGTGGGGCACGCCCTTGGGGCCAAATGCGAACGAGCCGGCCTTGAGGGAGAGGCGGGTGTCGCCGACCCAGAGGGTGAGTTCGCCCTCGAGGACGTAGAACCACTCGTCCTCCTCGGGATGGACGTGCCAGGGCGAGCCGAGACCTTCTGGTACGACGACCTCAACCAGGCCGTATGCCCCGCCGGTGTCCTCGCGGCTGATCTTGATCGTTTGCAGCATTCCGAGCAGCCAGAACGCTTCACCCTCGTCTTCGTGCAGCGCGTATCCGAGCTGTGCGCGCTCCGGGGCAATGGCGACCATGCCTGTACTCCCTTCGGTTGTGCTGATATGATTCGCAACTGTCTATGAGTCAACCGTTGCAGAGCGGACTATCTACTAGAGAACGATCGTTGTCAAGCCCGTCGCCTGAGCGGCTGCGCGCCTGGCGTCTGTTCTTCGAGAGCGCGCTGGCGCTTCTCGACGTACTCGACGCCGAACTGGAGCAGGCCGTAGGCATCTCCCAACGCTGGTACGACGTCCTCGTCCACCTCGAGGACGCACCGCACGGCATCCCGATGAACGAACTCGCCGACCGGATCCTCTACAGCAAGAGCGGCTTCACTCGAGTCGTCGACCGGATGGAAGAGGCGAAGCTCGTCCGGCGCGCCCGGCCCGAAAACGACCGCCGCACGATCCTCATCGTCCTCACCGACAAGGGCACCGAGATGCTAGAGCGGGCCCGCCGCCACCACCGAGACGGAATCCAACGACACTTCTCCCAACACCTCACCAACACCGACATCAGAGCGCTCACCCACGCACTCGAAAGAATCAGCACCAACGCACGACCACTCCGCCCCGGCCGCATCAGCGGCTAACCGGGCATCTCCTCGAAGGTCATTCCGGAGCGCTGGCCCGGGCGAGCTGGGCTAACTGATGTTCGGTAGTGAGGTCCTCTCGACGACGCGTCGAAGTGTCACTTCCCTCCCCCAGACGAGCGGTGGGCGCGCCGGGTTCGCGGACGCTAGATCGAGCCCTCTTGGGCCGATGGAGCACAGGACGTCTCCCGAAGCAAGACACCGTTCCAGGAGCACCATCGCGGATAGTGCCCCCGGCATGAATCGAACATGCGCACGCGGTTTAGGAAACCGCTGCTCTATCCACTGAGCTACGGGGGCCGCGGCACATTGTGCCGCGCCCGCAGGCCCGAGCGGCCGGGGGTCACCCGATCGCTACCCCACTCTCGAGCTCGAAGAAGTGCAGCCGCTCGACGTCGATCACGACCTGCAGCGGCTGTCCCGAACGCGCGGTGCTCCTCGGGCTCAGCCGCGCGGTCAGCAGCGGCCCGGCCTCCGCCGCCGTCTCGAGCGCCGGCGACTCGGGAGCAGCCCCCGCCGTCACCTGCTCCACGTCGTCGAGCGGGAAGTGCGCGATCACCTCGGCGCCGAGCGGCTCCGCGAGCGTGACGCGAACCGGGAGGGAGGCGCCGTTCGCCGACGGCACGAGCGCGGCGTCCTCGATGTCCTCCGGCCGGATCCCCACGACGAGCTCCCCGCCCGCGTGCTCCGCCAGGCGCGGCCGCCGGGCGAGTAGGGACCGCGGCAACGGCAGCACCGTCTCGCCGAGCTCGACGGCAACCGCCCCGTCCCGGTCGGTGAGGCGAGCCCGCAGGAGGTTCATGGCAGGAGAGCCGATGAAGCCCGCGACGAACGTGTTCGCCGGACGGTCGTAGAGCACCTTCGGCAGGTCGACTTGCTGGAGCCGCCCGTTCCGCATCACCGCGACGCGATCGCCCATCGTCATCGCTTCCGTCTGGTCGTGCGTCACGTAGAGGGTCGTCGTCCGCAGGCGCTGGTGCAGGGTCGCGAGATACGTGCGCATCTCGACGCGCAGCTTCGCGTCGAGATTCGAGAGGGGCTCGTCCATGAGGAACGCGGCGGGCTCGCGCACGATGGCGCGTCCCATCGCCACCCGCTGCCGCTGCCCGCCCGAGAGCTGGGCCGGCTTCCGCTTCAGCAGGTCGTCGAGCTCGAGCATCTTCGCCGTGGAGAGGACGCGCGGCCGAATCTCGCTCTTCCCGACGCGGTGCAGCTTGAGGCCGAAGGCCATGTTGTCGTACACCGTCATGTGCGGATAGAGCGCGTACGTCTGGAAGACCATGGCGATGTCACGATCCGGGGGTGCGACGTCGTTGACGATCTCCCCGCCGATCCGGACGTCGCCCTCGGTGGCGCGCTCGAGACCCGCGGCGATCCTGAGGACGGTCGTCTTTCCGGACCCGGACGGGCCGACGAGGACGAGGAACTCGCCGTCCGCGATGACGAGATCCAGCTCGTCGACGGCCACCGTGCCGTCGGGGAACGTCTTGCGCAGGCCGCGGAACTCGAGCTCGGCCACGTCAGTCGCCGCCGTTCCCCTGCGCGATCAGGTCGCGGTACCAGAGCGCGCTCCGCTTCGGGATCCGGCGCTGGGTCGCGTAGTCGACGTAGACGATCCCGAACCGCTGCGCGTAGCCCCACTCCCACTCGAAGTTGTCGAGCAGCGACCAGACGTAGTAGCCACGAACGTCGACCCCTTGCTCGCGCGCCCGCTCGACCGCCGCGACGTGCCCCCGCAGGTACGCGACGCGACGCTCGTCCTCGACGACCCCGTCGTCGAGCCGGTCCTGGAACGCTGCGCCGTTCTCCGTGATCAGGAGCGGCAGGTCGCCGTAGTCGCGCTTGACCCGCAGAAGCAGCTCGGTCAGCGCCTCCGGCACGACCGGCCAGTCCATCGCCGTCTTCTCCGCGACCTGCTCGACCTCGCGGATGCCGACGACCGGGCTGTCGCCCGCGGCCACGAGATTGGGGCGGTAGAAGTTGACGCCGAGGAAGTCGAGCGGCTGGGCGATGGTCTCGAGATCGCCGTCCTCGATCGCATCGAGCGGGCCGACGTGTTCCTCGTAGAGCTCGACCATGTCGGCGGGATAGGAGCCCCGCAGCAGGGCGTCGAGGAACCAGCGGTTGTGGTGCCCGTCGAGCCGTTGAGCCGCCGCCTGGTCGGCCGCCGACTCGCCGGCGGGCCTCGCCACCGTCAGGTCGAGCGTGATTCCGATCCGGCCCGCCCGGCCCGATTCGCGGCAGTCGCGGACGACGACTCCGTGCCCGAGCAGCGCATGGTGGGCGGCACGAATCGCGGCTCGCCAGTCGCGTAGCCCCGGTGCCTTCGTTCCGGTCGCGTAGCCGAGGAAGGACGTGACCCACGGCTCGTTGTGCGTGATCCACTCGTCCACGAGACCGTCGAGCCCGTCGAGCACGAGCCGCGCGTACTCCGCGTAGCGCTCGACGACGTCGCGCTC
>DASSVO010000007.1:0-19878 GCA_035706005.1 Gaiellaceae bacterium | reverse complement strand
GGGCCTGTGCGCCGCTCGATCCACGATCCATCCTCGGCAGCGACGAGCCCGGTGAGCGCCGACCCGTCGTGATGCGCGGCCACGGGAGCCAGGCAGCCGCCGCCGACCGTCGCCACCACCGTCCGCTCCGCCTCCACCCGCTCCCGTGTCTCGGAGTCGTCCGCCGCGGAGACGAGATGCTCCTCGCCGCCCCGGACCTGGAGGGCGAGGGCCCCCTGACCGGCCTCCGGGAGCATCACGTCCGGCTCGAAGCGGAGCCCGATCTCGCGGCCGAGGCCGAGCCGGTCGAGCCCACACGCGGCGAGCACGATCGCGTCGAGACCCCGTTCGCGACCCTTGCGCAGGCGAGTGTCGATGTTCCCCCGCAGCGGCTCGACCGAGAGCGACGCGTCGAGCGCGAGCAGCTGTGCTTTCCGCCGGACCGAGGCCGTACCGATCCGCATCCCCGGCCGCAGCTCTGCCGCGCCGCAGAGCGCGTCCCGCGGATCGTCGCGCCGGAGATAGGCGCCGATCGTGAGACCCGCGGGGTCGGCAGCGGTCAGGTCCTTCGCGGAATGGACGGCGACGTCGATCCGCTGCTCGAGCAGGGCCTCCTCGAGCTCCTTCACGAAGACGCCGCGCGAGCCGATCTCGCCGAACGGCCGCGAGCGGTCGCGGTCGCCCGCGGTCGTGATGGGCACGAGCACGAGCTCGATGCCGGGCGCTCGCAGGGACGAAAGCGCGCGCTCGGCCTGGGTCAGCGCGAGCCTACTGCCGCGGCTGCCGACGCGGACGAGCACAGACCGGAAGCCTCCGCACGGGCGGTGCGCAACCGACACCGCGCGGCCGGACTCGGATGAAGGCCGTCGGCGCCTGCAGCGGCAGAGGACGGCCCGTTACGGGCTTGACCTTCAGCGCTCGTCCTCGCCGAGACCGAAGAGGTGCCGCACCGCTTCAGCATAGAGGACCCCGTCGGCTGCCGCGGCGGCCTGCTTCATCCGCACGGTCGGCAGATGGAGGAGCTTGTTCACGATCTGGGCGGTAACGGCCTCCACGGCCTTCCGCTGGCTCTCGTCGAGCCGCTCCAGCAGGGCTTCCGCCTTCTGCAGCTCCGCCTCGCGGATCTCCTCGGCGCGTGCGCGCAGGGACGCGATGGCCGGGACGACGTCGAGCGACGCGTGCCACTCGTGGAACTTCTCCACCTCGGCCGCCACGATCGCCTCGGCGCGCTCTGCCTCCCGCCGGCGCAGCGACAGCGTCTCGACGACGATCTGCTCGAGATCGTCGATGTCGTAGAGGTAGCAGCCGTCGATCTCCGCGATGGCGGGGTCGAGGTCGCGCGGCACCGCGAGGTCGACGAGGAGCAGCCGTCGGCCCTTCCGGCGCCGGAACGCGTCCTCCACGGTCGTCGCCTCGAGGACGAGCCCCGAGGCACTCGTCGACGCGATGACGACGTCGACGGTTGCCAGCTGCTCGTCGATCCGCTCGCGCTCCGTCCTGCTGTTCGCGACGAGCGAGATCTCGGCGCCGCGGCTCCGGAGGTTGCGGGCGGCCTGCTCGCTCACCTTCCCCGCTCCGAGAAGAAGGATCGAGCGGCCGTCGAGGCTGCCGAACACCTGCTCGGCGAGCGCGGCGGCGGCTGCCGAGACCGAGGCGGGGCTCTGGCCGATCGCGGTCTGGGCCCGCACCTTGCGGCCTGCGTGGAGCGCTTGCCGGAAGACGCGGTCGAGCAGCGGTCCCGTCGTCCCGAGCTCGTGCGCGAGACGCACCTGGCCGAGAATCTCGCCCTCGCCGGGTACGAGCGAGTCGAGCCCCGCCGCGACGCGGAAGAGGTGATGCGCCGCCGCCCGGTCGTGCAGCCGGTAGAGCGCCGGCTCCACCTCCGGACCGAGCGAGGCGAGCGCCGCGACTGCGGCCTGCTCCGCCTGCTCGGCGTCGGCCGCGGCGACGTAGAGCTCCGTGCGGTTGCACGTCGAGAGACAGGCCGCTTCCCGTCCGTCCTCCGCGAGACGCGCAGCGAGTGCCTGCGCGTCGTCGCGGTCGAGCGCGACCTGCTCGCGCAGCTCGACCGGTGCATGGTGGTGGGAGGTGCCGACGAGGACGAGACGCATCGCGATCACGCGAAGTGGGTGGCGGGAAGGGCGAGCCGGACGACGACGACGAGGGCGAAGCCGGCGAGCGCGAGGTATGCGGCACGGCGCCCGGTCCAGCCGCCGAACAGGCGGAGGCCGAGATACACGCACCAGACGAGCCACATCACGACCGTCACCGCGATGAGGGCGTCGAGCCGGTCTCCTCGGGCGACGAGGCGCGCAAGGCCGACGGCGGCGCCGAGCGTCAGGAGCGGCACGGACCACGCGACGGTGCGGAGGGCGAGCGCGTCGAGCGTCGCGAGTGCAGGCATCTGGCGGCGGAGGATCGTCGCGGGGCTGGTCAGCAGCCGTCGCTCCTGCCAGACGTAGAGGCCCGACAGGGCCGCCGCAAGCGTGAAGCCTGCGAACGCGGCGAGCACCAGCCCGACGTGGACGACGAGGAAGAGGTTCGAGTAGTGGCTCGCGCTGCCGACTCCCGTCCCTCCCCCGGCGCGGGCGACGACGAGCAACGCGACGGCGAGCGGCATGACGACGAGACCGAGCAGCCGGTACGGCCGGCGGCAGCCCCAGATGAGGTACGCGGAGACGACGAGCCAGACGAAGAGGTCGAGCGACGAGGCCCACGTCCCCCACGGGAAGCCGTCGTCGCGCGCCGCCTGCACGCCGAGCAGCGCTGTCTGCGCGAGCCAGCCCAGGCGGACGCCCCAGGTCGCGGCGCGTCCCGCGCGACCCGGTCGCCGGACGTCTCCGAAGTAGCCGACAGCGGCCTCGCCGTAGAGGAGGAGCGCAGGCCAGAAGAGCAGCTCAGCCAACGCGCGCCGGCTCCCGCGGCGCCTCTTCCGCGTCGTCGGCGGGCACGCGATCGGCGAGCTCGTCCACCTCGCGCTCGAGCCGTTGCACCTTGAGCGCGATGATCAGGACGTAGGCGAGGACGAGGGCGAACACGACGCAGTACGCAGCCGTGACGTATTTCTCCGCAGTGGTCACGCGAGCACCTCCCTCAGCTCGCGCAGCCGCCGGTCGAGCCGCTTGCCGCCGATCTCGATCCGGTAGAGCGTGTACACGAGGACGAGCATCGCGGCCTGCGCGACGCAATACGTGACGAGAATCCAGCCGCCGAAGTTCGGGCCGTGGCGCGTGAAGACCTCGGGGTGGAGAAAGGGTTTGGCAAGCCGGATCGCCGCGAAGCTCACCGGAACGAGGACGACCCCGAAGAGCGCGTACACCGCGCTCAGGTTCGCTCGCTGCGGCCCTGGGTCGACCGAGTAACGAAGCATGAAGTAGGCGCAGTAGAAGAGGTAGAGGACGAGGAAGAGCACGAGCTCGTCCTCGTTCCACGACCACCAGACCCCCCACGAGATCTTGGCCCAGATCGAACCGGTGAGCAGCACGAGGGTGCCGAAGATCAGCCCCTGGTGGACGCAGACGTAGCTCTTGAGATCCGCGGCCGGATCCCGCTTCCAGAGGTGCCGGAACGCGTTCCAGGCGCCGCCGGCGAAGCACGCGTACGCCGTGAATGCGATCGAGACGTGGAAGTAGAAGATCCGCTGCGCGAAACCCAGGTACGCGTCGTTCGGCGCCACGAAGAAGACCAGGGCGAGCGCCGTCGTGACGAGCACGAGCGAGCTCGCGGCGAGCACGGGCAGGGAGATGCGGGAGGTGCGACCCACGGCGTGGATTGTCGCAGCAGCTGGGCTACTCGGCGACGACATACTCGAACGAGGCCCAGCACATCACGGCGAAGAGCAGATCGTAGAGCGCGAGGAACCCCAGGTAGCGGCCGGGCGAGGAGAGGACGCTCGCGCCGACGGCGCCCACGACGATCGGCATGGCGAGCGGCAGGAAGAGCAACGGCAGGAGCAGGTCTCGCGCACGGGTCGCGACCGCCATCGCGCCGAGGAACGTCCCCACCCCGCAGATGCCGAGATCGGCGAGGGCGACCGCAACCACCGTGGCACCGCCGACGCTGTGGAAGAAGAGCGCGTAGAGCGGCAGCGCGACGACCTCGGCGGCGACCAGAAAGGCGAGCGTCGCCAGGGACTTCGCGAGCCAGATCGCGCTCCGGTCGCAAGGCGCGAGCACGAGGCCGTCGAACGTCCGCTGCTCGCGCTCGGGCACGAACGCCCGCCCGAGACCGAGCAGCGCGGTGAACAGGATCGCGACCCAGAGCAGGCCGCTCGTCTCGAGCTTCGACGGGGTTCCGGGCACCGCGAAGTGGAAGATGACGAAGACGGCCGCGACGAAGAGCACCATCGCCGGCAACGTGTCGCGCGCCCGCAGCTCCAGCAGGAGATCCTTGCGCGCCAGCGCCCCGACGTCGCGGACGTAGCTCATACCGATAGGGCGAGCGCGCCGCTCGCAAGCGGCTCGACGCGCGCCGGATCGTGCGTGGCGAGCAGAAAGGTGCGTTGCCGACTCAGCTCGGCGAGCTGCGCGTCGAGGAGCTCGGCTCCGGCCTCGTCGAGCGCGCTGTACGGCTCGTCGAGCACGAGCAGCTCCGGCTCGTGCAGGAGCACCCGGCAGAGCGCCAGCCGCTGTGTCATGCCGCGGGAGTACGAGGAGACGCGCTCGTGCCGGACGTCCCAGAGACCGAAGCGCTCCAGCAGCATCCCGATCCGCTCGCGCCGCTCCGGCACCCGGTACAGGCGGCTGTAGAGCTCGAGGTTCTCGAGCGCCGTCAGCTCGCGGTACACGAGCGGCTCGTGGCCGAGGTAGCCGACCTGCCCCCGCGCCGCGCCTCGCTCGATCGCTCCCTCGGTCGGCTGTGCGAGGCCGGCGCAGATACGCAGAAGCGTCGTCTTCCCGGAGCCGTTCGGGCCGGTGACGACGACGAAGCCGCCGCGCGGGATCTCGAGGTCGACGCCCCGCAAGACGCGCTTCTTCCCGTAGCGCTTGCCGAGCCTGCGGGCGGTGAGCACGCGATCAGCATAGGCGGCCGCCGGCGATTTACCGCCGTTTTACGCCGTCCTTGCTCGGAGCCGTGCACGAGTCATGCCTTATTCCGACTGCGGCAAGAGATCATCGCGACCAGGAGGAAACCATGTCCAAGAAACGACTCGCGCTGTTGGGGCTCATCGGGGCCGCGGCTCTCGCCGCCGCCGGCGTGGCCGCCGCGCACCGCGGGGCTCCGTCGGTGCAACCGGTCAGCGCAGCGTTCGACGCCACGACCGTCTCGCAGCGTTACCTGACGACGTGCTCGGTCAACGGCGGCGACACGTTCCAGGCAACACGGGCGACGTACGCGGGAACGGCAACGAGCTCGGATCCGCGGCTCGCCGGCGCGCTCACGATCCATGCCTGGAGCCTCGTCGACACCACCAACGGCGTCGGCCACCTGTACGGCACCTTCCACATCAAGGGCACCGACCGGAATCGGGCCCATGGAACGCTCAACGCCGCGATCGCCGGTGGCAAGGCATCCGGACTGGCAAGAGGCTTCGTGAGGGGACGGTGGGGACACATCGTCGCGTCACTCGGAGCATCATTCGATCCCACCGCAGGCTTCTCCTCGGGCTCGATCGGCACGGCCACGGAGGGCGCAGGGTTCCTCCGCTCCGGCCGCTGGTGCCATCCGCCGCACTGGCCCGCAAGCCAGGGAAGCTGACGCACAGGTCTGTCCGGGGCGCCGTGAGCGCGGCGCCCCGGAGCAGCCTCACGTCGCGGCGTCGACGATGACGAACGCCGCGAAGACGACGCTGATCACGCCGTTCATCGTGAAGAACGCAGTGTCGAGCCGGCGCACGTCACCGGGCCGCACGAGGGAGTGCTCGTACCCGAGCAGCAAAGCAACGGCGGCGACACCGAGCCAGTAGAGCGCGCCGACGGGAAGGCCCAGCCCGGCTGCGACGAGGCAAGCAACGGTCGCCAGGTGTGCGACCCGAGCCCCGAGGAAGGCTCCGGTCACGCCGAAGCGCGTGACGATCGAGTGCAGGCCCTCCCGCCTGTCCACCTCCTCGTCGAAGAGGGCGTAGAAGAGGTCGAAGCCGGCCACCCAGAGCGCGACGGCGGCCCCGAGCATCCACGCCTGCCACGGCAACCGGCCCGTGATCGCGACCCACGCGCCGACCGGGGCGAGGCCGTCGACCGCGCCGAGCCAGAGATGGCAGAGCCACGTGAAGCGCTTGAGGTACGGATAGACGACAAAGCCGAGGACGGGGATCGGCCAGAGCCAGCGGACGAGCGGGTCCAGCTGCCAGACGGCGGCGAGGAAGAGCGCCAGCGAGGCTGCGCAGAAGACGGCGACCTGGGCGACGGACAGCTGGCCGCTCGGGAGCTCGCGGCCCGCGGTCCGCGGATTCCGCGCGTCGATGCCGGCGTCGATCAGGCGGTTGAGCGCCATCGCGAGCGAGCGGGCGCCCACCATCGCGAGCGTGATCCAGAGCAGATCGTGTCCGGTGGGCAAGCCGTGGACGGCGAGGAACGCACCGACGTAGGCGAACGGCAGCGCGAAGACCGTGTGCTCGATCTTGACGAGTCGCGCGAACCGGGCCGGGAGCGGCGCGGGCGTGGTGCCGGCCGTCACGTCTGCTCGTGCGCCGTGGGAGCGTCGGCGAGGAGCTCGAGTGCATGTCCGAGCGCGGGCCGCAGAACCGCGAAGCCGTCGCGGCAGCCTCCCGGCGAGCCCGGCAGGTTCACGACGAGCGTGGAGCCGACGACACCCGCCGCCCCCCGCGAGAGGAGGCCGTGCGGCGTCTTCGCGATCGAGTCGGCACGAAGCGCCTCCGCGATTCCCGGAGCCTCCCGCTCGACGACGTCGCGCGTGGCCTCCGGCGTCACGTCGCGCGGCGCGACACCCGTCCCGCCGGTCGTGAGAACGAGACGTGCCGAGGCCGCGAGCTCTCGTACCGCCTCCGCGATCTGCTCGCGCTCGTCGGGGACGACCCGTCGCTCGACCTCGTACCCCTCGCCCTGTAACAGGTCGTCGAGCAGGTCGCCGCTGCGGTCGTCGCGCGTTCCGGCCGCGACCCCGTCCGACACCGTCAGCACCGCGACCCTCAGTCGACACGCTCCTTCGTCTTCTCGACGAGCACGACCTCGGCGATCCGCATCTGCTTGTCCACGGCCTTGGCCATGTCGTACACGGTGAGAGCGGCGACGGAGGCGGCGGTCAGAGCCTCCATCTCGACACCCGTCTGGGCGGTCGTCTCCACCGCGGCGACGATCTCGACCGACTCGTCGCCGACCTCGAGCGTGACTTCGACATGCGTGAGCGGGAGCGGGTGGCAGAGTGGGATGAGCTCGCTCGTGCGCTTCGCGGCCATGATCCCCGCGAGCTGCGCCGTGGCGAGCGCGTCGCCCTTCGGAAGCTCGCGCAGGATTCGTGTCGTCTCGCCTCCCATGCGCACCTCCGCGCGCGCGACGGCCCGGCGCCACATCGGCTCCTTCCCGCCGACGTCGACCATGCGAACGGCGCCCGACTCGTCGACGTGCGAAAGCTCGTCCATCAGGAGGATCGTACGGCGTCGAGGTCGGCCAGCTGCGCCTCGATCCACTCCCGGATGTCGTGCGTGCGGACGTGCTCGCGGATCGCCTCTGCCCGCCGCCGCCGTTCGGCGGGCTCGAGCGTGAGCGCCGAGTACAGCGCGTCCGCCTGTCCCGAGAGGTCGAGCGGGTTCACGGTCAGCGTCCAGTCGCCGAGCTCCGCGTGCGCGCCGGCGTTCTCCGACAGGACGAGCGCCCCGTCGCGCTCGTTGACGAGAAAGGCCTCCTTCGCCACGAGGTTGAGCCCGTCGAAGACGGGGTTCACGAGCAGCACGTCGAACTGCTTGTAGCCCGCGACCGAGCGAAGGAAGTCGTCGGCGACGTCGAGCTGTACGGGCCCCCAGTCTCCCCTGCCGAAGCGTTCGTTCACCTCACGCGCCGCTGCCTCGACCTCGGCGGCGTACTCGGCGTACTCGGGGATGCCCTGCCGGGAGGGCGCGAGCAGCGCTGCCATGGTCACGTGCCCGTGCAGCTCGGGGTGACGTTCGAGGAGTAGGGCGAAGGCGTGGAAGCCGCGCACGATGTTCTTCGACGGATCGATGCGGTCGACGCGCAGGACGAGCTGCCCCGGCCGGCCGCCCGCCAGCGCGGCCTCGCGCTCGAGGACGCCGGGATCCTCGCGGAGCCGGTCGAACCCGGCGGGATCGACGCTGATCGGATGCGCGACGACGCGCGTCTCGTGGCCGCGATGCTCGACCGTCCCCGCGGCCGCGTCCACCCGCGCGCCGAGCAGCCGCTCGACCGCGAGGAGGAAGGCCCGCCGCCAGCGGTCGGTGTGAAAGCCGACGACGTCGTTCGCGAGCAATCCCTCGTGTACCGCGACCCGCAGCTCGCTCGGCAGCGCATGCCAGTAATCCGGCTCGGGCCACGGGGTGTGGACGAAGTGCGACGTCACGACGCCGGGCCGCGCGTCACGAACGAGCCGCGGCGCGAGATACAGGTGGTAGTCGTGGAACAGGACGGCCGCGTCGGGCTCGCGGCTCAGCTCCTCCAGCGCGGCCGCCGCCAGCGCCTCGTTCACGGGCACGTAGCCGTCACGCCACGCTTCGTGCAACTCCGGGCCGAAGTCGGGAGCCGACCCGAGCCCCCACAGGTAGTGCTGCAGGAACCAGAGGGTCGGGTTCGCGAGCCGGTTGTAGAAGCGGTCGTACGCCGCCGGCTCGTGGGAGACGAGCCGCAGCCGGTACGCGGCCCCGTCCGCGGTCTCCTCGACGAACGACCCATCGTGCTCCGCTGCAACCGCCTTGTCCTCCTCGGTCATGGCGCTCGCCACCCACGTCACATCGTGGTGGGCGAACAGCCCGCCGAGCGCCGTCACGACACCGCCGCCGCCTCGCCGGGCCACGCGGGCTCCGTCCTCGTCCCGCGCGTAGGCGACCGGTGCGCGATTGAAGACGACGAGGAGCTTACGCCGAGTCGTTGCCGGTGGTGACAACGATCAGGCTGGCCGCTGGAGCCGCTTCGAAAAACGAAGCCGCGAGCCGCGCACGCCCGGTTGGGAGTGCAGCTCGAACTCGTCCGCGATCGTGCGGATGATCGCGATGCCGAGGCCCCCTTCCGTGAGCTCCTCGCCCTCGAGTGCGGGCGGCCGTTCCGGATCGAAGCCCTTCCCGTCGTCGACGACCTCGACGGCGAGCGCGTTCGAGCGCAGCTCATAGGCGATCGAGACGAATCCGCTGCCGTCCGAGTAGGCATGCCGCACCGAGTTCGACACGGCCTCCGTGAGCGCGAGCTTGAGGTCGGCTAGCAACTCCTCGGGCAGGGCGACGATGTCGGCGAGACCGCTGAGGGCCAGCCGGGCCAGGGCGACGTACTCCGCCCGGGCAGGGACCCGGAGGCGGACAGTCCGCATTCCCTCGAGCTCCTCGCCCGCCGCCTCGACCAGTGTCGCCTCGCCCATCGCCGTCCCCTCGTGTGTTTCCGTAGATTCCGGAGCCTAAACCCGCCGATTTCTACCAGTAGCGGCGGCGGCCGGAATGCCTGCTGGGCCGATGTTTCTTCTTCGGTTTCCGCGTTCCCGCGGGCCGCCAGACCTAACCACGTCGTTTCCACGGGAAAACGACCCGCCCGGATCCAGCCCTAGACTGGACGGTCGTGACGGTCGCCTCGCCTGCACCCGAGCGCCGACGGTCGCGGCCGGGGTCGCTCGAACGTCCCGTCAACGCCCGCCTGTATCGCGGCACGTGGCTCCTGGTGGGGCTCCCGCTCCTGCTGCTCGCCTTCAGCGTCGCGCGTCCGCCGGCGCTTCGGGCGCCGAGCTTGCCACCGGCCTTCGACGGGCCCACGGCCGCATCCCTCGCCACGGATCTCGCCTCGCACTACCCCGATCGACGATCCGGCACCCCCGGTGCGAGGGGCGCCGCGACCTGGTTCCGTCGCCAGCTCGAGCCTTACGGCTTCGTGGTCCGCACGGAACGCTTCACGGCGACGATCGGGGGCCGCCACACGACGCTCGTCAACCTCGTGACCGAGAAGGCCGGCATCGGCGTCGCGCCGCCGAAGATCGTCGTGATGGCGCACCGGGACAACACCGGGGTCGATACCGGCCTCGACGACAACGCCTCGGGGACGGCTGCGCTCATCGAGCTCGCGCGTTCCTACGCGCCGACGGCCGCCGCGCAGCGCGTCTCCCTCCCGTACACGCTCGTCTTCCTCTCGACGGACGGCGCCGTCGACGGCGCGCGCGGCGCCGCGCATTTCGCGGCGGAGGAGGGAGCACGGCGGAACATCCTCGCCGTCGTCAACCTCGACTCGATCGGCGGGCCCGGCAAGCCGCGAATCGTCCTCGGCGGGAACACCCCCCGCTCACCGGCGCCGGGCCTCGTCGAGACCATGCGAGCCGCACTCGCCCAGGAGGGGAGCGGCGACCCGTCGCGGCCGAGCGGGCTCCAGCAGCTCTTCGGGCTTGCATTTCCGTTCAATCCGTACGAGCAGTCGCCGTTCGTGAGCCGCGGCATCCCGGCCGTGACCGTGACGACCGCCGGCGCGCGCCCGCCCGTGGCGCGACCGCGCAGGGCCGAGCGGCTCGACGTGCGACACCTCGGGCTGATCGGGCTCGCCGCGCAGGACACGGTCGACGCCATGGAACAGGGCGTCTCCCTCGCACAGGGGCCCACGAGCTACGTCTACCTCGGCCAGCGGCTCATCCGGGGTTGGGCCATCGAGATCGTGCTCGTGGCCATGCTGCTCCCGTTCCTCGCGGCCGCCGTCGACCTGTTCGCGCGCTGTCGGCGCCGCCGGATCAGCGTCGCACCCGCCCTCCGCAGCTACCGGAGCCGCCTCGGCTTCTGGGCCTGGGTCGGCGCGCTCTTTCTCGTCTTCGGGGCGCTCGGTTTCTGGGGGAGCGGCGCGGGGCACCCGCCGCCGCTTGGCGTGACCTGGCCCGGGGGAGCGCTGATCGCCCTCGTCCTGCTCGGCGGAGCCGGCTGGGCCGTGGCGCGCAGCAGGCTCCTGCCGCGACGCCCGATCGGGCCGGAGGAGCGGCTTGCCGGCCACAGCGGTGCGCTCCTCGCGCTCGGCGTCGTGGGGCTCCTGGTCGCGGCCACCAATCCGTTCGCGCTCGTCTTCGTCCTCCCCTCACTCCACATGTGGCTCTGGCTCCCACAGGTACACGCGCGACACCCGGCTCTGCGCGCAGCGGTCTTCCTGGCCGGCTTCGCGGGCCCCGTCTATCTCGTCTGGTCGTTTGCGACCCACTACGGGCTCGGCTGGGACGCGCCCTGGTATGTCGCGAAGCTCTTCGGCGTCGGCTACGCCTCGCTGCCATTGCTCGTGATCGGCCTCGGCTGGCTCGCGGTCGCAGGCCAGCTCGCCGCGCTCGCGGCCGGACGCTACGCGCCGTACCCCGCGCCGCACGAGCGACCGCGCCGAGGGCCAATTCGCGAGCTCATCCGCACGCTTGTCCTCGCGCAACACCGCCGGACGGCGGGCGCGGAAACCCGCCGGGCGGTCAACGAATAGCCGGCCGTCAGGCGCCGAGCGGAAGCCAGCGCACGGTCGCGCCGGCGGGAAGCTCGCCGTTTCCACGTGGAACGTGGACGAGCGCGTCCGCGGCGCCCGAGCGCACGATCATGTGCGACTCCTGACCGGCGATCGGCTCGAGCCCGGGAATGTCTCCCTCCATGCGTGACCGCGCGCGCACGAACTCGTCCCGCTCCTCGTTCCGCCGCAGCGCGGCAGTGAGACGCCCCGCCTCGAATCGCGGCAGCGGCTCCGTGAGCCCCTGCAGCGCGCGCAGCGCCGGCTTGACGAAGAGCTCGCACCCGACCAGCGCCGAGACGGGGTTGCCGGGCAGGCCGAAGACGAGCGTGTCCCCGCGCACCCCGAAGGACACGGGCTTGCCCGGCTTGATCGCGACGCGCCAGAAGATCTCCTCGACCCCCAGGTCGCGCTCGACGGCCCGCACGAGATCGTGCTCGCCGACCGAGACGCCACCCGAGGTGACGAGCACGTCGGCGGCGAGGCCCCGCTCGAGCGCCGCCCGCAACACGGCCGCCTCGTCGGCGGCGGCCGGCTCCGGCACGACCTCCGCGCCCGCCGCTGAGAGAGCCGACGCGAGCATCAATCCGTTCGCCTCGTAGATCTGGCCGGGGCGGAGCGGCTCGCCGGGAGCAACGAGCTCGCTGCCGGTGGCGAGCACCGCCACGCGCGGACGGAGCGCACACGGGATCGCAGCTATGCCGGCAGCCGCGGCCGCTGCCAGCCGGGCCGGCGTGATCCGCGCGCCCGTGGGCACGACCACGTCTCCCGTCGCGACATCGCCGCCCCGCGGCCGGACATGCGCCCCGGCTTCGGCCGCGCGAGAGATCTCCACCGCGTTGTCGTTCTGGACAACGACCTCGACCGGGATCACGGCGTCCGCACCGTCGGGCACGACTGCCCCGGTCGAGATCGCCACCGCGCCGCCGGGCTCGAGCCGAGCGTCGTAGGGACGTCCCGCCGCGGACTCGCCGACGATCGGCAGGGTCGCCGGCAGGTCGGCCGCACGGACGGCGAAGCCGTCCATGGCGGAGCTCGCGAAGGGCGGCAGGTCCACCGCTGCCCGCACGTCCTCCGCGGCGACGCGACCGGCGGCTTCCGCGATCGGCACGGGCTCGGCCTTCAGCGGCCGGGTACGCGCCAGGACGAGTTCCTGTGCCTCCTCGAGAGTGAGTAGCGAAGCCACCGCCGGTACATACCGTAGTCGTGAGACCCGGAGACGAAGTCGCCGGGCGCTACCGGCTCGACGAGCTGCAGGGCCAGGGCCCCATGTCGGAGGTCTGGCGCGCCCACGACCGGACGCTCGACCGCACCGTCGCCCTGAAGATCCTCTCGCCTTCCGCCGACCTGGCGCGGTTCCGGCGGGAGTCACAGGCCCTTGCCGGGCTCGGGCACGAGAACGTCATGCGGGTCTACGACTACGGCGAGGACGAGGCGGGGCCGTTCATGGCGCTCGAATGGCTGCCCGGTGGAACGCTCGAGGACCGCCTCACGGGGAAGCCGCTCGCGGCCGGCGAAATCCGGCGCGTCGCGGTGGGCATGGCGGCGGGCCTCGCGCACCTCCATTCCCGCGGTCTCGTCCACCGCGATCTCAAGCCTGCGAACGTCCTCTTCGACGAGGAGGGGCGCCCGAAGCTCGGTGACTTCGGGCTTGCGCGGCACGTCGCCGGCTCCGGCACCCTGACCGAGGCCGGGACGGTCCTGGGCACGGCTGCGTACATCTCACCGGAGCAGGCCGCGGGCGAGCCGGCCGGGGCGGCAAGCGACGTCTACTCCTTCGGGGTCATTCTCTTCCGGCTGCTTACGGGCTCGCTGCCGTTCGTGGCCGAGGACGCATTGGCGCTCGCGGACATGCATCGGCACGCGCCGCAGCCTCCGGTCGAGGCGTTGCAGCCGGAAGCGCCGCCCGCACTTGCCGCGCTCACGGCGGCCGCCTTGCGGAAGGATCCGGCGCAACGGCCGGCCGACGGCGAGGCGTTGCTGCTCGCCCTGGGGCAAGGCCCCTCGGCATCCGGGGCAGGCGCACCCGACACCGAGGTGACCCGAATCCTGTCCCCGCCCGTTGCCGAACCGGCAGCGCGACGACCCGGATCTCGGACGGCTGCAGTCGCTCTCGCGCTCGTGCTCCTCGCCGTCGGCGGGGGTGCGCTCGCCTGGGCGGTGACACGGCCGGATACGCCGGCGCCTGCGGGTGCGGTGACAACCGGAGCGGCGAGCGGCGCGAAGAGGACCGGCACCGCGGATACAACGCAGGCGCTGCCGCCGACAACGCAGTCCCACGAGCACACCCGGCATCACCCGAAGCGGAAGCGACCGAAGCCGTCGACCACGACCGGGCACACGACGACCGCGCCGGCGACCACCCTGCCCGCAACCACCTTGCCCACGACGACCCTCCCGACCACGACGCTGCCGACCACGACGCTGCCGGCCACGACCCTCCCGACCACGACGCTCCCGACCACGAGCCTCGGCGCGACTGCGATTACGACCGCCGCTACGGGGACGACGTGACCGTCGTGGTGGCGGCCGACGCAGCCTCGTAGGCGTGGGTCCCGCGCCAGGGGGCGAACTGCGCGACCGACAGCGGCGAAGGGAAGGCGAGGCTCGGCGAGCCTTCGAGAGCGGCCTCCATGAACAGACGCCAGGCGGTCGCGGGCAGCGTCGGGCCCGAGACGGCGGCGCCGTGCACGTCCAGCATCGGGATCTCCGCCCGCGGATACCCGATCCAGACCGTCCCCTCGAGCGACGGCGTGTAGCCGCAGAACCAGGCATCGGCATAGTCGTCGGTCGTTCCCGTCTTGCCTGCGTCGATCCTGCCCGGAACGTGTGCGCCGACTCCCGTCCCGTGGAGCATGTTCTCCTCGAGCACGTGCGTGACCGTCGCAGCGACCCAGTCGGGGACGACGCGCTCGCGCTGCACCCGGCCCCAGCTCGCGTCGACCTTGCCGCCGCCCGGAAAGACGACGCTCCGGATCGCGAGCGGCCGCGCGTACACCCCGCCGGCCGCGAGCGTCGCGTAGACGGAGGCCATGTCGAGCGGGGTCACGGCGCCCGTGCCCAGCGCGAGGGACGGGGTCTCCTCCAGCTGCGTTCGCACGCCGAGCTTCTCGGCCATCGACGCAATCGTCGGCGCGCCGACGTCGAGCGCGAGCCGGGCGTAGACGGTGTTGTCGGAGTGAAGCGTCGCCGCGGCGACCGACTCGGGCCCCGCGTACGTCCCGTCGTACGTCCGGACCCGCCACCCGAGCGGCGCGTAGTAGAACGGCGCCGAGAGGTAGCGCGTGGCCCACGGGTTCATGCCCTCCGCGACGGCAGCCGCGAGGGCGATCGGCTTGAAGGTCGAGCCCGGTTGCCGCTCGGCCGTCGTGACGAGGTTGAACTCGTTGCCGGGCATGCCGGGAGTGACGGCCGCCATGGCGCGAATCGCGCCGGTCGAGGGATCCACGGAGACGATCGCGCCGGCCGGATCGCCGCGCGAGCCGAGCACCTCCGACAGCGCATGCACGGCGGCCCGCTGCAGACGCGGCCGGATCGTCGTGTAGATCCTCAGCCCCCCGGCCCTGACCGTCGCCGCGCCATACGCCTGCTGCAGGAGATTCTCGACGTAGCCGACGAAGTACGGCTCCCTGCTCGCGTACGCAGGGCTCGCGCGCAGGTGCAGGCTGCGGTCGCGCACTGCCGCCGTGTAGCGCGCCGCCGGGATGTCCCCACTGCGCCGCAGCGCGCGCAGCACCTCGTCCCGCCGGGCGAGCGCCGCGGAGGGGTTGTGGAGCGGGTCGTAGTAGGACGGCGCCTGCGGCAGACCGGCGAGCAGCGCCGCCTGCTCGAGCGTCAGGCGGTCTGCCGGCACCGAGAAGTACGTCTCGGCCGCGGCCTGGATCCCGTAGGCGTGGTTGCCGTAGTAGACGTCGTTGAGGTAGGCCGTGAGGATCCTGTCCTTCGGCCAGGCGCGGGCGAGCTTGATGGCGAGGCAGGCCTCCACCACCTTCCGCCGGAGCGTTCGCTCGTGGGTGAGGTAGAGGTTGCGAACGAGCTCCTGCGTGATGGTCGAACCGCCCTGGACGATCCGGCCGGCGGTCACGTCGGCAACGAGGGCCCGCAGGATCCCGACAGGGTCGACGCCTCCATGCTCGTAGAAGCGGCGATCTTCGATAGCGACAGTCGCCTCGGGCATCCAGGGACTGATGGCGTCACGGGGCACGGCCGTCCGGTTCTCGACGGCAGGCAGGACTCCGATCAGGCTTCCGTTCGCGCCGTAGACGAGCGAGCTGTCGGCCTGCCGAACCGGATGCAACGAGCTGAGGTCACAGCTCGAGCCGAAGTAGACCGCGCCACCGGCCGCTGTGAGCGCGAGCAGCGCCAGGGGAGCGGCGATCGCGAGGAAGACGAGGACGCGGCGTCTCGGCTTCGGTCGCCGCTTAGAGCGCCCCTTCCCGCTCACGTCCAGACGCCGAGCGCGCGGAGGCGGCGGTGCGCGCGCAGCCTCAGCTCCTGCTCGAGACGCAGCGCCGCGAGCTCGTCGCTTGCGGCCGCACGAACCGTCACGGTCGCCACCCCGTCGAGCGCACTGACGAAGACGTCACTGTCGCGCTCGCCCGAGACGTCCTCCCGCAGCGCGTCGATCGCAGCCTCGAGGTCGGCGGCGAGCGGCACGGGCACCGACACCTCGGCGAAGGTCTCACTGCTCCGGATCGAGGCGTTCACGATCGTGTCCGAGGCGAGCTTCTCGTTCGGCACGACGATGCGGCGGCGATCCGCCGCACGGATGAACGTGTACGTGAGGCCGATCTCCTCGACGACGCCGGGGGTGCCGTCGTACTCGACGCGGTCGCCGATGCGCACGGGTTGGGCGAGCGCGATCAAGATGCCGGCCACGAAATTGCCGAGCGTCCGCTGTGCGGCGAAGCCGATCACGATGCCGAGCAGCGCCGACGATGCGAGCAGCCCGCCGGCGACGGCGCGGATCTCCGGGATCGCGAGCAGAGCGGAGAAGAGCCCCACAATGAGGATGACGACGGTCACGATGCGGCGAAAGACGCGATAGCGCGTCGCTGCCTCGGGCGCCAGCGGCCGTCGCTGGAGCGACCAGTCGATCAACCGGGCGAACAGCGAGACGGCGACGAAGATCACCGCCGCGACGACGATGTGCTTCCAGAACGGACTCATCCCCCGCAGAGAGTTCGCGGTGAGCGCTCGGAATCCTCAGTCCAGCGGGAGCGGACGGCGACCGGCGAAGCCGTCCTCCACCCGATGCCACCAGGCGATCTCGTCCTCCCCGAGCTGCCAGCACAGCAGGACGGTCTCGCCGTGGTGGAGCGCCGGGAAGTCGACGAGCCCGCTGTCGAGGTCCTTCACCTGGGCGCCGTGACTCGTGATCTCGTCCACGAGCCGGGCGAGCTCCCGCGCCAGACCGTCGACCTCGGCCGTCGCGGCGGCGAGCTCCGCGGGCGGGATGCCGCCGCCGTTGCCGCGGATCTTCCGCTCGAGCTCCTCCTGCCGCTCGATCGCCTGCGCGTGCTCGCGCCGGCTCGCGACGAGCTGCTCGACGAGCGGGCGCACGTGCTCGAGCTCGGCATTCGCCTCCTCGGGCGTGAAGTGGCGCATGGCCGGAAGCCTATGCTGCGCCGTCGTGGAGGCCGACGCCGCTCAGACCCGCCCGCGGCCGGGCCACACCCGTCTCGTGTTCTGGGCCCTTTTCGTCGCCGTGATCGCGGCGGCCAACTACTACGGCCGCTTCTCGGGTAGCGGCAGTGTCAGCCGCGGCAGCTCCCGGCAAGAGGTCTACTCGTACACCACCTTCGCCGGCGGCACGATCCTGTACGCCCTCTGGCTCGGGATCATCCTTCTGATCGTCATCGACCGCTTCGACCTCCTCGCGTTTCGAGCACCGCGGGGGTGGGGGAGAGCGCTGTGGCTCGCACTCGCCGTGGTCGTCGGCATCTACATCTGGGAGGGCATCGTCTCCACACTGCCGCTCCCGCAGAGCCCGGGCAAGGAGCAGGGGATCACGAACGTGCACTGGGAGCCGGCGCACGCGGGCGCGTTCGCAGCCAACTTCGTCCTCTTCGCCGTGATCGCGCCGTTCGTCGAGGAGCTGACGTTCCGCGGCTCCGGCCAGTCGTTGCTCCGCTTCCTCGGCCGCGCACCCTCGATCCTGCTCGTCGGGATCGTGTTCGGACTCGCGCACGGGCTCGTCGAGGCGCTGCTCGTCCTCGTCCCGTTCGGCATAGCGCTCGCCTGGCTTCGCGACCGGACCGGCAGCGTCGTGCCGGGGATGCTCGTGCACGCCCTCTTCAACGGGGCCGCCCTCGCCCTGATCGTGGTTGGTTAGCTAGTCCTCTTCGTCGCCGTTCTCGACCACGAACTGGTCCGGCGTGACGTCCTCGAGGAAGCTGCGGAACTTGAGCACCTCGGCCTCGAGCTGCTCCTCGTCGACCTCCTCGCCCTCGAACTCGATCGCCGACTCCGCGATCACGTCGTCGGCGGCGAAGATCGGCGCCTCGGCGCGGATGGCGAGTGCGATCGCGTCGGAGGGGCGGGAGTCGACCTCGATCTCCTGGCCGTCCTGGATGACGGTGATCTGGGCGTAGAACGTGTTCTCGCGCAGCTCCGTGACCGTGATGCGGCTGATCGACGCGCCGAGCTGCTCGAGCATGTCGCTGACGAGGTCGTGCGTCATCGGCCGCACAGAGGTCTGGCTCTGGAGCTTCATGAGGATCGCGGCGGCCTCGGGGTGGCCGATCCAGATCGGCAGGAACTTGTTCCCGTCGGACGTCTTCAGCAGGACGATCGGCTGCTTGCCGACCAGATCGAAGCTGACTCCGTAGATGAGCATCTCCTGCATCCCGGGCGACCTCGTCTCGAATATAGCTCAGGCCGGAAGGTGGGAAACCCGGCGTATCCCATGCGGAGCGGGCGCCGTTGGGAACTCGTGCACACGCTGTGGCTCGACGACCTCGAATCGCTCGAGGCGATCTCGCAGAACGAGGAGACCCGCCGGATCTTCCTGCGGATGGCGGCCCTTTCGCAGTCGGGACGAACCCCGAGCTTCGTCGTCGAGATCGCCCTCGACCAGGATCTCGACGCCGCAACCAAGACCCGGCTCGTCGAGCTCGCGGAGGACGAGTCGTTCCTGCTCGCGGTCGAGGACTACCTCGTCCGCACGCACCGCCTCCACTAGCTCCGGGCTACAATCCGCCTCCACAGTTTCGACTGGTGGGGGCGATTAGCTCAGCTGGTTAGAGCGCCGCTCTGATAAGGCGGAGGTCCCTGGTTCGAGTCCAGGATCGCCCATCGGTCACGCGCTGGCCGCGTTCTCGAGCGCCTCGGCGAGTTCGGCGAGGTCGTGCTCGTCGGCGAAGGGCAGCTCCACCCGTCCCGGCGCGACGCGCGCCTGCCGGCCGGTGAGCCGTTCGACGGCCGTGCGCACCCGCTCCGCCAGCGCCGGGTCGACGGGAGCCGATCGCGTGCGTGGCCGCTGCCGTGCGCCCGCCCACTTCGCCCGCTGCTCCGCCGCCCGCACCGAGAGGCCGCGCCGCACGATCTCGCGCGCGAGCCGGCGCCGGCCCTCGTGGTCGGGAACCGCGAGCACGGCGCGGGCATGGCCCTCGCTCAGCTGACCCCGCTCGACCATGCCGAGCACGTCGTCGGGCAGCTCGAGCAGGCGGATCCGGTTCGAGACGGAGGGCTTCGAGCGACCGACCCGCTCGGCGACCTCGCCGAGCGAGAGGGAGAACTCGTCGATCAGGACCGCATAGGCCCGGGCTTCCTCGATCGGAGTCAGCTGCTCGCGGGCAACGTTCTCCACGAGGCCGAGCAGGAGCGTCTCCCGGTCGTCGGTCGCACGGACGACCGCAGGCACCGTCTCTCGGCCGGCCTCCCGCGCCGCCCGCCAGCGGCGCTCACCGGCGACGATCTCGTAGCCGCCAACACCGCGCGGGCGCACGAGCAGCGGCTGGATCACGCCTTGGCGCCGCACCGAATCCGCGAGCCCCGAGGCCGCCTCCGGCTCGAACCGGCGGCGCGGCTGGCGTGGGTTGGGATGGATCGCGTCGACGGGGATCTCGAGCAGCTCGGTGGGAACCGGGTGCCCGCCGATCAGCACCTCGAGGCCGCGGCCGAGGCCCCGGCGGGGGGCACCCTCGGCGGCCCCCGCGGTTTTCTGCCGGGCGTCGGCGGCTTCGCCGCCGGCGCTTCCAGCAACGCGTTGCGGGGAGGACTCAGGCGCGCTCGACAAGCTCCATCGCCACCTTCCAGTAGGCGTCGGCTCCGGCGGAGCGACGGTCGTAGGCGATCGCAGGCAATCCGTGGCTCGGGGCCTCGGCGAGGCGCACCGAACGAGGGA
>DASSVO010000006.1:0-12295 GCA_035706005.1 Gaiellaceae bacterium | reverse complement strand
ACGTCGCGGAAGCCGGCCGCGGCATCAGCCAGCTTGCCGGCGCGGCCGAACCGGCTCCCGACGAGCTGCCGCCGCGCGAGCGCCGTCCGGGACGGCCCGTGCTGCGGATCGAGCGCAAGAGCACGCCTGAATGCCTGGTCGGCCAGCTTCCGCTGCCGGCGTGCGTCGAGCACCAGCCCGAGCGCGAAGTGGGCCTCCGGCTCGTTCGGGGCGAGCGCGACCGCACGTTCCCCGGCGGCGAGCGCGTAGTCCAGATCCCGTTTGGCAGCGCCGAGGGCGATCGCCAGCCGCCGGTGCGCCTGCCAGTTGTCCGGGCCCGTTGCCACGGCCTCGCGCGCAGCCGCAATCGCTCCGTCCTTGTCACCGAGCTGAAGCAGGGCGAGGCTGCGAAGCCGATGTGGCCAATCGTCGTCCGGGGCAAGCGCGGCCGCACGCTCCGCAGAGTCGAGCGCGGACTCCATCTGACCGACTCCGATCTGCGCCTGCGACAGCAGGCACCAGGCCGGCGCGATGTCGGGCTCGGCCCCGAGGAGCTCCCGCAACGTCGAGCTCGCCTCGTCGAACCGACCGATGCCGATGAGCGCCTGCGCCCGCTCGAGCTTGAGCATGCGCGGGTCGGCCGGCGGGGCACTCACACGAATTTCCGCCTGCGCAGGTACGCGAGCAGCTCGTCGTACCTGCCGTCCTCGTTTCCGTACTGCGCGACGTTCTTCGCGGTCTGCAGCCAGGGCCCGATCGAGGGTTGCACCTCCGACAATGCAGCCTCCAGATCCGGCATCTCGATCATCCGCGCGGTGCCGCTGCGAGCCGAATCGAGCAGGGCCCGCTCGGCCGCCGTCTGACAGATGTGCGCGAGGTCGGCACCGGAGTAGCCCTCGGTCCGCTCGACGAGCTTGCGCGTGTCGATGTTCGCGATCGGCCGATCGCGAAGGTGGTAGCGCAGAATCGCGTCACGTGCCGGCGCGTCGGGCGGCAGCACGAGCACGGTGCGGTCGAACCTCCCCGGTCGCTGTAGAGCGACATCGACGTCCCACGGGTGGTTGGTCGCACCGAACACGAACACACCCTCGTTGTCGCCTTCGATCCCGTCCATCTCGTACAGAAGCTGGTTGATGGTCCCGCGCGCCGCCGTATGGCGTAGCTGGCTCCGCTTGAGCCCGAGCGCGTCGAGCTCGTCGAGGAAGACCACGCAGGGACGGCTGCGCCTTGCCGTTTCGAATATCTCGCGCAGGTTGCGCTCGCTCTGGCCCACGTACATGTCGAGCACGTCGGCACCCGCCACGGGCAAGAAATGAGCGTCGAGCTCGCCCGCCAGGGCGCGCGCGATGAAGGTCTTTCCGCAACCAGGAGGGCCGTACAGGAGCAGCCCGCCCTGTAGCGACATCCCGTACAGCTTCCTGAGCTCGGGGTTTCGAAGCGGCGCCAGGAAAGCGGCCTCGAGGCGTGCCTTGACCTCGTCCATGCCGCCGACATCGGCCAGCCGGATCTTCGGAGCCTCGATGTCCCATGCGTCCTTGTCCACGACTACCGGCCCATCCGCGAACATCGGCGGGGCGATGTCGGACAACTGCTCCTCCAGGCCGCGCAGAATCTCGTCGGCGTCGTTCTCCGCCTCCTGTTCTGCCGGCGGCTCGACCGCCTCCCCGTCGCCCGAGACCAGGCGCAGCGCCGCCGCGTTCTGCGGATCGCGCACGAGCACCTGCGCAGCCTCGCGCACCGCCTCCTCGCGTTGGCCGGCGGCGGCCAGCAACTCGGCCAGGTGTAGCCGCAGCTCCACGTCGTCCGGCGAAGCCGCGACGGCTGCGCGAAGACTCGCCAGCAAACGGTCGGACCCCACGGCGCGATTATCGACCATCGCAACGCGAACTTGAAGGGCGGTGCCTGGTGACTCGGCGCGATTTGCTGTCACAACCACCCGGAGCTATTCGTTTACAGGCAGTGAAAGAGGCCGACCGGAGTGACGCCGAGCTGCTGCAGAAGCTTCGGCGTGACGCCGCGGCGGTCGCTGTGCTCTACGACCGCTACGCGTTACGGCTCGTCCGCTATCTCCAGCAGGAAGGCGCAAGCGAGGAGGTTGCACTCGACACCGCGCAGGAGGTCTTCGCCCGGCTGATCGTGTACCGCCGCCGGGTCCGCCCGGGCGCCAACGGATCGATCTGGCCCTGGTTGGCCGTGACCGGCCGCAACTTGCTCCGCGACTGGCAGCGACGGCGGGCAGTCGACGCGAGGGCACGCCGGCGGCTCGGGATCGCAGTCGCTCCCGACGAAACGGCAGACGTGCTCGAGCGGACAGACGCGCGCCGGCTCCAGCGGCGACTGGGGCTTGCACTCGACCGGCTTCCTCCCGAGCAGCGGACGGCCGTGACTGCTCGCGTACTGGACGAGCTGGACTACGGAGAGATCGCAAGCGCGGCGGGCGCAAGCGAAGTGGCGGTGCGCCGGCGTGTCTCCCGCGGCCTGCGGGCGATGCAGACCTTCCTCCAAGGAGGCGACTCGTGAACCTCGACGACGCACTGGCCACCTATCGCGGCGAACTGGTCGCCGCAGCGCAGCGCTGGCAGACCGGCCGGGCGCGCAGACGGCGTCGCCTCGTGCTCCTGACGAGCGCGCTCGCCACTGCGGGCGTCATCGTCGGCGCCGCGATCGCGGCAAGTGGCTGGCTCGTGGGGTCTCCTGCGCCGCCCGACGTCAAAGCCGATTTCGGCAGCTATGCGCCGCAGCTCGGATTCAACCCACGGCCGGGTCGCGCCATGCTCGTAGCCCACGACGGCGCCTACAAGCTCTACGCGACGACGAACAAGCAGGGCGGCTACTGCATCCTGATCGTGACTCCCGGCTACCACCCCGGCCCGCACGGGGAAGGAGGCGATTGCGCCGGGCCCGATCACCGCTTCCTCTGGGCCAATGCCCTTCCTGCCGGCCCGGTTTCGGTGGCGAAGCTCATCCTGCTCGGACACACGACTGCCCACGGCGCCGCGCGTGTGCGCTTCATGACTCCGACAGGTTCGGTCGGCAGCGCCAGCGTCGGTTCGCGTGGCTTTTTCATCGCTCACACCGACATCCCCAACTCGATCATCTGCCGCGCGGCGATCCAACCGGCTGTCTGGTGGAAGCCGACGCTCACCGTCCTCGACCGAAACGGACGCCGGCTCGGGCAGAGAACCGAGACGTTCGAAGGCGGCTGTACGCCCCGGCCGATACCGGTACACGCCTTCGCGGTCCATCACGGTCAGAAGCAGTTCAGGGTCCGAGACGGCGAGTTCGGCATCCTCGTCGGTGCACGAGCGCGCGACCGCGTGTTCTGCCATGACGGCGGCGACGTGATCCACTTGATGGTTCCGCCCACCGCTCGCAGCGGTTATCACAGGCAACGCCAGTTCGCGCCCGGCAAGCCGCCCCTCCAGCTGAACGTGAACAGCGCGCGGGGCGGCCGGCCAATCGTGGCCGAGTGCCACTACTGATCAGCCTCGCTAAAGAAAGCGAGGCGTCCTAGCCTCTTCTCCGTAGTGGAAGAGACGGCCGCCTCGATCGAGCGCCTCTACCGCGAGCGCTACATCCGCTTCCGGAACGGCGTCGCTCCGGTCGCGGGGAGCTACGAGGCAGCGCACGACGCGGTGCAGGAGGGCTTTGCGCGGGCGCTACGGGCGAGCCGTCAGTACTCCGGCCGAGGATCGCTCGAGGGCTGGGTCTGGCGGATCGTCCTCCGCACCGCGCTCGAGCTGCGGCGACCGGACGAGGAGCTTCCGCTGGACGACGTCGATCCCGTGTTCGTCGAGCCCGAGCGGGACTTCGCACTCACGGCCGCGGTGCAGGCGCTGCCACCCCGACGGCGGCTCATCGTCTTCCTGCGCTACTTCGCCGACCTGCCGTACCAGACGATCGCAGAGGCGCTCGCGATCGGTGAGGGCACGGTCGCCGCGACGTTGGCGCAGGCCAAGGAGGCGCTGGCCGCGATCCTGGACGAAGAAGGAGTCCGACCATGACCGAGACGATCGATCGGCTGATCCAGGCCCGGTTCGAAGCGGTCGCAAGCCCGGTCGACGGCCGCGACTGGAATGACGTGCTCGCCCGCGCGGCGAGTGCCAAGCAGAGGCGGGCGCCGGTCCGCCTCGCGCTCGCCGCTGCAGTCTTGGTGATCGGCGCGACGGTGACGGCTGCCGCGTTCGGCTGGCCGGGAACACTCGTCGACTTCTTCAAGGCGCCGCCGGCGCCTGAGAGCGTCAAGGCCTTCTTCCATGGCCACAACGCCGCGGTCCCGGGTGGCGTGAGCCCCTGGACGAAGCTCGGCCAGGCGCACGAGATCATGACCGCGACCTTCGATGCGAACAACCTCCCTCCCGAGCACCCGATCCTCCACACGCTGTACGTCGCGCAAAGGAACGGCGGCGGCTTCTGCTTCCTGTGGACGGGCTTCGGCGGAAGCTGCGCCGATCCGGAGGACGCGGCGAAGGCAACGACGACCGACCCGGCCGCCCGGCCGCTCGGCCTCGAATCGCTCGAGAACGATTACACGGGCTTCGTCGACGGCTGGATCCGCACCGATGCGCGGACGGTCGAAGCCCGCTTCGCCGACGGCACCACCGCCCAGATCCCCGTCACCTGGGTCTCGGCCCCGATCGATGCAGGCTTCTTCGCCTACGTCGTTCCCAGCGCGCATCTGACGCGCGCCGACGCGCTCACGTCCGTCGTCGCCCTCGATGCAAACGGCGGCGTCGTCGGTAGGCAGACCTTCGCACTGACGAAGCCGCTCGACGAGGACGTCATGCAGACCCTGCCGGACGGGAGGAAGCTCTCCCTGCCGCGGCGCGCGCAGGCAGCCCGCGCTCGAGAGATCGTCAAGAGCGGCCCCGCCTACCTCTGGGTGATGCCGCGCACCGGCGGCGGATCCTGCTACCTCTACGGCACGGGAGTAGGCGGCGGGGGATTTGCCTGCGTGTCACCGTACTGGGCCGCGCGCCTGCCGGCCATCAACGGTGGAGGCGCCAACGGCATGTACTTCGCGCAGGTGAAGCCGAGCATCGCAACGATCGAGCTCCACTTCCGGAACGGTGACCGCGAGCGTCTCACGCCGGTCGACGGCTTCGTGCTCCACAAGATCGAGTCCGGGACCCCGCTCGTCGCGGCCGTCGGCCTCGACCGCAGTGGCAAGGTGATCTTCAGACAGAACCTCCGGTTTCACGCGATAACGCGGTAGACCTGGAAGACCTCGGCGAACTCCTTGTTCACGTTGACGCCGTGCATGCGGGCGAGGTTCCGGACGTACTCGGCGTTCGCGTAGCGCCTGTGCTGCTGCGAGGCGTACCGCTCGAGCGCGGCGATCTTCCGCTCCACGTGGCCCTCCTCGAGCGCGACGTACCACTGGTACTCGAAGTCGAAGTTGTTCCACGGGATCTCGTAGCCGAGGATCGTCGTGCGCTTGAAGGCGCGCAGGCCCTCCTCGGCCACGGTGCGGTGATCCTGGTGCACGTCGTGGAGGCTCGGCTGGAAGACGACGTCCGGCTCCCACTCCTCCCACAGCGCGACGAGCAGCTCGAGGATGTCCTGCCGCCGATCGGGGAACGTGCGGACGTCGAAGTCGTGCACGGTCAGCGATGCGGGTGAGATCCCGAGCTCGGCCGTCGCCTCCGCGACCTCGCGGGCGAGGGTGTCGGGCGGGAAGCCGGGCGGCAGCGAGCGGGTCGCGATCGAGAAGGCGACGTAGTGGACGTCGCAGCCCGCGTCGACGAGGCGTGCCATCGTCCCGCCGCACCCGAACTCGCCGTCGTCGGTGTGCGGCGCAAGAACGAGCGCCTTTCGCCACTGCTCGATCATCGGGCGATCATCTCAGGCACGGGCTCGTCGACCGTCTCCAGCGGCCGCAGCTCCCGCGCGCGCACTCGCCTCGGGGCGGCGAGCGCGATCAGGCCGATGACGCCCCACGTGGTCGGATCCTCGAAGAAGTCGTTGTACGCGAGCGAGTGGACGAAGATCGCGACGAGCACGAGCCCCGCCGACAGGGCGAGCCGGCCGAACACCGGATGCTCCATCCTCCGGTACGCGGCGACGAGAAGCGCGCCGACGAGCCAGAAGAAGATGAGAAGCCCGACGGCGCCCTGCTCCGCGGCCACCGTCACCGGCGTGTTGTGGGAGGCGCTCTTCCTCGGCGTGCGATGGGTCCGCTTGGAGTACGCGTGCTCGAACCCGCCGAGACCGACGCCGATCGCCGGGTGGGCCCTGGCGATCCGGATCCCGTTCGCGATCAGGCTCGCCCGACCATGCGTCGCGTCGTTCAGGCCGCCGGTCGTGTGGTGGCGGAGAGCGTGCGTCAGCGTGGGCGAAGTCGCCACCACCGCACCGAGGACGACCACTGCCGCCGCGAGCGCGAGGAGCGACTTCCAGCGCCAGGCGACGGCGGCAGCGCCGAACACCGCGACGAGGAGCGCTGCGAAGCTCGACTGCGAGAACGAGATGAGGAGCCCGAGCCACGCGACGGCGATAAAGGCCAGCGCGGCGAGCCCGAGCCTGCCCAAGCGTCCCCGCACGATCAGCACGACGGTCGGGACCAGCGCGACCACGAGGAAGCGCCCGTAGATCGACGGGTCGAAGAAGACGGAGTTGACGCGGAACAGGGCGCCGTAGGTGTTGGCGATCTGCACCTTCGGGTTCAGCCAGATGTTGTGGGTCTGGTACTGGTAGAAGCCGACCGCCGCGAAGACGAGCGCCATGACGACGAGCTCGCCGTAGAGGAGCCGGATCCGTGACGGCTGCCACGGCAGGCGCGCGATCGAGAGCGCGAGGATCGTCAGCGGGATGTAGAAGGCGAGCAGGTCGAGCGCCGCGGTGTGGATGTCGACGCTCCACTCGAGCGAGAGCCCGATCCAGCCGAGGTAGAGCGCGAGTGGCCACGCCGCGATGCCGAGCTCGCGTGTCCGCTGGTCTCCCTCCACGAGCTGCCAGAGGAGGAGCCCCGCGGCGCCGAGCGCGACCACGTAGAGCGGTACCAGCAGTTGGTGGTGGAGGAAGTGCACGCGCAGCGGGATGAAGGCGAGCGTCGCGAAGGCGACGAGCCACGGCTCGCGCCGGAAGACCCAGGCGAGCGCCGGGCCGAGCACGAGTGCTCCCACGATCGCCGCCACGAGCTCCGGAACACTCGCGGGCGAGAAGGACGCGACGAGGAGGATCGTGCCGACCCCTGCGTAGGCGAGGCCGGCGATGCGGTTCCGCCGGGTGCGCGCGACGAGCAGGACCGCGAGCCCGAGGCAGGCGATCGGCCCGGCGATCTCGGCGAGCCCCATCACTTCCGCACCTTGACGACGGCGCTCGCGGCGTGCCCGTGCTCGGCGACGCGGAGGTGGTACGTGCCGCGACGCGCCGGCGCCCGAAGCCGCAGCACCTTCCCGTGACCTGCGCCGTGCTTTCGACCGAGCCGCCACGTGTAGCGGGACGACCGTGTGTCGACGCCGACCGAGAAGTGGGCCCCGGCGCGGACGCCGATCCGGTGCCGCGTGAGCTCGATGTAGCGGAGCACGACCGTGACGCTCTTCCGCTCGTTCGCCGGAGTCTGGTTCCCGGCGAGGTCGAGCGCACCCACGGACAGGACGTAGGTGCCCGCGCGAAGCGGCTTGCCGCCGAACGTCCCGGCCCACTTCACCGCACCGCGCTCCCGGGTCGGCCGGCCGCGGATGACCAGGTGCCGGCCGAGGTAGACGACGGCGTTCGCCCGCTCGCTGAGCGCGTAGTGGATCTTGACTGTCCGGCCCGACCCCCCGAACAGGATGCCCTTGCTGGCGCTCGCGGACACGACTTCCGGCTTCTTCGTGTCGAGGAAGATCTGGTCGACGAGCGGGAACAGGATCTTCCGGCCCGCGTGGGCCAGGTAGATCTCCGGCCGGTACGCCCCGTCCGGGGCCAGCGTCCCGTCAGCCGTGGTTCCGTCCCAGTAGAAGGTCTTGTGCTCGAGCTTCGGCACCTGCGCTCTTCGAGCGATCGTGGCGACGGTGTCGCCCCCGGCGTCGAGAATCGTGAGCCTGACGTGATCGTCGTGCCGCAGCTTGATCTGGATCGACGCCTTGCTCGTCGCGCAGTGGCAGGTCGGCGCCAGGAACTTCGAGACGAGCGCCCCGTAGACCGGGCTCTTGATCAGCTTGAGGTGCTCGGTGATCGCAAAGGCGGCAGCCGTGGCCACCAGCAGGCCCAGGAGGGTGACCGTCGTGAGAACCCGCTGCAAAGCCCCCTGATCCTACGGGGCCGTGATTAAGGAAGTGATTAGGCCCGCTCGGGGGTCGTTCGGGGCTGGTTCAGCATCACGCTCGCCGTGTAGATCGTCAGGGCCACGGCGAGGAAGACGAGCCCACCCCCGAAGAGCCAGTTCGCGTAGGACCAGTTCGTCAGGAGGAGCTTGAGGCCGCTGATGATCAGGATCCCGCCGAGACCCCCGCGGATCGTCAGATCCGGCACCTTCAGCGTGTAGCGAGCCGAGATGAGGATCCCCGGCACCGAGCCGAGGAGGAGCCACGCGGTCGCGTGCAGGTCGACGTCGCCGATGATCAGGTGTCCGGCTCCCGCGACCCAGAGGAGTGCCGCGGCGTGGAAGATGTCCGTGCCGACGATCCGAGGCATCGTCAGCGGGTAGACGAGCACCATCACGAGCCCGAAGTACGTCCCGCTCCCCACCGACGTCAGGCCGACGATGAAGCCGAATACCGCGCCGGTCGCGAGCGCGACCGCCTTGTCGCGGGGAGTCATGATGAACGGCTGCTCGCTCGGCTGTATTCCGCGCTTCACGAACGACTTCGCAAGGAAGCCGCTGCCGCCGCCGATGAGCGCGACCCCGATCGCATAGCCGAGAATCGTCTGCGCGTTCGAGATCGAGTTCCGGAGCACGTACGAGACGACGACACCAGCGACGGCCATCGGTCCCGAGCCGGCGAACAGCCACATCGTCAGATGACCGTGCACCGTGCCGAGCCGCCGGTGCCGGATCGCCCCGAACGTCTTGAAGATCGCGCCGTGAAAGATGTCGGTGCCGACGGCGTACGTGGGCTTGAAGCCGAAGACGATGATCAGGATCGGCGTCATCAGCGAGCCGCCGCCGACGCCCGTCAGACCGACGATCAGCCCGAGCCCGAGGCCCGTCAGCGTGAACTGCCAGGTCATGACTCGGCCGAGAGGACCATCCCCGCGCCGACCGTCTCGTTCGTAGCTTCGTCGACGATCACGAAGGCGCCGGTCGAGCGGTTCTCTTCGTAGGGATCGACGCAAAGCGGCTCGGAGAGCCGCAACCGCACGACGCCGATGTCGTTGAGCTCGAGCCGTTCGGGGCCTGGGACGTCCGCGAGGGTGTGGACGTCGATGCGCGAGACGAGCTCGTCCGCGATCGCGCGGACGGAGCGGGTCGTCTGCTTCACGGCGAGTCGCGCGCGCGGCTCGAGCGGCCGCTCGCTCATCCAGCAGACGCGCGCCTCGAGTTCCCGCGCAATCGTCGGCGGGTCGGCAGGGTCGGCGAGCAGGTCGCCGCGCGAGACGTCGAGGTCGTCGGCCAGGCGGATCGTCACCGACATCGGCGGGATCGCGGCCTCGAGCGGGCCGTCGATCGTCTCCACGGACTCCACCTGCGTCCTCGCGCCGCCCGGCAGGACGACGACCTCGTCGCCGGCGCTCCAGACGCCGCCCGCGATCTGGCCGCCGTAGCCGCGGTAGTCGTGATGCTCGTCGGATCGCGGCCGGATCACCCATTGCACGGGAAAGCGCCGGCTGTCGAGGTCGCGGTCGGAGGCGATCTCCACGGTCTCGAGATGCTCGAGAAGCAGCGGGCCGTCGTACCAGGGCATCCGCTCGGAGCGCTCGACGACGTTGTCGCCCTGCAGCGCCGAGATCGGGATCACGCAGAGGTCCGGCAATCCGAGCCCGTCGAGCTCCGAGGCGATCTCGTCGAACCGCTCCTGCGACCAGTCGACGAGATCCATCTTGTTGACCGCGACGACCGCGTGCGGCACGCGGAGGATGGAGAGGATGTACGCGTGGCGGCGGGTCTGCTCGACGACCCCCTCGCGCGCGTCCACGAGCACGATCCCGAGCTCCGCCGTCGAGGCGCCCGTGACCATGTTGCGCGTGTACTGGACGTGGCCCGGCGCGTCGGCGAGCTGGAAGCGGCGCCTCGGCGTGACGAACGAGCGGTAGGCGACGTCGATCGTGATCCCCTGCTCGCGCTCGGCGCGGAGGCCGTCGGTGAGGAGCGCGAGGTCGACGTACTCGTGGCCGCGGCGGCGCGAGACGTCCTCGATGTGCTCGAGTTGGTCGACGAAGATCTGCTTCGTGTCGAAGAGCAGCCGCCCGATCAGGGTGGACTTGCCGTCGTCGACCGAGCCGCACGTGACGAGGCGGAGAAGCTCCGTGGATTGCGCTTGCTCAGAAGTAGCCAACGCGCTTCCTGTCCTCCATCGCGGCCTCGCTGAACCGGTCGTCGGCACGGGTCTCGCCGCGCTCGGTGACCCGCGTCGCGGCGATCTCCTCCACGACCTCCGCGATCGTGGCCGCGCGGGACTCGACGCCGCCGGTGCACGTCATGTCGCCGACGGTGCGGAAGCGGACCGAGGTGACGAACGGGTCCTCCCCGTCCATGCGCTCGACGTAGGGCGAGACCGCGTACAGCATCCCGTCGCGGCGGAAGACCTCGCGCTCGTGCGCGAAGTAGATCGGCGGCAGCTCGAGCTGCTCGCGGGCGACGTACTGCCAGACGTCGAGCTCGGTCCAGTTCGAGATCGGGAAGACGCGGACGTGCTCGCCCTTGCGGACGCGCGCGTTGTAGAGGTTCCACAGCTCGGGCCGCTGCGCGCGCGGGTTCCACTGGCCGAAGTCGTCGCGGAAGGAGAAGATCCGCTCCTTCGCGCGACTCCGCTCCTCGTCGCGGCGGGCGCCGCCGATCGCTGCGTCGAAGCCGTGCTCCTCGATCGCGTCGAGCAGCGTCGTCGTCTGGAGTCGGTTGCGCGAGGCGCGCGGGCCCGTCTCCTCGACGACGCGCCCCTTGTCGATCGACTCCTGCACCGACGCGACGACGAGCCTCTCGCCGAGCTCGATGATGCGCCGGTCGCGGAACTCGATCGCCTCCGGAAAGTTGTGGCCGGTGTCGACGTGCATGATCGGGAACGGGAACTTGCCCGGACGGAAAGCCTTCTCGGCGAGCCGGAGCAGGACGATCGAGTCCTTGCCGCCCGAGAAGAGCAGCACCGGACGCTCGAGCTCAGCAGCGACCTCGCGGAAGATGTGGACGGCCTCGGACTCGAGCTCGTCGAGGTGCGTCAGCGTCGGCAGGGCACGGGACGTGCTCAGAGCTAGACCTCGGCTCGCTCGGGGAGGAGATTGAGCTCCTCGAGGCGCTCGATCACGGTGATGGCGGACTCGGGCGGCGTGCGGCCGGTCGTCTCCAGCCGCAGCTCGGGCTCGAGCGGCTCCTCGTACGGTGCCGAGACGCCGGTGAACTCGTCGATCTCGCCGGCGAAGGCGGCGGCGTAGAGCCCTTTCGGGTCCCGGCGCGCACACTCCTCGAGCGGCGTCGCGACGTGGATCTCGACGAAGGGCGCGTGCTGCTCGACGAGCCCGCGGGCGTGCCGTCGCATCTCCTCGTAGGGCGAGATCGCCGAGACGATGACCGCCGCCCCGGCGCGCGCGAGGCGGGAGGCGACCCAGCCGATGCGCGCGATGTTCGTGTCGCGGTCCTCCTTCGAGAAGCCGAGCCCCTTCGAGAGGTGGGTGCGGACGATATCGCCGTCGAGGTGGTCGACGACGAAGCCGCGCCGCTCGAGCTCCGGCTCGACGATGTTCGCGATCGTCGTCTTCCCCGCGCCCGAGAGCCCCGTGAACCACAACACGAACCCGCTCATGTGTGGATTCCGCATTCGGTCCGCTCCGTCCCGGCCCAGCGCCCTTCGCGGCCCTTGCCGGGGAGCGTGGAGTGCGTGTCGCCGATCGAGTCGTAGCCGCGATCGTGGAGCGGGTTGTACGGCAGCTCGCGCTCGCGGATGTACGCCCAGCAGTCGTCGTCCGTCCAATCGGCGAGCGGGTTGGCCTTCCAAAGCTCGTGCTGCTCGTCCCAGCCGAGCTTCGGCGCGCCGGCCCGGGTGGGCGACTGGTCGCGGCGGATCCCCGTGATCCAGGCGTCGAGGTCGAGCAGGGCCCGGTTGAGCGGCTCGATCTTGGCGATCGAGAGGTACAGCTCGGGGTTCGTCTCCCAGAGCCCGTCCTCGACTGCTGCGCCCTCGAAGCGCTCGATCGTCGTCCCGTAGCGGCGCTCGACTTCCCGCCAGAGCTCGTACGTCTC
>DASSVO010000005.1:0-20329 GCA_035706005.1 Gaiellaceae bacterium | reverse complement strand
CCACTCTCCACCCGGACACATCACTGGCAAGACACCCGCGACCGCGGGGTCATCCTCTCACCGAGTCACAAGCAAAGAGCACCGGCACCAACCTGACAACAGCCCCAGACGGGACCGCCACACAGTCACAGTCCTCTCACCCGAGGGGATCGGACTCAACCAACAGCTCGGAAACAGGCCTTGCGGGAGACCGCGGTATCCCACTCATCGGAGTTCGTTCAACACCGGGCGAAGAGCGCAGCTCTTCGCCCCTGTCACCCGAGCAGGGCGCCCGCGGGCAGGCGGGAGGTCACGACGTTCTCGGCGGCGGCGAGGGTCGGCGCGTGGCCCGTCACGGCCGCGAGGAAGTCGTTGCGCTCGACGGCATAGAGCCGTAGCGGCTCGAGCGCGCGCACGGTCGCCGTCCGCGGCACGTCGCGCAGGAGCGCGATCTCGCCGAAGGAATCGCCCGGCCCCAGCTCGCGCGAGGAACCGTCCTCGAGCTCGACTGCCGCCCGACCCGTCGCGAGCACGAAGAAGTAGCTGCCGCTCTCGCCGCGGGACACGACCGCCTGGTCCGGCGCGGCCGTGACCTCGATCGCCCCGGCCGCCAGCCGCTCCAGAATCTGCTCCGGCAGGTCCGAGAGCATCCGGATCCGCCGCAGGAGCGCGAGCGGATCCTCCGCGATCGCGGCCTCGGCGTCGACCCGCCGCAGCGTCGGCCAGAGTGGCACCAGCAGGACGGGCAGCGACACTCCGACGGCGACGAGCGCGCCACGGGCCCCGAGCCACCTGACGAGCGGATCGGCCACGACCGCGCCGATGGCCATCGCGGCGAGGATCAGGCTTTCGAGCACGGCGAAGACGCGGCCGAGCACCTCGTTCTCCGCGGACCGCTGCACCAGGGTCGCGCCGCTCACCTCCACGAGGATCGCGCCGATGCCGACGAGGCCGAGGAATATGAGGGCCGGCGCAAGGGAGGAGACGACCGCGGCCAGCACCAGCGGGACGCCCCAGAGGAGGATCCCGAGGGCGAAGCCACCAGCGAGTCGGCGTCTCGACGCGACCACGGCCATGACTGCCGCTCCCACGACGCTGCCAACCCCCATCCCCGTGTTCAGCCAGCCGAGCGTCGCGTTACTGCCGTGCAGCACCCGCAACGCGAGCACGACGATCAGCACGTACAGGCTTCCCTCCACGATCGTCTGCACCGTGATCAGACCGACGACGACGCGGAGAGCCGGCCGGCGCAGCACCGTCGCGAAGCCCGCGGTGATCTCGGGCAGTAGGCGGAGCCGCTCCGCCCGCTCGGGCGCGGCGTCGCGCGGCACGAGCAGGGTGAAGGAGGCCGACCAGACGAACGCGGCTGCCTCGAGCGCGAAGACCGCGGCGGGCCCGCTGAGCACGAGGAGGATGCCGCCGAGCGCTGGCCCGACGAACATCCCCACGCTCGCGACCGTGTTCTTCACGAGGTTCGCCGACGTGAGCTCTTCCGGCGTCTCGACGAGCGAGGGCATCAAGGCGGCCTGCGCCGGGATGTACGCACCGGAGACCACGGTCGAGGTCACCGCGAGCACGTAGATCGCCCAGGCGCTGCCGTGGGCGAGGGCGATCACCGTCATCGCGGCGAAGATCGCGATGCGGATCGTGTCGGCCGTGAGCATGAGCTGGCGTCGCGACCAGCGGTCTGCGAGGACGCCGAGCCACGGGGCCGCGAGTGCCGCGAGAACGAACCGCGCGAAGAACAGCAAGCCGACGGTGCGCGCGCCCCCTGCGTGGTACGCGTAGACGGGCAGCGCGACCGCGTACGCATAGGTACCGAGCGTCGAGCCGGCCCCGGCGAGCTGCACGTTGCGGACGCGAGGGTTGCCGAAGACCCGGCCGAACGCGCGCCCCACACCCTTGAAACGGCTCACGCGGAGGAGGATGTCAGGCTTTCTTGCGAATTTGAAGACTCGGTGGGAAGATTCGGGCACCGAACCCCGTCTGGAGATATGACAGCGCCGAACCAGGCGCAGAGAATTCTCAAAGGAGGAGCATCAAAATGTCGGACGAGACCAAGAAGGATCAGGAGAACGAGGTCGAGGCTCATAGCCATAAGCCGAGCCATAAGCCGCTCCTGAGCGAGCCGACCGAGGGGTACGAGGACGAGGTCGAGGGTCATGTGCTGCGCCCGAGCCACAAGCCCTCGCACAAGCCCTAACTCGACCGAGACACTTTGGTGAAGGGCCCGGGAGCACCCGGGCCCTTCGTCGTTTCGAGCCCGTAGTCCTGACCCGCACCGCCAAGGGCACGGCGTCACCGGTCCTTTCGCGTGGGCGAGTGCCTCTCAGATCGATCTCGCCACGGCTTCCGCGGCCGCGACGAGGCGATCGGCCTCCTCGACGCGTGCGTCGCCGGGCAACGCCGTCAGGTTGACTGCCACGAGCTCCCGCGCGCCCCGTGCCACAGCCGCCGCGAGGGTGGCGGCGGCTGCGACGTCGGCGTGAACGCGTGGCTCGACGCGACCCCCCGCGGCGCCGCAGAGCTCGGCTAGGTCCGCGGCGAGGCGGGCCAGCGCGAGCGGGGGCTCCGCGGCTGCCGCCGTGACGCGCCCGAGCGCGAAATCACGCTGCTCCGGCTTGTCCGCCCGACTGTCGGTCGCCCGGGCCTCGAGCGCCTGCCGGTACGCCTCGGCGTCCTCGTCGACGAGCTTCGTCGCCCGCTCGAGCAGCGACTCGGCCTGCGCGGCTACCCCCGCGGCGTCGGCCCAGCTGTCCGGTGAGAGCCGTGCGGCCATCTGCACGACGGCAGCCGCCATCGCGAGCGCGACGGCGAGAGCCGAGCCGGCGCCCGGAACCTCGCGCGGCGCGGCCAGCTCCTCGAGTAGCGCGGGGAGGGAGAGGCCGGTGAGCACCGCAGCAGTGTCTCACCAGCGCTCGTGCCGCGCGTTCTAGACCGCCTCGAGAAGCTGGCGCAGCCGCGAGACGACGAACGGCGAGGGCTCGTAACCGGCGGCGGCTACCGCACGCTCGAGATCGGCCTGGAGCTGGACCCGGAACGCGGCATCCTGCTCGGCACGCGCGACGAGCTCGTCGAGCACCGCACGCGCGGCCGGCAGCTCCTGGGCCGCTTGCACCCAGCCCTGGGGCGCAGGCGGAAGGAGGCGGAGCAGCCGACCGATTGTTTCCTCGTCGAATCCGTTCATCTCACTACTCATGACGGGCCAGACCCCTGATTCCTTCCATCGAGCTGGGTACGAACCTTTTCGAGGCAGCGGGAGATGCGGCTGGCGATCGTGCCGGCCGGGATTTCCAGGGCGTCTCCGATCGTGTGATAGCTCTCGTCACGGCAGAAGAAGCGGTCGAGGATGTCGCGGCAGGGATCGCCGACCTCGTCGAGCGCGGCCCGCACCGTCATGGCGTCGTCGAGCGTGGCGAGCACGTCTTCGACCTCCTGCTCGTCCGGATCCGCTTCCGAGGGCGCGTCCCGGGTGTTCAGGCGCAGGCGGTCGATGCAGAGGCGCCGTGTGAGCTGGGCGAGCCAGGGACGGACGGCGTCGTCGCTGCGCAGCTCCGAGAGCCGTTCGAAGGCGCGGGCGAAGACCTCCTGGAAGACGTCCTCGGCGTCGTGCTGCGCGAGGCGGAAGCCGCGGCTGCAGATCGCATAGACGTAGCGCGAGAAACGCTCCACGAACTCGTTCCAGGCGTCGGGGTCCCCGGCCCGGCAGCGGGAGACGAGTTGCGCGTCGCTCTGCTCGACAGCCATCGAGACATGGAAGATACGACTTTGTGCGGGTAAGGCGTTAGTCCAGGATCCGGTCGAGAGCCGTGACGAGCAGCTCCGCGTGCTCGTCCGTGAACACGAGCGGAGGGCGGATCTTGAGGACGCTTTCGTCTCTTCCGGTCAGTCCGACGAGGATGCCGTGCTCGCGCAGCTCGTCGGCGACGCGCCCGGCCAACTCATCGCTCGAGAGCTGGACACCGGCGAGGAGCCCGCTTCCACGCACCTCGACGGCGTCCGGCTTGCCGAGGCTCTCGATCGATGCGCGCAGTCGCCCGCCGACGGCCGCCGCCCGCTCGGGGAGCCGCTCGTCGGCCAGGACGTCGAGCACGGCGAGGGCGGCGCTCGCCGCCACCGGGTTGCCGCCGAACGTGGAGAACGTCCTCCCCGCGTAGGGAAACCGCTCCGCGAGCTCGCGCCGCGTGACGACGGCTGCCACCGGATAGCCGTTGCCCATCGGCTTGCCGAGCGTCACGATGTCCGGGGCGATCCCGTGGCGAGTGAACGACCAGAGCTCGGCTCCCAGACGGCCGTGGCCGGCTTGCACCTCGTCGGCGACGTAGAGGCCTCCGGCCGCGTGGGTTCGCTCCACGAGCAGGCGGAGCTGGGGCCCGTCCGGCGTGTAGATCCCGTCGCTCATGAGCGACCCGTCGAGGAACGTCGCGGCGACACCGCCGCCCAGCTCGGCAAGGGCCGCGTCCAGCGCCGCGTCGAGGTCGGCGCCGCTCCTCGGCGGCGGGATGCGGGCGACGCGGGCGGGCCGGCTCTGCGACGACCAGTCCTCCGGCGAGAGGGCAGTCGTCGCCGTGGTGACGCCGTGATAGGCGTTCTCGGTCACGAGCGCGCCGTCGTGGCCGGTCGTTGCGGCGGCGATCCGCCAGGCGAGGTCGTTCGCCTCACTGCCGGAGTTGACGAGGAGGACGGTGTCCAGCCCGGCGTCCGGCGGGAAGGTCGCGAGCAGACGCTCGGCGAGCTCGACGAGCGGCTCCGCGACGTAGCGTGCATTCGTGGCGCCGAGCCGCGTCTGGCGGACGACGGCTTCCGTCACGCGCGGGTGGCAGTGGCCGACGACGGGCACGTTGTTGTAGGCGTCGAGGAGCCGTCCCTCCGGCTCGTGGATCCAGACGCCCTCGGCGCGCACGGCGTGCACGGGCCTGGAGTAGGTGAGCGGGGTCAGGAGCGCGCCGAGCGCCTCGTTCCGGCGCGCCACCAGCTCCCGTCCGGCGGATGCGGGGCGCCGCGCACCGAGCTCGCCGGCAACCTCCTCCGGGGCGAGCGTGTCGAGCAGCTCGAGCAGCCGCCAGGAGTCGTCGTCCCACGCCTCGATGTAGGCGGCGTTCTCGGGGAAGCGGCGCGTGCGCCACGCGCTGATCGAGACGATCGCCGCCAGCCGGGCGACGACGAGGTCGCCGAGGAGCTCGAGCTCAAGCGGCTCGAGGGGAAGGCGGGACGCGAAGCCGTCGAGCGCGATCCGGGCGACGCGGAACGCGTCCTCCACCGGCCGCCCGCGCAAGAGCGACGCGACCGCGATCGCGACGTCGGCCGCGAGCGCGGTGTGGCAGCAGTCGCCGAAGTCGAGGATGCCGGCGACGCTGCCCTGCTCGTCGAGCAGGAGATTGTCGAGATTGAAGTCGCCGTGGACGACCTGGGCTCGCAGGCTCGTCCAGAGCGGCAAGACGCGCTCCTCGAAGCGGTCGAGCGCGCGCTCCGCCAGGGCCCGCCGTTCCGGCTCTTCGATCTCCTCGAGCAGCGGCCGCAGCCGGGGCGTCGCGTGGACGTCCCATAGGAGCTCGCGGCCCGCTGCGGGATGGAAGAACGACCGGAGCGCGAGGCAGAGACGACCGTGGACGGCGGCGATCGCGTACACCTCGGCGTCGTCGAGCTCCGGGCCGCCCTTGCGACCCTGCCGCCGCTCGAAGAGCCGCACGTGGTGGCCGTCGAAGGCTGCCCGGGGCGCGAGCGGCCGGGCGACCGGCAGTTGCGGATCGACGGCTGCGACGTGCGCGATGGCGGCCTCCTCGAGGTCGAGCGCCGCCGCCTCCTCGCCGCTGTTCGAGATCTTCAGCACGCCGCCGGCGGCGCCGTCGTCGAGCAGGAACGTCTGATCCCGTTCGCTGCCGAGGTCGGACGCGTGACCCTCGACGCCGAACAGGGTCGCCGCGATCCCCGCTGCCTCCTCGGCGGTGAACCGCGGCGGCGTCGAGTTCAGGACGGAGCGCACGTCGGGAGATGGTAGGCGTTCAAAAATCCCTCGTACGAGCCAATCGACTCCCCCTTTTGCGGGAGGATCGCCCTGCGATGGCCGCCTACGTTGCGCCCACTGTTTGGCGGCTACTGCGGCACGTTCTGCGGCACAGGACGGTCGCGACAAGGAGGTAGGACGTGGGGGCAAACCTCACCACGCGCGACGGTCTTTGGTTCAAGGGCTGGCAGCTGGCCCTGCTCACGGTCGTGTTGGCCATGGCGCTGGGCATGATCCGCTCGGGCGCCTCGTGGGGCTCCACCGCCTACGACCCGGCGACCGACTCGTACTCGATGCAGAACATCACGGCGGGCGACGGGGCTCAGGCGTGGTGGAACGCGGGCTGGACCGGCAAGGGCGTCGACGTCGCGGTCATCGATACCGGCGTCACTCCCGTGGCCGGGCTCAACGGCGCCGGCAAGGTGATCAACGGGCCGGACCTCTCGCTCGACTCGCAGAACCCGAGCCTCCAGCACCTCGACTCGAACGGCCACGGCACGTTCATGGCCGGGCTCATCGCCGGCAACGACGGCCAGCCGGGCGGATACCGCGGCGTCGCCCCCGACGCCCGCATCGTCTCGCTCAAGGTCGGAGTCACGGATGGCGGCGTCGACGTGAGCCAGGTCATCGCCGCGATCGACTGGGCCGTGCAGCACCGCAACGACAACGGGATGAACATCCGGGTGATCAACCTCTCGTACGGCACGAACTCGACCCAGGCGTACGCGATCGACCCCCTGGCGTACGCAGTCGAGCAGGCCTGGAAGGCGGGCATCGTGGTCGTGGCGGCGGCCGGGAACTCGGGCTTCCAGAACGGCGCGAGCGCCCAGGGCCTGGCCGATCCGGCCTACGACCCGCAGATTCTCGCGGTCGGCGGTGCGGACACGGCCGGAACCGCGGCGTGGTCGGACGATCAGGTCGCCTCGTACTCGGCGAACGCTGCGAGCTGCAGCTTGGCCTGCCGTGCGCCCGACCTCATCGCGCCCGGATCGCACCTGCAGGGCCTCCGCGTCGTCGGCTCGTACATCGACCAGAACAACCCGGCCGGTGTGCTGAGCGACCGCTACTTCCGCGGGAGCGGCACCTCGGAGGCGACGGCGTTCACCTCGGGCGCCGTCGCGGATCTGCTGCAGCGCTACCCGCAGCTGACGCCCGATCAGGTGAAGGCGATGCTCACCTCGAGCTGCGACAAGCTCACCTCGTTCAACTGGAAGCAGCAGGGGTGCGGCGAGCTCGACATGAGCAAGCTGCTCGGCGCCTCGGTTCCTTCGAACTTCGCTTCGCAGCAGTACAACGTGGCGGCGACGGGGACGGGCGTCCTCGAGGGGTCGCGCGGCACGGACCACATCTCGAGCAACGGCGTCGTGCTCCAGGGCGAGCAGGACATCTTCGGCAAGCCGTTCCTCTCCGGTGCGATGGCCGCCCTCGAGGCTGCCGGTTCGAGCTGGTCGGGCGGCATGTGGAACGGCTCTTCGTGGTCGGGTAGCTCGTGGTCGGGCAGCTCGTGGAGCGGCTCCTCGTGGTCGGGCAGCTCCTGGAGCGGCTCGTCGTGGTCGGGCAGCTCGAGGAGCGGTTCTTCCTGGTCGGGCAGCTCGTGGAGCGGCTCGAGCTGGAGCGGCAGCAGCTGGTCGGGCGGGTCATGGCTCGGAGCGAGCTGGGGCTGACGGACAAGGGGATAGGCCGGTGATCGGCGGCCGGCCTCTCACCCAGTCGTCCTCCGCGCCGAGCGAGGCAGTGCGCCCGCTCGGCGTTGTCGTGCGCGAGGCCCTGCACGGGCCGGTGCGCGTCTGGGTCTTCAACGGCGCTCTCGCGCTGACGTGCTCGCTCGTGTGGGCGTTCGCGGTCGGCCGCTTCGGCGCCCCCTCGTTCGTCCAGGGCCCGCATCTGGAGTGGTGGGCGCTCGCGCTCGCGTTCTACTTCGCCGAGGTCGTCGTCGTCCATCTCCAGTTCCGCAAGCAGGCGCACACGCTCTCGCTGACGGAGATCGGGCTCACCCTCGGCCTGCTGCTCGGCGCGCCGGCGGGGCTCCTGCTCGGGCAGCTCGTGGGCACCGTCGTCGCGCTGGTCGTGAACCGGTGGAAGAGCCAGCGCCAGCTCGTCAGGCTCGCGTTCAACGTAGCCGAGCTCCCGCTCTGCAGCGGCATCGCCCTCGTGATCTTCCGCTCGCTCGCCGAGCCGGGCGACTCCGCCCCGCATATCTGGGTGCTCGTCCTCTTCGCGTGCGCCGTGGCGCACGTCGTCGGCATCCTGCTCGTCTCGGCCGTCATCGCCATCGCGGAGGAGCGCTTCCACGCACCGCAGCTCCTGCAGACCCTCCTCACCTCGACGGCCGGAGCCCTGGCGACCGCCTCGCTCGGCCTCGCCGTCGTCGAGCTGCTCGAGGTTCGGCCCTCCGCGGTGCTCCTCCTCGTCGTCCCGGTCATGGCGTGCGCCCTGTTCTTCCGCGGCTACATGGCCCAGCGCGAGCAGCGCGAGCAGCTCGAGTTCCTCTACGAGTCGATGCGTGCGACCCAGGGCGCGCCGGAGTTCGGGCTGGCCGTCGGGCAGCTGCTCGTCGCGGCGCGCAGACTGCTCCGCGCGGAGTACGCCGAGATCCTCCTCTTCCCCGCCTCGGACGGTGAAGGGCCGCTGCGGAGCGTCAGCGGAGCCGAGGGCGAGCTGCTCATGCATCCGGAGGAGCGGTTCGCGCCGGAGGACGCAGTCGCCTTCCGGGCGGTCGCCTCCTCGGGCAAGGCGATGCTGCTCACGCGGCGCCGGGCCGCCCAGGCATTCGACGCCTTCCTCCATTCGCGAGGGCTCGAGGACGCGATCGTCGGCCCGCTACGCGGCGAGAACCGGACGTTCGGGCTCCTCGTCGTCGGCGAGCGCGCCGGTGACGTGAGCACGTTCGGAGACGCCGACGTCGAGCTCTTCGAGACCTTCGCCGGCCACACGAGCATCCTGCTCGAGAACGGACGGCTCGAGCACTCGCTCGCGCAGGTGACGCAGCTCAAGGAGCAGCTCCGCCACCAGGCGTACCACGACTCGCTCACCGGCCTGCCGAACCGGCTTCACCTGCTGGAGGCGATCGAGCACGAGCTCGCGCGCGGCGCCGGCTCGACGGCCGTCCTCTACCTCGACCTCGACCGCTTCAAGGCCCTCAACGACACCTGGGGCCACAGCGCGGGCGACGAGCTGCTCGCCGAGTTCGCGCGCCGCCTGGAGGGCGCGATCCGCACCCAGGACCTGGCGGCCCGTCTCGGCGGCGACGAGTTCGCCGTGCTCGTCCGGGACGCCGATTCCGAGGCTGCGGTGGCCGCGGCCAGGCGGATGGTCGAGGAGCTCGACGGGTCGTACGCGCTGGGCTGCGGCGACGTCGCCTGCCACGTGAGCGTCGGCATCGCCGTGGGCAGGACCGGCGCGACGAATGCCGAGGACCTGCTGCGCAACGCGGACATCGCGATGTACAGCGTCAAGCGATCGGAGCGCGCGTACACGCTGTACGAGGCGGACCTCCACGAGAAGCTTCGTTCGCAGCGCCAGCTCGGGCTCGACCTCGAGGCCGCGCTCGAGCGGCGCGAGATCGTCGTCCACTACCAGCCGGTCGTGCGACTCGCGGATGGCGAGATCGAGGGCTTCGAGGTGCTCGCCCGCTGGCCGCACCCGACGAGGGGCCTGCTCCCCGCTGCCGACTTCCTCCCGGCCGCCGAAGAGACGGGGCTGACGGTGGAGCTCGGACGCCTGGTGCTCCACCAGGCTCTCCAAGCTGCCCGCCGCTGGCCGGAGAGGTTGAGCATCTGGCTCAACCTCGCGCCTGCCGAGCTCGCGAACGAGCGGCTCGTCGACACGCTCGCGGAGGCGCTCAAGGGATACGTCGTCGATCCCGGCCGGCTCGTGATCGAGGTGACCGAGTCGGGCGTCATCCAGGGAAGCGACGCCGCGCTCGTGGCGATGCGGCGGCTCCGCGATCTCGGCGTGGGATTGACGATCGACGACTTCGGCACGGGCTACTCGTCGCTGAGCCGGCTGGCCGAGTTCCCGATCGAGTCCCTCAAGATCCCGAAGCCGTTCGTCGACAAGCTCGTAGGCCCGGACGCGGACGAGGCGTTCGTCGACGCGATCCTGCGGCTCGGCGACTCGCTCGGCCTGGCAGCCGTGGCCGAGGGCATCGAGCATCCGGCACAGGCTGAGCGCCTGCGCCAGCTCGGCTGCCGCTTCGGCCAGGGGTATCTCTTCGGCCGTCCCGCACCGGCGGAGGAGGCGGAGCGGCTCGTGCTCGACCAGGCAGCCGTGCGGAGCCCGGAGCTCTCGCTCGTCCCGGTTTCGCGGCTCGCCTGAGGGCGGCCGCTCGCGCCGGTCGTCACAGATCCCCCGAAAGGGGGAGGCCGAGCAGGACCAAGGCGCGAGAAGATCTCCTCGACTCTCGCTCGGGGCTGACGGCAACAACTCTGCGGCGGAGTTTGGAAGCGGCGGGCAAGCCCGCCGCTTCGGTCTTTCCAGGGGTCAGCCGCCCTTGCCGACGTGGAGGATCGGGGCGTTGAGGACGATGTGCGCGTCCTTCTCCGTGAGCTTGCCCTTCTTCTCGAGCTGGTCGATCTGGTCGTCCTGGCCGATGAGAACGGGCTTCACGCCCTTCTTCCAGGTGAGGAAGACCTCTTCCCAGAGCGGGTTGTAGTCCGCCTCGCCCGGCTGCGACCCGAAGACGGTCAGCTGGCCCTTGGCCGCCCGGCCGCGGACGAAGTACTGCTCCGGCAGCCCCTTCACGGCCTTCAGCTCGGCGGAGTAGTTGACGCGCATCGCGCTCGCCTGTGACTTCGACGAGACGTCGGTGATGAGGTACGTGTCGATGTGATGGTCGTAGAAGCCCTTGTACACGGGCTCCGCCGTCATCTTCGCCTTCCCGATGTTCGGCAGCCCGCCCGTCGCAGCGGCGGCCACGGCGACGGTAGCGCCGAACAGCACGAGCCCCAAGAAGAAAATCCTGCGCACCTGCTCCTCCTTGTCTAGAGTGATTGCAGTGGCTACGCGGAGGAGATCGGTCCGGATTGGCGTCGTCGCCGCCGTCGCGGCAGCTGTCGCTGTCTCGGCGGCCGTCTGGAGTGGGACCGGCACCGCGGCCGCGCGTCACCTGACGAAGACGCCGACCGTGACGACGCGCAAGGTCGGGAAGCTCGGCGTCATCCTCGTCAACGCCAAGGGCCGCACGCTCTACATGTTCGTCCCGGACAAGCGGACGAAGGTGACCTGCAAGGGCCAGTGCGCGGTCATCTGGCCGCCGCTGAAGATCAAGGCCGGGCAGAAGCCGACGGCCGGCGGCGCCGCTAAGAAGTCATTGCTCGGGACGGACAAGAACCCCAGCGGCGGGCGCGTCGTCACGTACAACCGCTGGCCGCTCTACACCTACATCGGCGACACGAAGCCCGGGCAGGCGACCGGCCAGGCGAAGAACCTCAACGGCGGCCTCTGGTACGTCCTCTCGCCCTCCGGCAAGGTCATCAAGAAGTAGGCGGCGCGAGCAGCGCCACGACCGACGCCTCGCGGCTGCCGAGCAGCGGCTCGACCTCGACCTCGCTCGTCTCCAGCCGCTCGACCCGAGATCCGAGCGCCTCGAGGAAGGCCTCGGGTGGATCGAGGAAATCGATCGCCGGCGTCCGGTAGTGCATCGGCACGACGAGGCGCGGCCGGAGCTCCCGCACGAGCGCGGCGGCTGCGTCGGGCGCGATCGTCGGTCCGCCGCCGACGGGGAGGAAGAGGACGTCGACCTCGCCGAGCGCCTCACGCTGTTCCGGGCGCAGCGCCGGCTGTCCGAAGTCCCCGAAATGGGCGAAGGCGGTTCCGTCGAGCGAGAAGCGGAAGATCGTGTTCGGTCCCCGCTGCGTACCGGCGGCCGCGTCGTGCTCGGACGCGATCCCGACGACCTCGCCGATCGGCGACTCGTGCGTGCCCGCCTTGGCGACGATCGCCGGATCTCCGCCGATCGCCTCGACTGCGTTGTGGTCGAGGTGGTCGTGCGTGACGAGCAGCAGGTCGGACTCGACTCCCTCGATGAGCGGGTAGCCCCAGCCGGCGACGCGCGGCGAGGCGCTCGCAACGTCGCCGAACGGGTCGATGAACACGCGGTGGCGTTCGCCGGTGAGCAGGAACGCGGATTGGCCGTACCAGCGGATCTTCATTGCAGCCTCCTCGTCAGTGTCCCGACAGCCTTCGCAGCAGCGGCACCGCCGCCAGCAGCGTTCGCTGCTCCTCCGGGCTCAGCTCCGCCGCGATCGCGGCGGCGAGCCAGCCCTCGCGCTTGCCGCGCTCCTCGAGCACCCGCTCGCGGCCCGTCCCGGTGAGCTCGATGTGGATGCGCCGGCGGTCGCCGGGATCGGGCCGACGTGCGATCAGGCCCGCGCTCTCGAGCTCGGAGAGCGTTTGCGCCATCGACTGGGGCCGCACACGCTCGGCGGACGCGAGAGCGCTCGTGGTCTGGGGCCCTTCCCGGTCGAGCCGGCTGAGGACGGTCGCCTGGGCGACCGGGAACGAGTACTCGGCCCGGAGCCTCCTGACGAGCTGGCCGAGGACGAGCCGGAGCTCGCTCGCTCCCGTCACGACCTGCGCGGATGGGCGAGGCACGACGGAATTGTAGACAGGTAGCCTGAACAGGTTGCCTGTTAAACGGAGATCGCCGGGCTACAAGTGGGTCGCGCTCTCGAACACGACGCTCGGGGTGCTGCTCGCGACGATCGACGGCTCGATCGTGCTGATCGCGATGCCGGCCATCTTCCGCGGCATCCACCTCGACCCGCTCCGGCCTGGCAACAGCTTCTACCTGCTGTGGATGATCCTCGGCTTCCTCGTCGTCTCGAGCGTGCTCGTGGTCAGCCTCGGCCGCCTCGGCGACCAGTTCGGACGGGTGCGGATGTACAACGTCGGCTTCGTCGTCTACACGCTGGCGTCGCTGATGCTGACGATCGACTGGCTGCACGGCCGGGCCGGCGCCGACTGGCTGATCGGCTTCCGGATCGTGCAGGGGATCGGGGCCGCCTTCCTCATCGCGAACTCGGTCGCGATCCTCACCGACGCGTTCCCCGCGAACCAGCGCGGGCTCGCGCTCGGGATCAACAACGTCGTGGGCATCAGCGGCATGTTCATCGGCCTCGTGCTCGGCGGCGTGCTCGCGCCGGTCTCCTGGCGGCTCGTCTTCCTCGTCTCCGTGCCCACCGGCATCGCCGGAACGATCTGGTCGTACCGCAGCCTGCGCGAGATCGGCGTCCGCAGCCGCGACCCGATCGACTGGCCCGGCAACCTCACGTTCGCCGCCGGCCTGGTGCTCGTCATGGTCGGGATCACGTACGGGATCCGGCCCTACGGGAGCCACCCGATGGGGTGGACGTCTCCGTTCGTCGACGCCTGCCTCGCCGGGGGAGCGGCACTGCTCACGCTGTTCACGTTCATCGAGCTGCGCTCGCCGGCGCCGATGTTCCGGCTCGGGCTCTTCCGGATCCGCGCCTTCACCTTCGGAGTCCTCTCGAGCTTCCTCTCGGCTGTCTCGCGTGGCGGCCTGATGTTCATGCTGATCATCTGGCTGCAGGGGATCTGGCTCCCTCAGCACGGGGTCGACTTCGAGTCGACGCCTCTGTGGGCGGGGATCCGGATGCTGCCGCTGACGATCGGCTTCCTTCTCGCCGGGCCCATATCCGGGATCCTCTCCGACCGCTACGGCTCGCGACCGTTCGCGACGGGCGGGATGCTCGCCTCGGCGCTCAGCTTCGTCCTGCTCGAGATGCTGCCCGTCGACTTCTCGTATCCGGTCTTCGCCGCCATCCTGTTGCTGATGGGGTTGTCGATGGGGGCTTTCGCCTCGCCGAACCGCGCAGGCGTGATGAACAGCCTGCCCGCGCAGCACCGGGGAGCGGGCGGCGGCATGAACCAGACGTTCCAGAACTCCGCCCAGGTGCTCTCGATCGGGATCTTCTTCACGCTGATGATCGTCGGGCTGTCCGCGACCCTCCCGCATTCGCTCGCCACGGGCCTGCAGACTCACGGCGTGTCCCCGGGCGTGGCCACGCGCGTCAGCCACCTGCCGCCGGTCTCGGTGCTCTTCGCCGCCTTCCTCGGCTACAACCCGGCGCAGAAGCTGCTCGGCCCACACGTGCTCGCGCAGCTGCCCGCGCACGACGCGGCCGCGATTCGTGGGCGCAGCTTCTTCCCCCATCTGATCGCGGGGCCGTTCCACAGCGGCCTTCGCGAGGCATTCGGGTTCGCGATCGCGGCGTGCCTCGTCGCGGCGCTCGCGTCCTGGTCGCGCGGCGGCCGGGTGGTCGCGCCCGAGGAGCACGCGCTCGAGCAAGCCACGGACTAGGCGCGCGCCGTGATCTGGACGGCAAGGAAGACCGCGTAGAGGAGGATGAGGAAGACGCCGGCGTTCCGTCCGGCGCCACCGCGCCGAGCGAACAGGACGAGCGCCGCCGCCGTCATCCCGAACAGCCACGCGAGGTCGAAGACGTCGAGGTCCGAGAACGCAGTGAGCGTCCCGAGCGCCGCCGGTAGCGCGATCCCGGCGATGACGTTGATCGAGTTCGAGTTCAGGGTCTCGCTCATGAGCGCCGAGCCGCGGCGTTGCAGGCCGAAGCGGATGCCGGTCCAGGCGTTCGGCAGCGCGGTCAGCACCGCGAGCACGACCGCGCCGACGAGCGTCTGCGGCACCGACCACCGGTCGGCGAGGGACGTTGCCGACCGCACGGCGCCGATGCTCCCGGCCACGATCAGGCAGAGCGCGGCGAACAGGACGAGCACGATCCGAGCGGCCTCGCGGCGGGAATCGAGCGGCCGCGCTTTCCGATGCTCCTCCCCGAAGCTTCGGCCGAGGAAGCGCAACTCCGCCGCCCCGAGCGGCAGCCTCCGGGCAAGCCTCGGTCCGGCGGCGAGGATCGCGACGTACGGCGCCGCGACGACGCCGGCGAGCACCAGGCCGGTCGTGCCGTCGAGCACGCCGGCGGTGACGAGTGTCGCCACGGCGATCATCCAGAGGCCGACGAAGGCTTCGAGCTCGAGCGTCTCGTGGCGCGCGCGGATTCCTGCGGTGACGATGGCGCTGAGGCCGAGCATCGCCGCGATGTTGAAGACGCTCGCTCCGACGGCAACCCCGACGGCGATCGCATGCCGGTTCGAGACGAGTGCGGTCACGGCGGACGACAGCTCGGGCGCGTCGGCGGCGAGCGCCGTGAGCAGGCCGAGCAGCGCTTCCGGCAGACCGAGCCGCAGGCCGATGTGGTCGAGCCGGCTCGCGAAAACGGCCGACGCGCCGAGCATGAGCGCGATCGACGCGAGGAAGAGGGGGATAGCGAGAGGAGGCGTCATCGGACGACGCCGACCAGCCTTCCCGGCACACCGCTCGGAACGCTACCTCAGGGGCCTCGGGCTCAGGGAGCTTCGGGGCTCAGGGAGCAGAGTCGGGCGGCGGCTCGAGCTCCTCTTGCTCGGCCTCGACGATGTCTCCCGGCTGGGAGGCCGGCATGCCTGGCATCACCGCACCGCCCGAGGTCGCCGTCAGTCTCGGATCGTCCGGCCCGGCGTGCGGCTCGGCGAACTCCTCGCGGCGGACGGCATCCTCGTCGGCGGCCTCCACCGGTCCGGAGAAGATGCGGCGTAGCCAGTCGCTCAAGCCCATCGTCGGGGGAGCATACGCGATCATTCGGGCTGTGATCGTCTCGCTCCATGTCGCGACGGGAGCGGTCCTTGGGGCGGCGGTGCGCTCGCGCCGGCTCGCGCTGCTGCTCGGCCCCGCTCTCCACGTCGCCGGCGACCGGGTGCCGCACGAGGACATCCCGGACCGGAGCTTCGAGATCGGCAGCGGCCTCGTCGCGCTCGGACTGCTCGCCGCCCGGCGCGGCCCGTTGGACGGTGCCGTGATCGGCGGCGCGGCGGCGGCGATGCCCGATCTCGAGCACGTCGCGCCCTGGCTCCGCCCTCGCGGCGAGAAGCTCTTCCACCGCGGCGGCCGGCACGGCGCAGGCATCTCCGCCGAGGCCCAGCTCCTGCTCGCCGGCGGGCTCGTGGGCTGGCTGCTCGCACGACGCCGGTAGCCTCGCTCCGGTGAAGGTCGGGATCGTCGTCCCGTACTCGTGGTCCTTCTGGGGCGGAGTGGTCGAGCACGCCGAGGCCCAGATGCGCGCGCTCGAGGCGATCGGAGTCGAGGCCCGCCTCCTCATCGGCCACGACCCTCCCGGCTCGTTCAGCCGGATCCTGCACCCGCGCCAGGGCCGGCCCGGCCCGCCGCCGCCCGGCGTGATCCCGCTCGGGCGGTCCGTGATCGTGCCCGGGAACGGCGCGCTCTCGAATCTCGTCCTCAGCCCACATGCGCTGCCACAGCTTCGCCGCGCCCTTGCGCGCGAGCGCTTCGACCTGTTGCACATCCACGAGCCGCTCGCGCCGATGCTCAGCCCGGCCGCGCTCGCGTTGTGGGACGGCCCCACGGTCGCCACGTTCCACGCCGCAGGCGACTCGTCGTGGCGGCCTCTTGCCGAGGTCCTCTGGGGCTTCCTCCTGAGCCGGATCGACCTCCGCGTCGCCGTCTCGGAGCAGGCGCGCGACACCGCCGCGGTGTTCGCGCCCGGCCACTACGAGCTGATCCCGAACGGCGTCGACCTGCCCGAGGCGACCGACCCTCGCGACCGGCTCGACCACGTCGTCTTCGTCGGCCGGCACGAGCCGCGCAAGGGGCTGTCGGTCCTGCTCCGGGCGTGGTCGCAGCTTCGCGACACCGGCCTCCGCTTGCGCCTGATCGGTGCCGACCCGCTCGCCGTGAGGCTGCTGCTCACGCGGCTGCGCGTCTCGGAGGACGGGATCGACGTGCTCGGCTTCGTCGACGACGAGCACCTCACGCGGGAGCTCTCTATGGCCAAGCTCCTCGTCGCTCCGTCGCTCGGCAACGAGAGCTTCGGCATGGTGATCACGCGCGCTCTCGCCTGCGCGACCCCGGTGGTGGCCTCCGACATCCCCGGCTACCGGGAGGTCGTGACGCCCGCGACCGGGGTCCTCACTCCGCCCGACGACGCGGATGCGCTCGCCGACAGGATCGGGACGCTCCTCGCCGACGAGCCCGCTCGCGCGGCGATGGGACGTGCCGCGCGCGAGCTCGCGGCGAGCACGTATGCCTGGCCGCTGCTCGCCCGCCGCCTCCAGGAGTGCTACGAGCGCGTGCTAGTCGGCTAGGCGGGAGGCTCCCGCCAGCCGCAGCACGCGGGGGCCGACCAGGCGCAGGAGCCGGTTCGGCGTCTCGACGATCGGCGCCCCGTCCTCGCCGCTGAGCTCCGCGATCGCGGCGTCGACGCGGCGCTTCACCTCGAGCACGCCTTCGCGCAGCCCGAGCTCGTCGAGCCGCACCGCCAGCCGCTTCATGTTCATGACGTAGTAGTAGAGCGAGTCGACGTCGGGGCCGTACGACTCGGCGAGGTGCGCGTCGATGAGCCCGCGCGACGCCTTCGCGCGCCGCACCATCCGGTCGGCGAGGTCCATGTACTCGGTGCAGATGCCGAGCAGACGGTCGGCGGCGCCCTCGAACTCCTCGAGGAAGCGGTGCGTGGCGAGGACGGCGATGCGGACGTGGCGGCCCTCGTCGCGGCGGACGTTCGTCTGTCCCTCCTTCATCCCCGGCAAGTCGTAGGCGTCGTAGAGCGCGTTGCCCTTGGCCCGGCGGATCACGACGTCGCTGTTCGCGACGACGTCCTCGCTGATCACGCCGTAGATGAAGATCGCCGTGTAGACGTCCTCGAGCGGGCGGTTCGGCCGGAGGAGGCGCTGCATCTCGTCCTCGAACCGGTCGAAGAGGACCTCGGCGACGAAGTTGTTGTACTTCCGCGCGATCCGGTCGGCATCGGAGAGGTCGATGCCGAGCACCTCGGTCGCGATGCGAAGGAGGCTGCCGCGGTGCATCCGCTCGTCGTGCTCCTGCGTCATGAGCGCCGCCCGCATCGAGTCGTACTCGGGGTCCCTCGGCAGCGCCGCGACGATCCGGTCCATCCAGTCGTCGACGATCGACTCCGCGCGGTAGATCGTCCCGAAGACCCTCTTCACGGCATCCTGCTGCCGTCGCGACAGCTGCCGGAAGCTCGCGGCATCGGTGGAGAGATCGACGCTGTACGCGTCCCACGTGTGGCCGTGCGCGGCGGCGAGGATGTCGGAGAACGTCCGCCAGCCGCCGGTGATGTGCCGGTCCTCGGCCTCGTCGTCGGCGATCAGCGCGTCGATCTCGCGCAGGAGCCTCGCGAGCTTGTCGGCACCGGGGCGCGCGGACACGCTCTCGGCCCTGTCGATGGGGAAGCCGGCGCTCACGTCCACGAGAGAAACTCTACGCCGCTCGGTCGCGGGTCAGTCGAAGAGGCCGGGCGCCCGCAGGTTGCAGGCGCCCGGCCGATTGCTCACGAATACGCGACGACGCAGCTGCTCGTCGAATTGCTCCAGAGCGGCTGCACCGGGAAGGAAGTCCCGTTCAGGGTCTGGTTCGAGGTGCCGGCGGTCCAGGCGCACTTGTCGCCGTTCTCCTCGCCGCTGCCGTCGAGCCAGCCGCCGTTCGGGAACTGGTCGGTGATCGTCTCGGCGAGCTCGTGGCCTTCGACGATCGTGATGCCGGCCGTCTGGCTGAGCCCGTTGAAGCCCGCCCCGCACGAGCCGCCCGCGTCCGTGATGTAGGGCAGGTTCGTGTAAGCGATGTTGCCGTACGAGGACGAGGTCGAGCTGTGCCACGCGCAGTACTGCGTCCCGAAGCCGGAGGCGTTGTTGTTGTGCGCCGTCGCGACGACGTACTGCACGGTGTTGTTGGTGGCGGAGCTCGTGTTGGTGAAGTAGCCCGCCGCCCGCACGGCCTCCGCCGCGAGCTGCGACTGCGTGGGATGCGCCGGCGCCAGGGAGCCCGTGTCCGTGTAGATCCCGCCGTAGATCGCGCCGCCGCCCGGGTTCCCGGCGTATCCGGTCGTACCGCACGAGGAGCTCCCGTTGGGGATGCCCTGGCAGTACTGGGTGACGCTGTTCAGCCACGAGCTGCCGCCGACGTGGTTGAAGAAGCTCTGCAGGATCGCGGACTCGCCCGACGGGTCGCTGCTCCACTGCGAGCCCCAGAGAACGAGGTAGACCTTGGGCGTCGTCTCGACGCCGATCCCGCCCACGCCGCCGTGGTAATAGAGATTGTTCGAGCGTCTGGGCCTCGCCGGCTTGCTCGGCTTTCCCGTGAAGATCCGCATCACCGAGCGCTTCGCCTGTGCATGCGAGGCCGCCGGGGCAGCCGCTGCGCCCCCGGCCGCCAGAGCGCCGGCCGTGGCGAGGACCCCCACGAGGGCGCCGCAGAGATAGCGCCTTCTCATCACGCCTCCTTGTAGGAACGACAACGACAGGCACGGGAAGCTAGACGGTCGGGCGGTCGAACTCAAGCCGCGCAGTACCCTCGGGAAGTGGAGGCCGACGGGAGGCTGACCGGCGCTGCGCTGCGCACCGTGTTCACGGCGCTCATGCTCGGCATGTTCCTCGCCGCGCTCGACCAGACGATCGTGTCGACAGCGCTCCCGACGATCGTCGGCGACCTCGGCGGGCTCAACCACCTTTCCTGGGTCGTGACCTCGTACCTGCTCGCCTCGACCGTCTCGACTCCGCTCTACGGGAAGCTCGGCGACATGATCGGGCGCAAGCCCGTCTTCCTCGCGGCGATCCTGATCTTCCTCGCCGGCTCGATGCTCGCGGGTCTGTCGCAGTCGATGGGCGAGCTGATCGGCTTCCGGGCGCTGCAGGGGATCGGCGCCGGCGGCCTCATGGTCGGCGCGCAGGCGATCATCGCGGACATCGTCCCGCCCCGCGAGCGGGGTCGCTACATCGGCCTGATCGGCTCCGTCTTCGCGGTCGCGTCGGTCGCCGGCCCGCTGCTCGGCGGCTTCCTCGTCGACAATCTCTCCTGGCGCTGGGTCTTCTACGTGAACATGCCGATCGGCGTGCTCGCGGTCGTGATCGTCAGCACCCGCCTTCATCTGCACACGCCGCACCGCCGGCACCGCATCGACTACCTCGGCGCGGGGCTGTTGAGCGGCGGCGTGGGGGCCCTGATCCTGCTCGCCACCTGGGGTGGGACGCAGTACGCGTGGGGCTCGAGCCAGATCATCGGGCTCGGCATCCTGGGAGTCGTCCTGCTCGCGGCGTTCGTCTGGCAGGAGCGCCGCGCGGCCGAGCCGCTCCTGCCGCTGCATCTCTTCCGTTCGCCCATCTTCAGCGTCGCGAACACGATGGGCTTCACGATCGGGATGGCGATGTTCGGCGCGATCATCTTCATCCCCCTCTTCCTCCAGATCGTCTACGGCGCGACCCCGACGAGCTCCGGCCTGCGGATGCTGCCGCTGATGGCCG
>DASSVO010000004.1:0-43460 GCA_035706005.1 Gaiellaceae bacterium | reverse complement strand
GCCGCGAATCGATCCCGCGGAGGAGATGGCGAGCTGGGCGGCGTCGTCGTTACCGGAGTAGAGGAGCAGCGAGTAGAAGAGCTTCCACGCCTTGACCCGCTCGCCGGGGCGGAGGCCCTCCTTCACCAGCGGCACCGTGCTCACCCGCTTGTCCACGGTGACGGTGCTGTCCCACGGCACCTCGCGCAGGGCGAGAGTCGCGGTCATGATCTTCGTCAGCGACGCGATCTTCCGCCGCTCGTGAGCGCGCTTCGCCCAGAGGACGCGACCGGTGTGTGCGTCGACGAGGATCGCGGCCGGCGCGTGGACGCGGACGTGAACCCGACCGTCGAGGATCGGAGCTCCTGTGAGCAGGCGGGGCGGCCGCGGCGCAACCGCGGGGTGCTGCTGCTGCTGCGGGACAGTCCGTCCGGCGGGGTCCCTGGCGGGACGCAAGCCGGCGGCGTGATGGTGCGTCGTGGTCGCGGAGCGGCGTCCGAACCAGACGCCTGCCGCCGCGGCGGCGAGCACGAGGAGCACGAGCAGAGCGACCCTCCCGGTGCGATAGCGGCGCCTCCGCCGCCGGGGCGCGGCCGGCGTCAGAACGTCCAACGACACGATCCGATGCTAGCCACCTCAGCGGCGGGTCACTGCGGACCCCACTCCTAGAATGGCCGCCGTGCACACGACGGCCGAGCTACGCGAGGGATTCCTCGCGCTCTTCGAGGAGAAGGGACACCTCCGGCGGCCGTCCGCATCCCTGATCCCGCGCGCGGACGACCGCTCGACCCTCTACACGAGCGCCGGGATGCAGCCGCAGATGCCGTACTTCCTCGGCCGCGAGGCGCCGCCGGCGCCGCTGACCACCACGTGCCAGAAGGTCTTCCGCACCCAGGACATCGACGAGGTCGGGCTCGACACGTACCACCTCACCTTCTTCGAGATGCTCGGCAACTTCTCGTTCGGCCAGTACTTCAAGGACGGCGCGATCGAGTACGCGACCGAGTTCATCCAGCAGCGGTTGCAGCTCGACTGGGACCGCATCTGGGTCAGCGTCCATGCCGGCGACCCCGGCCTGAAGCTCGGTCCCGACGAGGAGGCGATCGGGCTCTGGGAACGGATCGGGATGCCGTCGGAGCGAATCGTGCCGCTGCCGTCGTCGGAGAACTTCTGGTCCGTCGGAGGCCCGGGCCCCTGCGGCCCGGACTCGGAGATGTACTGGGACTGGGGCGAGGAGACCGGCTGCGGCACCGACGACTGCAAGCCCGGCTGCACGCGCTGTGAGCGCTTTCTCGAGATCGGCAACCTCGTCTTCATGTCGTACGAGCTCCACCCCGACGGCACGCTCACCGACCTCCCGAGCAAGAACATCGACACCGGCTGGGGGCTGGAGCGCGTGGCGCGCGTGGTGCAGGACGTGGCGTCCGTCTACGACACCGACGGCTACCAGCTGATCATGAAATGGGTCGCCGAGGAGTCCGGCGTCGCGTACGGCTCCTCCGAGGATGCGACGAAGGCGCACCGCGTCCTCGCCGACCACGGCCGCGGGATGACGTTCATCACCGCGGAGGGCGTCACGCCGTCGAACGAGGGCCGCGGCTACGTCCTCCGCCGCATCGTCCGCCGCGCCGTGCAGCACGGGCTGCGGATCGGGATGAAGCCGCCGTTCCTGCCGGGGCTCGCCGACGTCGTGATCGACCAGATGGGGGCTGCCTATCCCGAGCTCGTCGAGCACCGAGAGGAGATCCACCGCGTGCTGGCGGCCGAGGAGGAGCGGTTCGGCGAGACGCTCGAGCGCGGCATGAAGGTATTCGAGGACGCAGCACAAGGTTCGGCGATTGGCGGAGAAGAGGCTTTCGTCCTCGCGGCTACGTACGGCTTTCCGATCGAGCTGACGAAGGAGCTGGCTCGGGAGCGCGGTCTCCAGGTCAACGAAGAGGAATTCACTCACCTGATGGAGGAGCATCGCGAGATCTCCCGTCAGGGAGGCACGGCGCGCTACGAGCCGCGCTTCGCCGGCGCCCCGCGCACCGAGTTCGTCGGCTACGAGCAGGTCGACGTGCGGACCGCGATCACGGCGTATGCCGACCTCGGCGACGGCTACTTCCAGGTCAAGCTCGCCGATTCGCCGTTCTATCCCGAAGGCGGGGGCCAGGTCACCGACCGCGGCTGGATCGAGACGGAGGACGGCTCGCGCGCCGAGCTCGTCGAGGCGCTGCGGCTCGAGAACGACCAGGAGCTCGTGTTTGCGGGCAGCGGCTTCGCCGAGGGCGATCGCGTCCGCGCCGTCGTGCCGTGGGGGGTGCGGTACCCGACGATGGCGAACCACACGGCGACGCATCTCCTGCACAAGGTGCTGCAGGAGGTGCTCGGCGACCACGTGCGCCAGGCAGGCTCTGCCGTGCGGCCCGACAAGCTCCGCTTCGACTTCACGCATCCCTCGCCGCTCACCTCCGAGGAGCGCGCGGACGTCGAGCAGCGGGTCAACGAGCGGGTCTTCGCCAATCTGCCGGTGCGGATCTTCGAGACGCCGCTGGCGGAGGCGCGGAACCTCGGCGCGATGATGCTTTTCGGGGAGAAGTACGGCGACGTCGTGCGCGTCGTGGACATCGACGGCTGGTCGGTCGAGCTCTGTGGCGGCACCCACGTGCGTTCGACGGCCGAGATCGGGCCGTTCGCCGTCCTCTCCGAGAGCTCGGTCGGGGCCGGCTCGCGCCGGATCGAGGCCGTGACGGCCGGTGAGGCGTTCGCGCTCCTGCACGAGCGGGCACGGGAGGCCGATGTGCTGCGCGGCGAGCTCGAGCGGGCGCGGAAGGAGTCGAGGCGGCCGAAGCAGGCCGAGCAGGCCGAGATCGTCTCCCAGGACAAGGAGGGCGATGTCCTCCTCGTCGAGGTGAAGAGCCTCAAGGGCGGCCCCCTGCGTGACTTCTCCGACCGGATCCGCCAGCAGGAGAAGGCAGAGGGCGCGATCGTGGCGTCGCGCGACGACGGGCGCGTGTTCCTCGTCGTCAACTTCGACGAGTCGCTCGTGGCGCGGGGACTCGACGCCGTGCAGGTCGTGCGCGAGCTCGGCAAGCACATCGGCGGCGGTGGAGGAGGCAAGCCGACGCTGGCCGAGGCCGGCGGGAAGAACCCGGACGGGATCGCCGAGGCGCTCGCAGCCGCGAAGGAGCTCGTCGCGGCGTGAAGGTGCTGGCGCTGGACTACGGCTCCGCACGGACGGGAGTCGCGGTCTCCGATCCGACCGGAACGCTCGCGCGTCCGCTCGGCGTCGTCGAGCGGGCCGGCTCCGAGAGCGGGCTCGCCGAGGTGGCACGGCTCGTGCACGAGGAGGACGCCGAGCGCGTCGTCGTCGGGCTGCCGCTGACGATGCGCGGCGCACGCGGCGAGCAGGCGGCCGAGACCGAGAGCTTCGCAGAGGCTCTGCGCGGGGTCGTCGTCGTTCCCGTCGAGCTCTTCGACGAACGGTTCACGACCGACCTCGCTCAGCAGACGCCCGGGGCGGCGCCCGAGGACGCGCTCGCGGCCGCACATCTCCTGTCCACGTATCTCGAGTGGTGCGCGGCGCGCTCGTAGCCGTCTGCGGCCTGGCGCTCGCGGCGGCCGTTGCGGGCTGCGGCGGCGGCAAGAGCGATGCAGCGCCGATCACGACGGTCCGGCAGCTGCGTCAGTTCCGGATCGTCTTCCCCGAGGGGTTCACGCGCGCACAGATGGCCGAGCGTGTCCAGGCGGTGGCGAAGATCGCGAAGCACGAGTCGCACCGCGGCGTGAAGCTCTCGGCGCAGGGATACCTCGCAGCGACCGCCAAGCCGCGTACGGTCGCGGGCTTCGGAAGCGCGAAGCAGCCCCTCGAGGGCTTCCTTTTCCCGGACACGTACAACTTCGACCGCAAGTCGACCGCGGCGCAGCTCGCGGGCATGCAGCTCGCGGAGTTCGGCGCCAAGTGGAGCACGGTCGACCTCTCGTACGCGCGGAGCAAGAACCTCACGCCGTACGACGTGCTCACGATCGCGTCGATGGTCGAGGGCGAGGCGCAGGTCTCGAAAGAGCGCCCGCTGATCGCAGCCGTCATCTACAACCGGCTCCACGATCACATGCCGCTCGGTATCGACGCGACGCTCCGCTACGGCCTCCACATTCCGCCCACCCAGTCGCTGACCCAGTCGGAGCTGCAGAACCCGACGCCGTACAACACGCGGCTGCACGACGGCCTGCCGCCGACGCCGATCAACAACCCGGGCCTCGCTGCGATCGACGCGGCGGCGCATCCGGCGAAGGTCGACTACCTCTACTTCGTGCGGAAGCCCGATCACAAGCACCACTACTTCACCTCGAACTACCAGGACTTCCTCCAGCACGAGGCCGAGTACGGGTACTGAGGTGGCCTTATTGGGCCATCCGGTGGCGCAGTCGCTCTCGCCCCGGATGCAGAACGCGGCCTTCGCGGCGGTCGGGCTCGACTGGACGTACGTGCTGCAGGACGTCGTGCCGGAGGAGCTCGAGGCCGCGGTCGCGAAGGTCGAGTACGCGAACGTCACGGCGCCGTACAAGCTCGACGTCGCGCGCATCCTCGGCAGCGACCTGCCGTCCGTGAACACGATCGTGCGCGGCCACGGCTTCTCGACCGACGCGGCCATCCTCGAGCAGGTGGGAGACGTGGAGGCGGCCGCGATCGTGGGCGACGGCGGGGCTGCGGCGGCCTTCCGGCGCGCGCTGCCGGCGGCGCGCGTCTTCTCGCGGCGCGGCGAGTGGCCGCCGGACGTGGCCGAGAGCGACCTCGTGATCCACGCGACTCCGGTGCGCGAGGAGGTGCTGTTCGAGCTGCGGGAGGGGCAGACCCTCGTCGATCTCCCATATCCGCGGACGGCGACGGCCGAGGCGGCGGCCGCTGCGGGAGCACGCGTTCTCGACGGGCTGGAGGTGCTCGTCGCGCAGGGCGCCGCGAGCTTCGAGCTGTGGACGGAGCTGCCGGCCCCGGTCGACGAGATGCGCCGCGCGCTCGGCTTGACCTGAGGCGTCGCGGGGCATAGAACGAGCACGATGCGCCGCTGTCGAGCATGCGGGGGAGAAGTGCAGGACGAGTTCCGCTTCTGCCCGCACTGCGGCAAAGCTCAGCGGACGAAGATCGTCGAGTACTTCCGCGGCCACCCGGACGTGGGCGACGGCGGGCTCCGCGTCTCGGTCTACCTCACCGAGCCGAAGCACGCACGCCTCAGCGTCTGGCGCGGCGAGGAGGCGCAAGCCGCGATCTCGCTCGACCCGCGTGAGAGCGGCCGGCTCGGGCGATTCCTGCTCGCGGCGGACAAGCACCGGCACGCGAGTCTCGTCTCGCGGGTGCTCGCGCGGTTGTAGGCAACTACGCTCTCCTCCATGACGCTCGAGCTCGCGACCGCGGGAGAGTCGCACGGGCCCGCGCTCGTCGCGATCGTCTCGGGCCTGCCGGCCGGTCTCGTCCTCGATCAGGACGCGATCGACGCCGATCTCCGCCGCCGCCACCAGGGCTACGGCCGCTCGCCGCGGCAGCAGATCGAGACGGACGAGGTCGAGGTGCTCGCCGGCCTCCGCCACGGCCGCACGCTCGGCACGCCGCTCGCGCTCGTCGTTCGCAACCGCGACCACAAGAACTGGACGTGGGGGATGAGCCCGTGGCCGCCCAAAGGCGAGCCCGAGGGGAAGGGGACGAAGCCGGTCACGCTGCCGCGGCCGGGACACGCGGATCTCGCCGGAGCGCAGAAGCACGGCCTCGCGGACGTCCGCGACGCCCTCGAACGAGCGTCGGCGCGGCATACAGCGGCCTACGTCGCGGCCGGTGCCGTGGCGAAGGCGCTCCTGCGCGAGATCGGGATCGCGGTGGCGGGGAACGCCCTGCCGGAAGCGGGAGCGGATCCCGCGGCGGTCGACGAGGCGCGGAAGGATCGGGACACGCTCGGCGGCCGCGTCGAGGTGCGGGCGCGCGGCGTCCCACCCGGGCTCGGCTCCTACGCGCGCCGGGACGATCGGCTCGACGCGCGCCTTGCGGCAGCAGTGATGGGGATCCAGGCCGTCAAGGGGGTCGAGGTCGGCGAAGGCTTCGCGCTCACGGGCCTGTGGGGCTCGGCGGTGCACGACGAGATCGTCCGTGACGAGCAGGGCCTCCGCCGCGAGACGAACCGGGCCGGCGGGATCGAGGGCGGGGTCTCGAACGGCGAGGAGATCATCGTCCGCGGGGGGATGAAGCCGCTGCCTACGCTGATGCGTCCTCTCCGCTCGGTCGATCTCGAGACGGGAGAGGTGGCCGACGCGCTCGTCGAACGGAGCGACGTTTCCGCGGTCGAGGCGCTCGCAGTCGTGGCGGAGGCCGCGGTCGCGTGGGAGCTCGCCCGCGCGGCCCGCGAGAAGTTCGGCGGCGATGCGCTCGGCGACTTCGTGGGCGCTTGGCGTGCGTATCTGGAGCGGATCGACTGGGCTCCTCGCTAGACAGGCACGTCGTCCTCGTCGGCTTCATGGGCGCCGGGAAGACCACGCTCGGCGCCGAGGCGGCCAGCCGGATCGGGCGGTCGTTTCTCGACGTCGACGAGGCCGTCGCCGCCGAGCACGGCCCGATCTGGGACCTGTTCCGGACGCAGGGCGAGCCGGCCTTCCGTGAGATCGAGGCGCGGTTCGTGCGCGAGGCACTCGCGCGTGCGGAGCCGGCGGTGATCGCCGTCGGCGGCGGCGCCGTCGAGACCCGCGACCTCCTGCGCGACGAGCGCGCCGCCGTCGTCCATCTGCCGGTCGACATCGAGACGGCGTGGAAGCGCGTGCAGGGCTCGCAGCGGCCACTCGCGCAGGACGAGGTCGAGTTCCGGCGCCGCTTCGAGTTGCGCGCACCGCTGTACGCCGAGGCCGCCGACGCGACGGCGCGCGACGCCGACGATGTCGTCCTGGTCGCCGCGGGTGTCCACGTCGAGCGGGGCGCGCTGCAGCGGCTCGGCGAGCTCGTCCCGGGGGACGGCCCGGTCGCGCTCGTCTCGGATCCACAGGTTGCGGGCATCCACGGCATGGACGCGCAGCTCGCGCTGGGAGCGCGGCTCGCGGAGACGCACGAGCTTCCGCCGGGCGAGGAGGCGAAGACGCTCACGGCGGTCGACCGGCTCTGGCACGACCTGCGCCTCGACCGGAGCGGGACGATCGTCGCGCTCGGCGGCGGCTGCACGACCGATTCCGCCGGCTTCGCGGCGGCGACGTACCTCCGCGGCGTCGCCTGGGCGCCGGTCCCGACGAGTCTCGTCGCCCAGGTCGACGCCGCGATCGGCGGCAAGACGGCCATCGACCTCGCGCAGGGCAAGAACCTCGTCGGCGCGTTCCACTGGCCGTCCCGGACGGTGATCGACCCCGCGTTGCTCGAGACGCTCCCCGAGCCGCAGCGCCTCGAGGGGATGGCGGAGGTCGTCAAGACCGGCCTGCTCGCCGGCGAGCCGCTCTGGGAGTTGCCGGACGAAGAGCTCGTCCGACGGTGCGCGGCGTTCAAGGCGGCCGTCTGCCTGCGCGACCCGCACGAGCGAGGGGAGCGCGCGACTCTCAATCTCGGCCACACCTTCGCGCATGGGCTCGAAGCGGCGGCCGAGTACGAAGGCGTGACTCACGGACGGGCGGTGGCCCTCGGTCTCCTCGCCGCTCTGCGCCTGTCGGGCCGCGACACGCGCGTCGTCGAGGAGGTCCTGCGCCCACAGCCGGTGCGCGTCGACCGGGAGCGTGCGTGGGAGGCGATGAAGCGGGACAAGAAGGCGCGCGGCGGCGAGCTTCGTCTCGTCCTCCTGGAAGACGACGGGCCCCGCTGGGACGTAGCGGTGCCGGAGGCGGACGTGCGCCGCGAACTCGATAGGTTGATCGCATGAGGATCTCCGTCCTCAACGGCGTGAACCTCAACATCCTCGGCCGCCGAGACCCGAGCCTGTACGGCGGCCTCTCGATCGCGGAGCTCGAGAGCCGGATCTACGAATGGGCGCGCGAGCTCGAGCTGACCGTCCAGTGCCGCCAGACGAACGACGAGGGCGAGTTCGTCAAGTGGTGCCACGACGCCTACGACATCGTGGACGGGATCGTCGTCAATCCGGGGGCATGGACGCACTACGCCTGGGCGATCCACGACGCGCTCGAGCCGCTCACGATCCCGATCGTCGAGGTGCATCTCTCGAACGTCGACGAGCGCGAGGAGTGGCGGCAGAAGTCGGTCGTGGCCGACCTCGTCGCGGCGCGCTTCGCCGGGCACGGCCCGGACGGCTACAAGATGGCGCTACAGCACCTCAAGGAGCACGGCAAATGAGCTCGAGGATCGAACGTCTGCGCGAGCTCCTCGAGGAGCCGCTGCTCGTCACGAACACGGTCAACGTCCTCTACCTGACCGGCCTGGACAGCTCGAACGTCGCCCTCCTCGTCGAGCCCGAGCGCGTGCGGCTCTTCACGGACTTCCGCTACATCGAGGCGGCGCGGGCCCTCGAGGGCGTGGAGGCGGTTCAGACGAAGCGCTCGCTCATCGCCTGGCTCGGGGACGAGCTCGAGGGCCGGGTCGGGTTCGAGGCGAACGTGCTCCCGTGGTCGTTCGCCGAGCAGTTGCGGGAAGGCGGACTCGATCTCGTGCCGCGGCAGGGGCTCGTCGAGCGATTGCGTGCCGTCAAGGAGGACGGCGAGCTCGAGATCTTCCGGCGCGCCTGCGCGATCACGGACCGGATGTTCGAGCGGCTGGTGAACGAGGTGCGGTTCGTCGGCCGGCCCGAGCGCGACGTGGCCTGGGACATCGCGCGGCTCTACCACGAGGAGGGGGCGGAGGAGGAGGCGTTCGAGGCGATCGTCGGCTCGGGCCCCACGGGCGCGCGGCCGCATGCGCGCGCCGGCGACCGCGTGATCGAGGCCGGCGAGCTCGTCGTGATCGACACCGGCTGCCGCGTCGGCGGCTACGTCTCCGACTACACGCGGACGCTTGCGACAGGCGAGCTCGACGGCGAGCAGCGGGAGGCGTACGACGTCGCCCTGGCCGCGCAGCAGGCGGGGCTCGACGCGATCCGCGCCGGCGTGTTGGGTGTCGACGCCGACGCCGCGGCACGCGACGTCATCGAAGGCACGGACTTCAACGGCACGTTCGGCCACGGCCTCGGGCACGGTCTCGGCCTCGACGTGCACGAGTCGCCGCGGCTCTCCACCGAGAGCTCGGACACGCTCGCCGCGGGCAACGTCGTCACCGTCGAGCCCGGCGTCTACCTCGAAGGCCGCTTCGGGATCCGGATCGAGGACGACGTCGTCGTCACGGAGGACGGGCTCGAGAACCCCGTCCGGTTCACCAAAGAGCTCCTGACCGTCTCGTAGGAGAGCCCGGCGAAACGGTGGCTGTGCCGCCAGGCCGCGCTGGAACGGCGCGATGCGGCGTCCTCAGTCGCTCCGATAGGAACCGCTATCGGCGCTCCCTGCGTCCTTGCCTCGCGGCGCCCATCGCACCCCGACGACGAGCACCGTCCCGCCGGGCTCTCCCCGCTACCATCCGCCGCCGTGGCCGAGACGGTCGACACGAACAGCTTCAAGAACGGGATGCACATCGAGCTCGACGGCAAGGTGTGGCGGATCGTCGAGTTCCAGCACGTCAAGCCGGGCAAGGGCGGCGCGTTCGTGCGCACGAAGCTGAAGAGCCTCGACGCCGGAGCGGTCGTCGACCGCACGTTCCGCGCCGGCGAGAAGTTCGCGCGCGTGCACACCGAGACGAAGAACGTCCAGTACCTCTACGACGACGGCTCCGACGTCCACTTCATGGACGCGGAGACGTACGAGCAGTTCGCTCTCCCGCACGCCGACCTCGCCGCCGAGCTGCCGTACATGCAGCCGAACGCGTCGGTGCAGGTGCTCGCGGTGAACGGGAAGCCATCGAACCTCCAGCTCCCGGCTTCCGTCGAGCTGGCGGTCGTGGAGACCGAGCCCGGCGTCAAGGGCGACACGGTGTCGAACGTGACGAAACCGGCGAAGCTCGAGACGGGCGCCGTCGTCCAGGTGCCGCTCTTCGTCAACGTGGGCGACCGGCTGAAGGTCGATCCCCGCGAGGGGCGCTACATCTCCCGCGCCTGACGCGCGGGCGTCAGCGCCGCCGCGACGACGACGAGCAACGCCGCGGGAATCGCGAGGAATCCGGCCGAGAAGGTGAGAATCGCGGCGGCCGCGAGAAGCCCTGCGGCGACGTTGCCGACCGTCCGCCACCTCCGGCTCCCGGTTGCACAGCTCGCGTGGAGACCGACCCACGCGACAACACTGAGACAGAGAAACAGCACGAAGGGCGTGACCACCCAGAGCCCGTTGACGCCGACGAGCGTGGCCGTCGTGTGCGTCCTCGCGCCGCCTGGTGTCAACGTCTCGCCGCGGTAGGCCGGAAAGAAGAACGCGCCCGGGATGAGCGCCGCCGTCCAGAGAACACCGACGCTCGCGAGGCCGACGGCCCACCATCCCTTCGCAGACACGCGGGCAGCGTTCATCCCGCCCCGGACCCTACCCGGCCCAGCGGTGCACGACGCGCCAGGTACGCCCGGCATCCGTCGTCTCGATGAGCCGCCGTCGTTCGCTGCCGCCGATCGAGAGGAGGACGAACGCCGTTCCGTGCGGGTAAACGTCGGCGTTGGCCCAGTCGCCGAAGTCGATCTCCGGGCGTGCGATTTTCGGCAGCGCATTCCAGTAGGAGCCGCCGTCCTGTGTGACGTAGAGCGTGCCGCGCGACTCCCAGATGATCCCGAAGCCGCCGTAGGAGCCGGCGATCCCCAGCGGGTAGCCATACAGGCTGATCCCACCGCGAGACTTGCCGCCGATCGGCGTGAACGCGACCCGCCTCGTGCCTCGATATACAGCCTTCGCCTCGTTTCCGGCCGCGGGCGGCCCGGTGCAGACCGACCACTGGGGACGCAGATTCGGGTCCAGGAAGTCAGCCGACACGCCCGGTTGCCAGCCCTTCGGGCAGTAGCCATTGAAGGCAAGCTGAGTCCCGCGGCGCCATCTTCGCGCCGCACTGTCCGACCAGAGCATCCGGCCGTTGTCGAGCCGAGCGTTGAAGACGTCGTGGAAGAACCAGACTGCGACCACGGGGCGAGAAGTGCGCAGCACGATCCGCCACGTCTTGCCGCCGTCCGCGGTGAGCGAGAGCGTCCCCTGCGGGCGACAGTGGAAGGCGCGATTCACGCACCCCTCCCAGCCGGTGCCGAGCACTCCGTGCCGGCGATCGATGAACGCCATCGTGTTCGGGACGAGAGCCGAGCGAGGCGGGCGTCCGTGGGCGCCTGTCGGTGCGGTGACCGCCGACACGGCGACGAGAGCGACTGCAGCGACCCCCACCGCCACCCTGTTCGGCATGGCCCAAGGGTACGCCCGTGGGGCGGGCGATAAGGTCTTGGCCGTGCCGTCTCTCGCCGATACGACGATCCGCCTGCTCGGCCAGGAGCCGCTGGCGGGACGCGTTCCCGCGGCGGAGCAGCTTCGGCTCGCGGAGATCCTCGACAAGGCCGGCTTCGCGTATCTCGAGGTCTCGGGCGGCGGTTGCTTCGACGCGGCCGTCAAGCGCGGCGTCGAGAGTCCGTGGGAACGCATCCGCGCCCTGAAGGCACGCGTCAAGACACCGCTCGGCCTCGCGCTGCGCGGCCGGTTCCTCGTCGGCTCGCGACCCGTCGACGCCGACTTCGCCCGCCGCTTCGTCGCGTCCGCCGCAGCGAACGGGATCGACGTCTTCCGGCTCCACGACCCGCTCAACGACGTCTCGAACCTGCGGGAGGCCGCCGAGGCGATCGTCGCCGCGGACCGCGACTTCGAGGCGGGGCTCGTCTACAGCCCGGGCCGCACGGGGGAGATCGAGACGCTGATCGAGCGCGCGCGGATGCTGCCCGAGCTCGGCGCGGTGCGCGTTCTCCTCCACGATCCGACCGGCTCGTTGCAGCCGCAGACCGCGGAGGACCTCGTGCACGCGCTGGCAGACGCGAGCGGCCTCCCTGTCGGGATCTACGCCCAGGGGGCCGGCGGCAGTGCTCTCGCGGCCGCGCTCTCCGCCGCTCGAGCCGGGGCGCAGCTCATCGCCTGCGCGATCTACCCGCTCGCACTGACCCTCCACCGGGTCTCGGGCGAGGCACTCGCCGAGGCGCTCAGGGGCACGGGCCTCGATCCGGGCGTGAATATCGACGCGCTCTGGGAGGCGACCGATCTCGTCGACGAGCACATCGGCGACGAGCTCGTGACTCCACTCGTCCCACGTATCGCGGTGCTTGCGGCGCGGCACGACCTGCCGGCGAGCGTCGTCGCCGGGATCGACCACTCGCTGCAGGCGGAGGGCGCCGGCGACCGGCTCGACGACGTGCTCGAGGAGCTCGACCGGATCCGTGCAGAGACCGGCTGGCCGCCCCTAGCTTCGCCGATCGGCCAGGTGCTCGCGTCGCAGGCGCTTCTCAACGTCCTCTCCGCGAGCCGCTATCTCGTGGTCGTCGACGAGCTCCGCAGCCTCGTCGCCGGCAGCTTCGGCACCCCGCCTGCGCCGATCGACCCGGCACTCGAGCGCGTCGTGCAGCTCACGGCAGACCCCGAGAGTGAGGAGGACGTCACGCCGCCGCTCGACGAGGTGCGCGCGCGTGCCGGCGGCGTCGCGGCGAGCGAGGAGGAGCTGCTCCTGCTCGGCCTGTTCGGCGAGGAGGCGGAGCAGCTGCTGCGCGGGATCCGCAGCCGTGGCCGCCGTGAAGCCGACACCTCGGGCATGGGCGAGAACCGCGCCCAGCGAATCCAGGAGATCGTGCGAATCGTGCAGGAGTCCGGCATCGGCGAGGTGACGATCGAGGAGGACGGGATGCGGATCTCGGTCCGCGCGACACCGGATCTGCCCGCCGGAAGCCCGGGCGAGGCGCCTCTCGCCGTACCCGAGCCGGAGCTCCCCGCGGCGACCGCGGTCAGCGGCACGCTCGTCCGCGTCGAGTCGCCCATGGTCGGCACGTTCTATCGCGCCGCCCAGCCGGGAGCGCCGGCCTTCGTCGAGGTCGGCGACGTCGTCGCCCCGGGGCAGACCCTCTGCATCCTCGAGGCGATGAAGCTCATGAACGAGGTGAAGGCGGAGATCGAGGGAGTCGTGCGCGGCGTGCACGCCGACAACGCCGAGCCCGTCGAGTTCGGGCAGCTCCTCTTCGAGCTCGAGCCGCTCGTCGGCCGGCCTGCGATCTGATCCGTGAGCTGGGCGCGGTTCGCCGCGGAGGCGCCGGAGCTCGCCGCACTCTGCCGGGCGAGGCTCGAGGAGCCGGGGGTGGCGCTGCTCGGCACGCTCCGGCGCGACGGCGCTCCCCGGATCGATCCGGTCGAGCCCCACTTCGCCGGGGACGAGCTCGTGCTCGGTGCGATGCCCGGCACGGCGAAGGCGCACGCCCTGCGCCGCGATCCGCGGTGTGTCCTCCACAGCACGATCGCCGGCCCGGACACCGGCGAGACCGACGTGAAGCTGAGCGGCCGAGTCACGCCGTCCGCCGCCCGGGTCGGCTGGTGGGCGGAGCGGCCGTCCGAAGAGGTGGAGGTCTACGCCTTCCAGGTCGAGGAGGCGGTCGCCGTCGAGTGGGAGCTCGCCGCTTCGCGCATGGTCGTCCGCCGCTGGACAGCGGCCAAGGGCGAGACGGTCACGGAACGGACCTATCCGTAGACTCCGCCGCGTGTTCAACCGCGTCCTCGTAGCGAACCGCGGCGAGATCGCCGTGCGCGTGATCCGTGCGCTGCACGAGCTCGGCGTGGAGGCCGTCGCCGTCTACTCGACGGCGGACGAGGACGCGCTTCACGTGCGCCTCGCCGACCGCGCCGTGCGCATCGGCCCGCCGCCCGCCGCGGAGAGCTATCTCAATATTCCCGCGCTTATCGCGGCGGCCGCGACGACCGGCTGCGAGGCCGTGCACCCAGGCTACGGCTTCGTCTCCGAGAACGACGAGTTCGTCCGGATGTGCGAGGACAACGACCTCGTCTTCATCGGCCCGCCGGCCGACGTGATGGCGCGGATGGGGGACAAGGCGCGTGCGAAGGCCGAGATGCGCGCGGCCGGCGTGCCTCTCGTGCCAGGCACCGAGGGCGTCGCGGGGCCGGAGGACGCGCAAGCCGCTGCCGAGGAGCTCGGCTTCCCGGTGCTCCTGAAGGCCGCGGCCGGCGGCGGCGGCAAGGGCATGCGGATCGTGACGGAGCGGGGCGAGCTCCACGACGCATACCAGCGTGCCGCCGCAGAGGCGCACGCGGCCTTCGGCGACGGCTCCCTGTACGTCGAGAAGGTCATCACGCCGGCCCGCCACGTGGAGATCCAGGTGCTCTGCGACCACCACGGCACCGTCCTCACCTGCGGCGAGCGCGAGTGCTCGATCCAGCGCCGCCACCAGAAGCTGATCGAGGAGTCGCCGTCGCCCGCGCTCGACGACGAGCTGCGCGAGGAGATGGAGGCGGCGGCCGAGCGCGCCTGCAGGCACATCGGCTACCGCAACGCTGGCACGTTCGAGTTCCTCGTCGGGCCGGACGGCTCGTTCTCCTTCATCGAGCTGAACGCACGGCTGCAGGTCGAGCACCCGGTCACCGAGCTCGTCGTCGGGATCGACCTCGTCCGCGAGCAGGTCCGGATCGCCGAGGGCAGCAGGCTCGCCCATGGCGGCCGAGCGGGCCCGCGCAGCGGCCACGCCATCGAGATGCGCATCAACGCCGAGGACCCCGCGCGCGGCTTCGCGCCGGCGCCCGGGCGCATCGAGCGGTTCCGGCCGCCGCTCGGGCCGGGTGTCCGCGTCGACACCTTCGTCGAGGAGGGGACGACGATCACGCCGTACTACGACTCGCTGATCGCGAAGTTGATCGTCGTCGACGCCAGCCGCTCCCTGGCGATAGAGCGCGCCCGACGGGCGCTGCGGGAGCTCGAGCTCGAGGGTGTCCCCACGACGCGCGGCGTCCTCTACGACATCCTCGGCAGCGACGAGTTCCGCAGCGGCGAGTACTCGACGTCGTTCCTCGAGGAGGCCGGAGGGCGGCTACCGGCTCTCGCAGCCTCATGACCCGGGTGCTCGTGCAGGAGAGCGGCGGCTCGGTGCGCGTGAGCGAGGCCGCGCTGACCGAGATCGTGCGGCGGGCCGTCGCGTCCGTCGAGGGCGCGCGGCTCCGCAAGGGACGCCGGCGCCTGGGCGTCGACCTGGAGCAGGGTCGCGCCCGCGCCGAGCTGCAGCTCGCCGTCGCCTACGGTCGCGTCCTCCCCGAGGTGTCCGCGGCCGTGCAGGAGCGGGTCGCCGACGCGCTCGCGCGGATGTGCGACGTCGAGGTGGAGGCTGTCGACGTCACGGTGGAGGAGCTCGAGCGTGCCCGGTAGCACGATCAGCCGCCGGGAAGCGCGTCGCGCCGCCGTCTTCATGCTCTTCCAGTGGGATGTCACCGGCCGGCCGCTCGGCTCGCTGTACGAGGGCGAGGTCGACGACTACACGCGCCGGCTCGCCGAGGCCGTCACCGAACACGCACCGGAGCTCGACGCGCGCATCACGTCCGCGTCCGACGACTGGACCGCGGATCGCCTCGGGGCCGTGGAGCGAAACGTCCTTCGCGTCGCGCTCGAGGAGCTGGACGAGGGAGACGTGCCGCTCGAAGTCGTCCTCGACGAGGCGGTGACCCTTGCGAAGCGCTATGCATCCGAGGATGCTGGGAGGCTGGTGAACGGGATCCTGGGCAAGCTCGTGCGGGAGGGCGAAGGGTGAGCGCCGACGAGTCGTTGACGCGGGCGGAGGAGCTGCTGGCGCGGGTCGAGGCGGTGCGCGCGGAGCTCGAGCAGCTCAGCGAGGGTGAGGGCGGATCGCCGGAGCGGGCGATCGAGCTGCTCGGCGAGCTATCCGACCTCGCGAAGGCGGTCGAGGAGGAGCTGACCCGCGCGCAACGGGCAGCCGAGGCAGATGCACAGTCCTGAGGAGCTGAAGGCTCTCGTCGAGGAGGCGCTCGAGCGGCTCGACCTCTGGCCGGAGTTGCACGGCCAGGCGACGTCGGTGCGCTACTCGCTCGAGGTGGGCGGCAAGCGGGTGCGTCCCGTCATCGCGCTCTCGGTCGGCGAGGCTCTCGGTGCGCCGGTCGCCCAGGTGATGCCTGCGGGCTTGGCCGTGGAGCTCGTCCACACGTTCTCGCTCGTCCACGACGACCTGCCCGCGATGGACGACGACGAGGAACGGCGCGGCCAGCCGTCGACATGGAGGAAGTTCGGCGAAGGCGTGGGCGTCCTCGCGGGCGACGCGCTCCTCGCGGAGGCCTTCCGGCTCGCGACGCGCTACGAGACGTCGGCCGTGGCGCGCGAGCTCGCCCAGGCGACGCTGGGCATGATCGGCGGCCAGTACCTCGACACGATGGTCGACGGCTACGACCTCGCCGCCGTGCACCGGCTGAAGACGGGCCGGCTCTTCCACGCGTCCGTGACGATGGCGCTCTGGGCGGCCGAGCTGCCCGAGGAGGAGCAGCCCCCGTGGCGGGCCTTCGCCGAGGAGCTGGGCCTCCTCTTCCAGATCGTCGACGACATCCTCGACGAGGACGGCTACGTGCGCGAGCACGGCGCCGAGGGCGCGCGGCGCTACGCCGACGAGGCGGCGGAGCGGGCGCGGGCCCGGCTCGCCGAGATCGAGGCGGACACGTCCGTCCTCCGCGACATCGTCGACGGTCTCGCCGTGCGAACGGCTTGAAGAAGCGCCTCGACGTCCTCCTCGTGGAACGGGGGCTCGCGGAGTCGCGGGCGCAGGCTCAGGCGCTCGTGCTCGCCGGGCTCGTGCAGGGCTACGACAAGCCGGGCCAGCAGGTGGAGGAGGACGCCGAGCTCGAGGTCGAGAGCCCGCCGCCGTACGTCTCACGGGGCGGAGAGAAGCTCGCGCACGGCCTCGACGCCCTCGGCGTGGATCCCTCGGGCCTCGACTGCGTCGACGTCGGCGCCTCGACCGGCGGCTTCACCGACGTCCTGCTCCAGCGGGGCGCCGCACGCGTGATCGCCATCGACGTCGGTTACGGCCAACTCCACCCGCGCCTCCGCGCTGACCCGCGGGTCACCGTGCTCGAGAGGACCAATGCGCGGACGCTGACCGAGCTCCCGTTCCAGCCACGGCTCGCGGTCTGCGACGTCTCCTTCATCTCGGTACAGCTCGCGCTCCCGCCCGTCCTCCGCCTGTGCGCGCCGCGCTGGCAGGCGGTCGTGCTCGTGAAGCCTCAGTTCGAGGCGGGGCGCGCCGACGTAGGGAAGGGAGGCGTCGTGCGCGATCCCGAGGTGCGGCAGCGTGTCGTGCGCGCGGTGGCGGAGGCGGCGCTCTCCTGGGGGGCGAGCGTGCGCGGCGTCGTAGACTCGGGGCTCCCGGGGCCGAAAGGGAACCGGGAGACGTTCCTCCACCTCGAGCACTCCGAGCAGCCGACGCTTCCCGATGACCTCGACGAGCGGATCGAGCACGCACTCGCCGGTTGAGACGGCCGCGGTCGTTGCGCACGGCCGCATCGACGTCCACGACGCGGTCGAGCGCGTGCGGGCGGTGGCCGAGGGCGCCGGTGTGGAGGTCGTGAGCGAGGCGGAGCGGGCGCAGCTCGCGGTCGCCGTCGGCGGTGACGGGACGATCCTCCGCACGCTTGCACGCCTGCTGGGGACCGGCGTGCCGGTGATCGGCATCAATTTCGGCCGGGTCGGGTTCCTCGCCTCGATCGAGCCGGAACGGCTCGAGGACGAGCTCACGCGCGTCTTCGCGGGTGAGTACCGGACAATCGAGCAGCCGACGCTCGAGGCGCAGCTCGACGGCAAGACGTTCGTCGCCGTCAACGACGTCGTCGCCACGAGCTCGACGCTCGGCCGCATGATCGAGCTCGGCTGGGCGATCGGCGGCGAGGATCTCGGCGTCGTGTCGTGCGACGGGATGATCTGCTCGACGCCTTCGGGCTCGACCGCGTACAACCTCTCGAACGGCGGCCCGGTGCTCGTGCGCGGGCTCGACGCGATGGCGATCACGTTCATCGCGCCGCATTCGCTCGATGCGAGGCCGCTCGTCCTGCCGCGGGGCGCCGAGCTGGCGGTGCGTAACGCGACGCCGGACGTCGGCGCAGCCGTCCTCGCCGACGGCCACCGCAGCGGCGAGCTCGAGCCCGACCAGTCGCTCGCCATCCGGCTCGGCGAGCAGCGAAGCCTGCTCGCGACGCTGCCGGAGACGACCTTCTTCGGCCGCTACCGCGAGACGTTCACGTCCTAGCTCCTAGTAATGCGGAGTCGCGAATCGCTCGCGGAGGTGCGCCTGCGCCTCGGCGAGCCTCGCGGCGAGAGGCGAACCGGAGTCGATCCCGTCGCGCTCCAGCCACTGCGGGAGGTGATTCAGCACCGCGGCGCGCTCGGGATACGTCGCCACCCGGATGCCTTCCTTCAGGCCGTCGAGGTACGCGAGCCAGTGCTCCTGCGAGCGCTCGGTCCAACCGTGCGCGCGGTCTTCCCCGCTGAGCGGCTGCGCCAGGGCGTCGATTGCGGCGGCGAGCGGGTCGATGGCGCGAGTGTGACCGAAACGGCCAATGGGCGGCGTCGGGCTGCGGGTCTACGATCGGCGGCATGCTCCGCCGGCTCCGCATCGAGAACCTCGTCCTTATCCGCGAGGCCGAGCTCGAGCTCGCGCCCGGGCTGAACGCGATCACGGGGGAGACGGGCGCCGGCAAGACGATCCTCGCCCAGGCGCTCGGCCTCCTGCTCGGCGCGAAGGGCGACGACTCGTACGTCGGGGCCGCCGACGGGGAGGCGTACGTCGAGGCCGAGCTCGATCTCCCCGACGAGCTCGAGGCGCTCGGCGAGCTGCGGCCCGAGGACGAGGAGGCGCTGATCGTCTCCCGGCGGGTCTTCGCCGACGGGCGGACGCGCGCCTACGCGTGGGGACGCGCCGCTGCCCGCGAGGACGTCGCCGCGGCCGTCGAGCGCGAGGTGGCGATGTCGGGCCAGTTCGAGCAGCGCCGGCTGGCGCGGCCCTCGTACCAGCTGGAGGTACTCGACCGCTTCTGCGGCGACGAGCAGCTCACTCGCCGGGCGGCGACGCGAACGGCATGGCGCGAGCTGCAGGCCGCGCGGCGCCGGCACGACGAGCTGACGGCGAACGCCGCGCTCGCCGAGTCCAGGGTCGTCGAGCTGCGCGGGCTCCTCGAGGACACCGAGGGGATGGAGCCGGGGGAGGAGGACCGTCTGCGCACCGAGCGCGAGCGGCACCGGCACGTTGCGGAGCTCGCCGCCTGCGCGGCAGCCGCGACCGCCGCACTCGCTCCGGACGAAGGCGAAGGCGCGACCGGTCTGGTCGCGTTCGCCGAGCGTTCGGTCGCGCCGCTCGGACGGCTCGCGCCCGAGCTGCAGCGTGCAGGCGACGAGCTGCGCGACGTCGAGCTCCGCCTGCGCGAGACCGCCTCCGACCTCCACGCGTTCCTCGCTTCGCTCGAAGCGGAGCCCGGCCGGCTCGAGCAGCTCGAAGCCGAGCTCGATCGCATCGCGGAGGCGAAGCGACGCTTCCACTGCGCGACGTACGACGAGCTGCTCGAGCGACGCGAGGAGGCGCGAGCGGAGCTCGCCGCCGTCGAGGAGGGCTCCGATCCCGCCGAGGTCGCGGCCCGCGAGCTCGCCGAGGCGGAGGAACGGGTCCACCGGCTGACGCTCGAGCTGCGGGCCGAGCGGAACGCCGCGGCACCCGCGTTCGCCGACGCCGTCGCTGCGGAGCTCCGCGGCGTCGGCATGGGGGAGGGCGAGTTCGTCTGCGAGGTGCGCGACCGTGCCGAGCCGGGCTCGACGGGGGCCGACGACGCCGGCTTCCTCGTCCGCCCGAACCCGGGTCTCCCGTTCGCACCGGTCGCGGAGACGGCCTCCGGCGGCGAGCTCTCGCGGATCGCGCTGGCGATCGCCGCCGTCGCGGGCGGCGACACGCTCGTGTTCGACGAGATCGACGCCGGCATCGGCGGCGAGACGGCGCACGCCGTCGGCGGATTGCTGAGGCGCCTCGCCGAGCATGCCCAGGTCGTGACGATCACGCACCTCCCGCAGATCGCCGCACTCGCCGACCGGCACTTCCGGGTCGAGAAGACGCCGGGCGAGCCGACGCACACGCGAATCGAGCAGCTCGGCGACGAGGAGCGGAAGGCGGAGCTCGAGCGGATGCTCGGCGGACAGGAGTTCCTTGCCGCGGTACGCGGCTAGGCGCGTCCTGCCGGCGACCGTCGATGAGGTGTGGTCGGTGCTGGCCGAACCGGACCGGTTCGCCGACTGGTGGCCGGGGGTCGACTCGGTCGAGCCGACCGTGCGGCGCGCACTCGCCCCGGGGGCGCTCTGGCGGCTCGAGGGGGCGACCGGCACCAAGCTGAGCCTCCGGCGGCAACCGCAGATGGCGGGGAACCTGCTCGTGCTCGAGGTGGAGCCGCGCTCCCGCGTGGCCTTCCAGCTCGTCACGGAGCGGATCGACGCCGAGCTCGGGCTCGAGAGCACGGAGGAAGAGGAGACGGCAGCGACGCTCGTCGTCGAGGCGCCGAGGTTCGTCGGCGTCGGCCGCGCCTTCCCGTCGCAGGCGCTCGCGAAGCTTGCGGCCCTCGTTCGCGGGAGCACGGAGACATAGACCTCCTGGACCTCCCGGACGGCCTGCTCGGCGAGCTCGTCTCGCGGGCGCGCAGGGAGGAGGACGGCGTGATCGGAGTCGCCGTGCTCGGCAGCTACGCGCGCGGCAACGCGTCGCCCACCAGCGATCTCGACCTCCATGCGATCCTCCGTGCCCCGCCGCGCGTCGGCTACCGGACGTGGTTCGTCGACGGTCTCCACGTCTCGTTCGGATTCGCCGAGCTGCGGGCGCTCCAGCAAATTCTCTCGCGTCCGGGGGACTGGTCGCTGAAGCTGCCGTCTGCGATTCCCGGCGTCTGGGTGCTCGCGGACGACGAGGTGCGGGGTGCCTTCGGAGACCCACCCGATTTCTCGCGCCCGGCCGGGGAGCCGGAGCTCGAGGACTTCGTCGAGTGGAGCGCGAAGGCGCTGGGGACCGGTGATTCCCTTGCGCTGCGCCTGGCGGCCCGCGGCGTCGGCGAGGAGGCGCCCGCGCTCCTCTTCGAGCTGAACGAGGTCACCAGGGTCGACAGTCGCGCCGCGGCGGTTCGCGCCGCCTGCTCGTTCCCTACGGCATCCGAGGGATGGCCGGACGACCTACCGGTCCTCCTCGGCCTGACCGCGTCGCCGGACGAACGTGTGCGGGAGGCCGTCGTCCGTGTCGCCCGCGGTGTCCTCCGGCTGCTGCGGGAGAGCGGCTCTCATGTCGGCGACGCGCAGCCGGAGCTGACGACGTACCTGCACGAGGGGACGCTCGAGCGGCATCTCGGCTTCGGCCGGTAGGTGCCCGCCGCCGAGGGTGCTACCCTGGAATCCCGTGAGCGCACGGGCCCCGAAGTACGTCTTCGTCACCGGGGGCGTCGTCTCCGCGCTCGGGAAGGGAATCGTCGCTGCCTCGCTCGGCCGGTTGCTCAAGGCGCGAGGACTGCGTGTGCAGCTCCAGAAGTTCGACCCGTACCTCAACGTCGACCCCGGGACGATGAGCCCGTTCCAGCACGGCGAGGTGTTCGTGACCGAGGACGGGGCCGAGACCGACCTCGACATCGGTCACTACGAGCGCTTCGTCGACGAGAACTTCCTCCGCAGCGCGAGTCACAGCGCGGGCGCCATCTGGGATACCGTCCTGCGCAAGGAGCGCAAGGGCGACTTCCTCGGCGCGACGGTGCAGGTGATCCCGCACATCACGAACGAGATCAAGGCGCGCATCCGCCGCGCCGCCGAGGCAAGCCCGGCGGACGTCGTCATCTCCGAGATCGGCGGCACCGTCGGCGACATCGAGTCGCTGCCTTTCCTCGAGGCGATCCGCCAGTTCCGACGGGAGGTCGGCCCGGAGAACGTCGTCTATGTCCACGTCACGCTCGTCCCGTTCATCGAGGCGGCCGGCGAGCTGAAGACGAAGCCGACGCAGCACTCCGTGAACGAGCTGCGGCGCATCGGCATCCACCCCGACGTCGTCGTGTGCCGCTCGCACGAGGAGCTCTCGCGCGAGATCCGGGACAAGATCGCCCTCTTCGCCGACGTCGATCCGGCGGCGGTTGTCGCGAGCCCCGACGTCCCCGACGTGTACGAGGTGCCGCGCGTGCTGCTGGAGGAGGGGCTCGACCGCCTCGTCGGCGAGAAGCTCGGCCTCGAGCTCGGCGAGCCGGACCTGTCCGACTGGGACGCGCTGCTCGAACGGGTGCACCGCCGGCGGGAGGTCGTCGAGATCGCGCTCGTCGGCAAGTACGTGAAGCTCCAGGACGCCTACCTCTCCGTCCACGAGGCGCTCAAGCACGCCGGCCTGGAGCAGGGCTGTGCCGTCCGCGTCCGCTGGGTCGACGCAGAGGACATGTCCTACGACGAGGCGGCCGAGCTGCTCGAGAACGTCGACGGCGTGCTCGTGCCGGGCGGGTTCGGCTCGCGCGGCTGGGAGGGCAAGATCCTCGCGTGCCGCGTCGCGCGCGAGCGGCGCATCCCGTACCTCGGCATCTGCCTCGGCATGCATGTCGCCGTGTCCGAGTTCGCCCGCCACGTCGTCGGCCTCGAAGGCGCGAACTCGACCGAGATGGATCCCGAGACGCCCTATCCCGTGATCGACCTTCTGCCCGAGCAGAAGGGCATCGAGGACCTGGGCGGCACGATGCGGCTCGGCGCGCAGGCGGTCGAGATCGCGGAGGGCACGCGCGCCCGTGACCTGTACGGCGACGGCACGATCCACGAGCGCCATCGGCATCGCTACGAGGTGAACAACGCGCTCCGTGACAGGCTCGTCGAGAGCGGCCTCGTCGTGAGCGGGACGTTCCAGGGAGGCCGGCTCGTGGAGATCGTCGAGCTCCCGGACCATCCGTGGTTCGTCGCGAGCCAGTTCCACCCCGAGTTCAAGTCACGGCCGACGCGACCGGCTCCGCTGTTCCGCGGCTTCGTCGGCGCGGCTCTCGACCGCGCGCGTGCGCGCGCCGGCGAGCGCGTCGCGGTCTGACGCTGCCCCCGTAGGATCGGCGCGTGTCCGAGGCGGTCGACCTCTTCCTCGAGCTGACCGCGATCCCGAGCCCGCCGGGCGAGGAGCGCGAAGTGGCGGACGTCGTGCTGCGCTACCTGCGTGAGCTCGGCCTCGAGCCGGATGAGGACGCGTTCGGCAACGTCTACGCACGTCTCGAGCCGACTGCGGCGGGGACGCCGCTCTTCTTCTGCGCCCATCTCGACACGGTGCCGCCGTCCGGGGAGCTGCGGCCGGTGGTGGAGGACGGCGTCGTCCGGAACGCGGGCGGCACGATCCTCGGCGGCGACAACAAGGCAGCGGTGGTGCAGATGCTCGAGGGGGTGCGCCGCGTGCTCGTCGGGAACCTTCCACACGCCGGGATCGAGCTGCTGTTCACGCGTCAGGAGGAGATCGGCCTGCTCGGGGCCGCGGCCTTCGACGACACGCGGTTGCATGCCCGGCTTGGCTACGTGTACGACCAGCAGGGGTCGATCGGCGAGGTCATCCTCGGCTCGCCGTTCGCGCAGGGGCTCGAGATCACGTTCCACGGTCAGGCCGCGCACGCCGGCATGTCGCCCGAGGAAGGGCGGTCGGCAATCCAGGCGGCGGCGAAGGCGATCGCCGACATGCGCCTCGGCCGCGTCGACGAGGAGACGACGGCGAACGTCGGTGTCATCCGCGGCGGCGCGGCCGGCAACATCGTCCCCGACCTGTGCTCGTTCGTCGCCGAGGCGCGCTCTCATGACGAGCGCAAGCTCGGCGATCTCGTGCAGGAGATGCTCGACGCGTGCACGTTCGCGGCCAGCGAGACCGAGTGCGAGCTGCAGAGCGAGCTGCGGAAGAGCTACCGGGGCTACCGCTTCGCGAAGAGCGACGACGTGATCCGCCTCGCTGCGGACGCACTCGGGCGCTGCGGTCACGAGGTGCGCTATGCCCTCTCGGGCGGGGCCGCCGACGCGAACGTCTTCAACGAGCGGGGACGCCGTTGCGTCAACCTCACGAGCGGCGTCCACGATTTCCACAGTCCGGACGAGCGGATCGCGGTGGCGGATCTGGAGGCGATGGTCGACGTGACGGTCGCGCTCGTGGAGGCGGCCGGGATTGAGCGTCGAGCCGGACGCCGCGCGGCGGGTGTACGAGGGTCGACTGCTCGGGCTGACCGTCGAGCAGTGGGGTGAGTACGAGCGCGAGATCGTCGAGCACCCGGGAGCGGTCGCCGTTGTGGCGGTCGACGGGGAGGGCTTTGTCACCCTTGTCCGGCAGCTGCGGGAGCCGGCTCGGAGGCGCCTGCTCGAGCTGCCGGCCGGAACGGCGGAGCGGGGCGAGGAACCGCTCGCAACCGCGCAGCGGGAGTTGAGAGAGGAGTCCGGGCTGAGCGGCGGCAATTGGCGCGAGCTGGCGGCGTTCTGGACGACGCCCGGCTTCTGCCGCGAGCGGATGGTCGTCTTCGCAGCCGAGGGCGTCGAGCGTGGAGAGGCTTCGCCCGCTGCAGACGAGGAGCTCGAGCTCGTCCGGTGGCGGGTCAACGACGTGGGCGAGCGACTGGGCGAGATCGAAGACGCGAAGACGCTGGCGGGTCTGCTGCTCTACCTCAGAACGCTTCCACCCGGGACAGGCGCGGTCTAGACAGGCATCTCCGCACTCCCCACCCAAGGGTGGGGAGCTCTCCCTCCGCCCTCGACACCCGACGCTAGCGGTGGAACCGTGTCGAAACAGCGCCTTCGCGTCGCAATGCGCCGGCAAGTCTGTCGCGCCTTCGTGGTACTGCGCCGGCGAGATAGTGTCTCCCCGCCTTGCGTATCGGCGTCCCCAAGGAGATCAAGACCGACGAGTATCGCGTCGCACTGACGCCTGCGGGTGCGCGTGAGCTGATCCAGCGCGGTCACGAGGTGCTCGTCGAGACCGCGGCCGGGGAGGGCAGCGCCTTCGCCGACGAGCAGTACGAGCGCGCAGGCGCGCAGATCGTGTCGGTCGAGGAAGCCTGGAGCCGGGCGGACCTCGTCCTCAAGGTCAAGGAGCCGATCGAGCCCGAGTATTCACGACTACGGGACGGGCTGGTCCTCTTCACGTACCTCCACATCGCCGCCGACGCCCCGCTCACGGGGGCTCTCGTCGAGAGCGGCATCGCGGCCGTCGCGTACGAGACCGTCGAGACCGAGGACCACCGGTTGCCGCTGCTCGCCCCGATGAGTGAGATCGCGGGAAGGCTCGCCCCGCAGGCCGCCGCGCACTTCCTCGAGAAACCGCTCGGCGGTCGCGGCGTCCTACTGGCGGGGACGCCGGGCGTTCAACCCGGCCACGTCGTCGTCCTCGGAGGAGGAATCGTCGGCTACAACGCGGCCATCATCGCTCTTGGCCTCGGCGCTCGGGTGACCCTGCTCGAGCGCTCGATCGACCGAATGCGGCACCTCGACGAGATTCTTTCCGGCCGCGTCAGCCTGCTCATGTCGTCGAGCCTCGAGATCGAGCAGACGATTGCGCACGCCGACGTGGTGATCGGGGCCGTGCTCATCCCCGGGGCGCGCGCCCCCAAGCTCATCAGCCGCGGGATGCTCTCCGACATGCAGCCGGGCGCGGTCATCGTCGACGTCGCCATCGACCAGGGCGGTTGCATCGAGACGGCACGCCCGACCACGCACTCGGATCCGGTCTACGAGGTCGACGGGATCATCCACTACTGCGTCGCGAACATGCCCGGTGGGGTGCCCGTGACATCCACGAAGTCGCTCACGAACGCGACGCTCCCGTACGTCGAGGCGATCGCCGACCATGGGCTCGCCGAGGCCGTGGCGCGTGACCCGTCCCTCGGCCGCGGGGTCAACGTGCTCCACGGCAAGATCACCCACGAAGCCGTCGCAGAGGCCCACGGTCTCGAATTTGCGCCGCTCGCCGACGTCCTGCCGCTCGCGCCCGTGTAGCTCCGTGCTCTAGCCGTCGGCCTTGCGATTGGGCGTCAGGCGGACGACGACCCAGGTCACGGCGGCTGCCACCCCGACGGTTGCGAGGACGTAGCCGACAAAAGCGAGGAGGCCGAGGGCGGTCGACACGGGCTACCTAGAATAGCCCGGTGCCCAGGGCGTGCGTCATCGTGCTCGATGCCGTCGGCGCCGGCGAGCTGCCGGACGCCGGACAGTACGGAGACGAGGGCTCCGACACACTCGGAAACGTCGCGCGAGCGGTAGGCGGCCTTGACCTGCCGAGCCTCGAGGCGCTCGGCCTCGGGAACGTGGAACCACTCGAGGGCTGCCCGCCACAGCCGGGAGCGCCCGCCGTCGCCGGCAGGCTGTTCGAGCGCTCGAAGGGCAAGGACACGACGACCGGCCACTGGGAGCTGATGGGAGTCGTCACCGCGCAGGCATTTCCGACGTATCCGCACGGCTTTCCGCACGACGTGATCGACCCGTTCATGCACCGGACCGGGCGAGGGGTGCTCGGGAACAAGCCGGCCTCGGGCACCGAGATCATCCAGGAACTGGGGGAGGAGCATCAGCGGACGGGGAAATGGATCGTCTACACGTCGGCCGACTCCGTCTTCCAGATCGCCGCTCACGAGGACACCGTGCCGCTCGACGAGCTCTACGCCGGATGTGGAGCCGCACGCGAGATCCTCACGGGCAAGCATGCGGTCGGGCGCGTCATCGCGCGGCCGTTCACCGGTGAGCCCGACAACTACATCCGCACGCCGAACCGGCACGACTTTTCGCTCGAGCCGCGCAGGCCCAACTGCCTGACCCTCATCCGCGAGGCCGGACAGAAGGTCTACGGCGTCGGCAAGATCGGCGACATCTTCGCCGGCTGTGACATCGACGAGTCGCTGCCGACGAAGTCGAACATCGAAGGCATCCAGCAGACGGAGCGGCTGCTCCGCGAGCTCGAGGACGGCTTCGTCTTCGTCAACCTCGTGGAGACGGACATGCTCTGGGGCCACCGGAACGACCCGGTCAACTTCCATCGCTGCCTGCAGGATTTCGACTACCGCCTGCCCGACCTGCTCGACGCGCTGCGTCCCGGCGATCTGCTGATCATCACGTCGGACCACGGATGCGACCCGACGACGCCGTCGACGGACCACTCCCGCGAGCACGCCCTCCTGCTGGCGTACGTCGAGGGGCGGAACGCAGCCGGCCGGGTCCACGAGGGCGAGTTCGCGGACGTGGGCGCGACCGTGAACGCCTGGCTCGGCGGGAAGGCGCCGTCCCGCGGCATCCCCGGCCAGCCCATCGTCACGCCGTAGGTCGCGCGGCGACCATCCACGGCACGACTACGCTGGCCACATGCCGGAGCTGCCGGAGGTCGAGAGCGTCCGCAGGCAGCTCGAGCCCGCACTCGTCGGTCGGCGCTTCGAAACGGTGCGCATCGACGACCCGCGCCTCGTGCGCCCGTACGAACCGACCGAGGTGGCGGCCGAGCTCGAAGGAGAACGCGTGGCGGCGGTCGACCGGCGCGGCAAGTATCTGGTTGTTCGGTTCGAGAGCGGTCGGGTTCTCCTGATCCACCTCCGGATGACGGGGAGCCTGCTGCACGCGCCGGGTGGGTCGCTCCAGGACGATCCGCATCGACGTGCCGTTGTCACGTTAGACGACGGATCGGATGTCGCATACCGGGACGTCAGGCGCTTCGGAACCTGGCTCCTGCTCGAGCCGGAGGAGGCAGGGCCCTACCTCGACCAGCGGGTCGGCGACGAGCCACTCGAGGCGCTCTTCACCGCTGCGCGGCTGGGCGAGCGTCTCGCCGGCAGGCGGACATCCCTGAAGGCCGCGCTCCTCGACCAGCGCACGCTCGCGGGGATGGGAAACATCTACGCCGACGAGGCACTCTGGCGCGCGCGGCTCAACCCGGTGCGCCCCGCAGCCGGCCTCGATCGCGCGGAGCTGCGACGGCTTCACCGGGGCATCCGGGCAGCGCTCGAGCACGGGCTGGCCCGGCACGGGTCGACGCTCCGCGACTACCGGCTGCCGGACGGCAGCGGCGGCTCGATGCAGGACGAGTTCCGGGTCTACGGCCGTCGTGACGAGCCGTGCGATCGCTGCGGAACAGCGATCTCCCGCACGCGCGTCGCGGGCCGGACGACCTGGTTCTGCCCCACGTGCCAGCCCACGGAGCCTGCTCAGGCCGCGAGGAGCTCGTCCAGGCGACCTTCCCGGTCGAGGCGCCAGAGCTCCGTGTAGCCGCCGATCGGCCGGTCGCCGACGACGATCTGGGGCACCGTCCAGCCGCCGGTCGCCTCGTACACCGTCTGCCGAAAGGCAGGATCGTCGTCGAGGGAGATCTCCTCGTACGGCAGTCCGCGCGAGTCGAGCAAGGTCTTCGCCCGGACACAGAAACCGCACCAGCGCGTCGTGTAGATCCGGATTCGCGGCATTACGACTTACAACGCAGAAAACCGCGGGTCTGTTCCTGCCCGATGCCGTGCCTAGACTGCAACGGGCATGGCCGGAAGGGCGTACAGGACGGAAGCCGTCGTGCTCCGGACGATCCGGCTCGGGGAGGCCGATCGCGTCCTCCACCTCTACACCGAGGCGCACGGCAGGATCGGCGCAGTGGCGAAGGGCGTGCGGAAGACGACGTCACGCTTCGGCGCGCGGCTCGAGCCACTCTCGCACGTCGAGCTCGTCCTTCACCGTGGTCGCGGCGAGCTCGAGACGGTGACCGCGGCGCAGCTCGTCCGATCGCATCGGGAAGCGCGGGAGGACTACTACCGCTTCTCCGTCGGGATGATCGGCGCCGAGGCGATGCTGCGGCTGTTCAGCGAAGAGGAGGCGAACGCGCGGGCGTTCACCGCCGTGACCCGTTTCCTCGACCTGCTCGACGACACGCCTCACGCCGCCGACCGACCGACGCTCGACCCGCTCGGGCTCGCGTTCCAGCTCAAGCTGCTCTGGCTTGCGGGCTACCTCCCGCACGTCTCGGCCTGCGCCGAGTGCGGGGCCGAGCGGGAGCCGCGCGTCGGCTACTCCACGCGCGCGGGCGGGGCCGTCTGCGCCCGCTGTGCGCCGGCGACCGATGCACTCGCGCTGAGCGCCGACGGCATCGCCGGAATCGAGGCGCTGCTCGCGCGACCGCTCGCGGACGCTCCAGGCCTCGGGCTCTCGGCGCGCGCCCAGCGGGACGTACTACGGGTCGTCACCGCCTCCTACGAGTACCACGGCGGCTTCCGGCTGCGGACGCTGACGAGCCGGAGCGCCTAGCGCTAACCCGCGTAGTCGAAAGCCGCGAAACTGAGCGTGCCCTGCTCGCAGACGCTCGTCGGCGGCTTGACCGCAGCGTCGAGCACGCCGCCTCCGTCCGGGGTCACCTGCAGCGTGTGCGCCGCCGGCTGGCACGTTCCGGACTGCGAGTCGCCCACGCCTGCGACGGTGGGAGAGAACCGCGCCTGAGCCACGGCGGAAGCGCCGGGCTCGAGCACGATCCGGGACGCCCTTCCGGTTCCCGCTGCGCGGACGTGGGTCGGCAGAGCCGCGCCGCTCACTCCGAGGAGGGTCGCGCTGGGGATGCCGCGGACGGAGCACGGAGTGCCGGAGGTGTTCCTGATCTTGAGCGCATACTCGATCTGACCGGCACCCGCGCTGCCCGGGACGAGGACGAACGTGCCGGTGAGCTGCCCACCGTTGCACTGTTTGGCGGACGTCGACGATCCGGTGGTCGTCACCGTGCGGACCGTCGTAACCGTGCGGGTGTGGGTCGTGGTGACCGTCTTCGTGCCGCCGAGGCCGCAGCCGGCGGCGCTCAGGCCGACCGCGGCGAGGACCAGTCCCGCTCCAGCGCCTCGTCCAGCCAGGCGCGGACTCCGCCAATCGGGAGCCGTTCCTGCGCGAGCGAGTCGCGATCCCGCACTGTGACGGTCTCGTCCTCGAGGGTCTGTTCGTCGACGGTGAAGGCCCACGGCGTCCCTATTTCGTCCTGACGACGGTAACGCCTGCCGATCTGTCCGCTGTCATCGTGCTCCACGACGTGATGGCGGCGGAGCTCCTCGTACAGCGCCCGTGCGCGCGCAGCCATCCCGTCGTCGCGCGGAACGAGCGGGAGGATCGCCGCCTTGACCGGCGCGATCCTCGGATGGAGCCGGAGGACGACGCGTTGCCGGTCGCCGACGACCTCCTCGTCATAGGCGTCGCAGAGGAAGGCGAGCATGATGCGGTCGATCGAGACTGCGGGCTCGATCACGTGCGGCGTGTAGCGCGTCCCGTCGGGGTCGATCCACTCGAGCTTCGTGGCCGACTCCCGCGTGTGCTGCGTCAGGTCGTACTCGCCGCGGTTCGCGACTCCTTCGAGCTCCTGCCAGCCGATCGGGTAGAGGTACTCGAGGTCGCTCGTCCCGCTCGAGTAATGGGAGCGCTCCTCGGCGGAGTGCTCGCGCACACGGAGGTTCTCCTCGCGCAGGCCGAGCCCGAGGTACCAGCCGCGCCGCGCGTCGATCCAGTAGCGGTACCACTCGTCGGCCTCGGCCGGCGGCACGAAGAACTCCATCTCCATCTGCTCGAACTCGCGCAGGCGGAAGAGGAAGTTGCCGGGCGTGATCTCGTTCCGGAACGACTTGCCGACCTGGGCGATGCCGAACGGCGGCTTGCGGCGCGCGAGCTGGGCGACGTTCTTGAAGTTGATGAAGATGCCCTGCGCCGTCTCGGGACGGAGGTATGCGGCCGAGCTCTCGTCCTGGAGCGCACCGACGTGCGTCTCGAACATGAGGTTGAACTGACGCGGCTCGGTGAGGTCGCAGTCGGGCGTCTCGCCGGGTCGCTTGCTCGGCTTGCGGCCACAGCTCGCGAGCTCGAGCTGGTCGGCGCGGAAGCGGAGCTTGCACGTGCGGCAGTCGACGAGCGGGTCGGTGAACCCGGAGACATGGCCGGAGGCTTCCCAGACGCGCGGGTTGAGGATGATCGCGGAGTCGAGGGCCACGATGTCGTCGCGCTCCTGCACCATCGCGCGGAACCACAGCGAGCGGATGTTGTTCTTCGTGAGGACGCCGTAGTGGCCGTAGTCGTACGTCGAGCCGAGCCCGCCGTAGATCTCGGAGGACGGGAAGACGAAGCCGCGGCGGCGGCAGAGGGAGACGATCGTGTCCATCGTCAGCGGCTGCGCCGTCTCGGTCATGGGCGGAGGTTACCCGGGCCCCTCGGAGGGATCGCAGGCTCACCTGCGCCGGCCAAGGCGGGTTTCCAGCCTTACGGCACGAAGCTGCGACGCCGGCGAGCACGTTGCCGGCGTAGGCTGGATTCCCCGGGTGGGTGGGGGTTTGGGATGGGAGCGACACCACGCCCCTCGTTACGCTGGCCCCCGTGCCGAACCCGCCGGTCGAGCTCCACGTCGTCTCCGACGCCACCGGCGAGACTGCGGCGCGGCTCGTGCAGGCGCTCGAGGCGCAGTTCCCGGAGCAGGATTTCGTCGAGATCCGCCACCCGCGCGTCGAGTCGCAGGACGACCTCCAGCTCGCCGTCAACCGCATGCGCGGCCGGCCCGCGGTCGTCGTCTACACGCTCGTCCAGCCGCAGCTCCGCGAGACCATGCGCACGCTCTGCCGCCGCGCCCGCCTCCATTACTGCGACCTGCTCGGCCAGCCGATCGAGGCGGTCGCGCGCGTCTCCGGCCAGGCGGCGAAGATGACCCCCGGCTCGCGGCCGCCGCTCAACTCGGCCTACTTCAAGCGGATGGAGGCGATCGAGTTCGCAGTCCGCTACGACGACGGGGTCACGCACGGCCTCCACGACGCGGACGTCGTGCTCGTCGGCGTCTCCCGCACCTCGAAGACACCGCTCTCGATCTACCTCGGCTACCTCGGCCACAAGGCCTCGAACGTCCCGGTCGTGAAGGGGATCGAGCCGCCCGCGGAGCTGTTCGAGATCGAAGAGGCAAAGATCGTGGGCCTCACGATCGACCCGAACAGGCTCGCCGAGATCCGCCGGGCGCGCGTGCGGGCGATGGGCGCGCCGAGCCGCAACCGGCAGTACGCCGAGCTCGCAGAGATCTACGAGGAGCTCGAGCAGGCGGAGAAGCTCCACCGCCGCCTCGGCTGCCCTGTCATCGACATCTCCGAGCTGTCGATCGAGGAGACGGCCCACCGCATCCTGCGCCTCGTCGAGGAACGCGCCGGCGAGGCGAGGACGCAGGTCGCCCGATGATGGGTGCGCCGCAGCCCAAGCCCCGCATCCCGCTCTGGCGTTGGGGGCTCTGGTGGATCGTGCTGCTCACGGGGGACTTCGTCTTCTACGTCCTCCTCACGCCGATCTGGATCGGGTTGCGCACGCTCGCCTGGGTCGCCGAGTTTCGCGCCAGGCGCCGCTAGTGAGACGGAAGACGTGCATGTGACAACATCTGCGGCCCCATGACCCGGTACGTCTACGCCTTCGACGAGCCCGCGAGTGGGGGACGAGACCTGCTGGGGGGCAAGGGGGTCGGGCTCGCCGAGATCCGCCGGGCGCGCGTGCGGGCGATGGGCGCGCCGAGCCGCAACCGGCAGTACGCCGAGCTCGCAGAGATCTACGAGGAGCTCGAACAGGCGGAGAAGCTCCACCGCCGACTCGGCTGCCCCGTCATCGACATCTCCGAGCTGTCGATCGAGGAGACGGCCCACCGCATCCTGCGCCTCGTGGAGGAACGCGCCGGCGAGGCGAGGGCACAGGCCACCCGGTGACCCGTGCGCCGCAACCGAAGCCCCGCATCCCGCTCTGGCGTTGGGGCCTCTGGTGGATCGTGCTGCTCACGGGGGACTTCGTCTTCTACGTCCTCCTCACGCCGATCTGGATCGGGTTGCGCACGCTCGCCTGGGTCGCCGAGTTTCGCGCCAGGCGCCGCTAGCGAGACGGAAGACGTGCATGTGACAACATCTGCGGCCCCATGACCCGGTACGTCTACGCCTTCGACGAGCCCGCGAGTGGGGGACGAGACCTGCTGGGGGGCAAGGGGGTCGGGCTCGCCGAGATGACGCAGCTCGGGATCCCTGTCCCCGCCGGCTTCACGATCACGACCGACGCCTGCCGGGCGTTCATGGCCTCCGGCGGCGAGGTGCCCGGCCTCGACGAGGAGGTCGCGGAACACATCGCGCGGCTCGAGGAGCAGACGGGGAAGCGGTTCGGCGACGCCGACGATCCACTGCTCATCTCCGTTCGTTCCGGGGCGGCGATCTCGATGCCGGGGATGATGGACACGATCCTCAACGTCGGGCTCAACGACGACTCGGTCGTAGGCCTCGGGCGGTCGACGGAGAACGACGACTTCGCCCGGGACTGCTATCGCCGGCTGATCCAGATGTTCGGCGAGACCGTCGACGACGTCCCGCACGAGAGCTTCGGCGTCGACGACTCCGTCGAGCGAGCCCGGGAGATCTACGAGCGGGAGACCGGGCATGGCTTCCCGCAAGACGCGCGCGAGCAGCTGCGGCGCGCGATCGACGCCGTCTTCGAATCGTGGAACTCGTCGCGCGCACAGGTCTACAGGCGCATGTACGGGATCCCGGACGACCTCGGCACGGCGGTCAACGTCGTCCAGATGGTTTTCGGGAACAAGGGCGAGGGCTCTGCGACCGGTGTGTGCTTCACGCGCGATCCCTCGACGGGCGAGCAGGGCGTCTACGGCGAGTATCTCGTCGACGCGCAGGGCGAGGACGTCGTTGCGGGGGTCCGCACGCCGCAGCCGCTCGCCGAGCTGCGCGAGCGGCTGCCGGAGGCGTACGACCAGCTGCTCGAGACGATGGCTGCGCTCGAGCGCCATTACCGCGACATGCAGGACATCGAGTTCACGATCGAGGAGGGACGGCTCTACCTTCTCCAGACCCGGACGGCCAAGCGCACGGCGGCTGCGGCGATCAAGTGCGCGGTCGACATGACGGCGGAAGAGCTGATCGAGCGGGACGAGGCCGTGGCGCGGATCGACCCGACGCAGCTCGACCAGCTCCTCCATCCGCGCCTCGATCCGGACGCCGAGTTCGAGGTCGCCGCGCAGGGACTGAACGCCTCCCCGGGCGCGGCGTGCGGGAAGATCGTCCTCGACGCCGACAGCGCCGAGGAGCGCGGCAAGGCCGGCGAGTCCGTGATCCTCGTCCGCTGGGAGACGACGCCCGACGACATCCACGGCCTCATCCAGGCCCAGGGCGTGCTCACCGCCCACGGCGGCATGACCTCGCACGCGGCCGTCGTCGCACGCGGCATGGGCAAGCCGTGCGTCGCGGGCTGCGAGGGCCTCGACATCGACACCGGCTCGAAGACGGTCCGCCTCGGCGGCCACGAGCTGCACGAGGGCGACTTGCTCACGATCGACGGCGGCACCGGCCGCGTGATCGTCGGCGAGGTCCCGCTCGTTCCGCCCGCGATCAACGAGGACTTCGAGACGATCCTCGACTGGGCCGACGACGTCCGCCGGCTCAAGGTGCGGACGAACGCCGACAACGGTCAGGACGCCGCGAAGGCGCGCGAGTTCGGCGCCCAGGGCATCGGGCTCTGCCGCACCGAGCACATGTTCTTCGGCGACGAGCGGCTCCCGGTCGTGCAGGAGATGATCCTCGCCCGCGACGAGGAGGGCCGCCGCAACGCGCTCGACCGGCTCCTTCCGTTCCAGCAGTCCGACTTCGAGGCGATCTTCGAGGCCATGGCCGGGCTACCCGTGACGATCCGGCTCCTAGACCCGCCCCTGCACGAGTTCCTGCCGCCGCTCGAGGAGGCGCGGGACTCCCGGATGCGGCAGCGGATCCGTGCCCTCTCCGAGGCGAACCCGATGCTCGGGACGCGCGGCTGCCGGCTCGGTATCCAGTGGCCGGAGATCTACGAGATGCAGGTGCGAGCGATCGCGCGAGCGGCGCAGGCGGTGCAGGAACGCGGCGGCGAGGCGCCGCTCGTCGAGATCATGCACCCGCTCGTCGGCTTCCGCGAGGAGCTGCGCCGGCTCCGCGAGCTCACCGAGCAGGTGATGGAGGAGGAGGCGCCCGGGCTCGAGTACCTCTGCGGGACGATGATCGAGCTGCCGCGCGCGGCGCTCCGCGCGGACGAGATCGCGGACGTCGCGGACTTCTTCTCCTTCGGCACGAACGACCTCACGCAGACGACGCTCGGGATGTCCCGCGACGACGCCGAGGGGAAGTTCCTCACCTTCTACCTCGAGGAAGGCGTGCTCGAGCGGAACCCGTTCGAGGTGCTCGACCAGGACGGCGTCGGCGACCTGATGCGGATTGCGGTCGAGCGGGGGAGGGAGACGAAGCCCGAGATCAAGCTCGGCATCTGCGGCGAGCACGGCGGCGAGCCCAGCTCCGTGGAGTTCTGCCACCGGATCGGGCTCGACTATGTGAGCTGCTCGCCGTACCGCGTCCCGCTCGCGCGGCTGGCGGCGGCGCAGGCAGCGCTGAAGGAGTCGCATCGCGCCGAGTACGCCCAGGCCGGCGGCTAGGCGTAGCCGCGCACGCGGAGGTACGCGATCGCGACGCTGCCGACACCGACGGCGACCAGACCGAGCACGCCGCCGAGACCGAGTTGCCCGTATTGCGCGCGCCCACCGCGCCAGTGCGCGTAGGCGAGCATGACGAGGATTCCGCCGATGAGGCCCCCGACATGGCCGCCCCAGGAGATGCCCGGGATCAGGAACGAGATGACGAGATTGATCGCGACGAGGGCCATCGCCTGGCCGGCGAGGCGGCCGGTGTGCTGCCACTCGAGAATCACCATCGCGCCGAGGATCCCGAAGATCGCGCCCGACGCGCCCAGCACCGGCGTCGTCGGCGCCTGGAGGAGCGCTCCGGCTGCACCCGCGAGTCCCGAGACGAAGTAGAGGCCGATGTAGCGGACGGTCCCCAGGTACTGCTCGACGATCCTCCCGATCACCCACAGCGCGTACATGTTGAAGCCGATGTGAACCAGCGAGTAGTGCAGGAACATCGAGGTCACGAGACGCCACCAGTCGCCATGTGCGACCAGCGGGCCATAGAGCACGGTGTGGTTGTACAGAGATCCGGGCTTGTAGAGGCTCGGACCGGGGCTGTAGAGGCTGCTCGCCTGGGAAGCGGCGACGAGGTAGATCAGGACGTTGATCGCGAACAGCGCGTACGTCACCGGTGCCTGGTTCGTCCCGAGCGCGATGCCGGGTTCCCGATGCACCGGGCGTGGCTTGATGCGCGTCGTCGGGCGGGCGCGGCGAACGCTCGCGTGATCGGGGCAGCGGATGCCGACCGGCCCGAAGTTGGCGCAATCCGCGCAGATCGGCCGTCCGCACTCGGAGCACGACAGCCCGGTCTCGCGATCGGGGTGCCGGTAGCAGTAACGGGTCTCCACGGTCGACATCGGAATTAGCCTAGTCCCCGCTGTGCGCGTCCATGTGGCTTTCACCCCGGGTGAGCAGACGCCTGCTCCGGTAGGCATCGCGGTCGACGTCCTTCGCGCGACCTCGACGATCTGCCAGGCGCTCGCGTCGGGCTACCGGCGGGTTCTCTGCTGCGCGGAGGTGGACGAGGCGCGGGCCCTGGCGGAGGCCGAGGGCGCCGCGAAGCTCGCCGGCGAGCGGCGGCTCCAGCACATCGAGGGCTTCGACTTCGGCAACTCTCCACGCGAGCTCGACGGCGAGCCGGACGCCGAGACGCTCGTCCTCACGACCACGAACGGCACGCGGCTCCTCGTCGCAGCCGCGGAGCGGTTCGAGCGCGTCTACGTCGGATCGCTGCTCAACGTCGACGCCGTCGCCGCCGCGGCCCGCGAGAACGGGGAGGACGTGGCGGTGCTCTGCGCGGGTGTGCTCGGCGAGCTCGCGCTCGACGATGCTTACTGCGCCGGCCGTATCGCAGAAGCGCTCGGCGGAGAGCCCGAGGATTCGGCCCGCGCCGCGATCCTGCTCGCGCAGAGCTTCCCGAGCGCCCTCGACGGCCTGGCGGCGAGCCGGAGCGCCGCGAACCTGCGCAGGCACGGCCTCGAGGCCGACGTCGAGCGGTGCGCGCAGGAGAACGTCCTCGACGTCGTCCCGCGCTACGTCCGCCGCGTCGGCCCCGCAGCCGAGGTCACGCTCTAGGAGCTCATCCGCACGGCGACGTCGTACTTCGTCACCGACGTGCGCTGACCCGGCGTGTCCGGTGCCGGCATCGCGTCGAGGATCTCGTGACCCTTCCGGTAGTCGTCCTCGTTGTCGAAGAGGACGATCGCGAGCGACCGCTCGCCCTCGGCGTCGTGGAGGACGAGGAGCTCGCTGGGCGGCATGCCCTCCGGCGGCTCCCCGCCCTCGACCCTGCTCTTCAGCTCCGCGATCCGGTCAGAGCCGACTCCCTCGAACGAAACGACCCGTGCCAATGCCATCGAGTCCTCCTTTGGATGCGTGTCGGCGCGAGCCTACGCCTCGGCGGCAAGCTCGGCCAGCTTGGCCACCGTCCGCCAGTTGCGGTGCGTCGCGCGCACCTCGAGCAGGCGCTCGAGCCGCGCAGCCGAGAGCCGCGAGCCCTGGACTCCCGCCGGGTACTGGAGGTAGACGTTCGCACCGGCCAGCACGGCCCGGTCGGGCGTCGGATCGACGGCTTCGAAGCGCTCGGCGGCGTCCGGCTTGGGCTCGGCGGCGAGGAAGACGACGTGGGAGTGCGCCGTGTCGGCGCCGAAGGGATGACCGGCGACGACGGCCGCGAGCTCGTCCGGCGTGCGCATGATCGCCGTCGTCTCCACCCTGAACGCATCCGCGATCAGGCGCTCGAGCTTGCCGGCCACCGCGGCGCGGTTCTTCGGGGCGTCGAGGAGCACGTTGCCGCTCGCGATGAACGTCCGTACGCCCTCGTAGCCGGCCGCCTCGAGCCGGGCTCTCAGCTCCGCCATCGGCACCTTGTTGCGCGCGCCCAGGTTGACGGCCCGCAGGAGCGCGACCCATCTCACCGCCGTCGCTGCCCCCGGCGGAGTGCGTCCAGGCGCCGCCGCTCCATCTTCGTCGGCCGCGCCCCGAGGTCGGCTCCGACGGGCCGCGACAGCCGCCGCTCGAGCGCGAGGCGTTCGCGTTCCTCGCGCGACTCGGGCGTCTCCTCGTAGAGCGTCGCGGCGACCTTCGCCGGCCCACGACGGTCGGCGACGCCGGTGACCACGACCGTGCGACGCACGAGCCCGAGCCGGATCTCGACCGTGTCGCCGGGAGCGACCTCCCGCGCCGGCTTGACCCGCTCGCCGCCGACCTTGACGTGGCCCGCGAGGACGAGCTCGGTCGCGGCGCTCCGCGTCTTCGCGAAGCGCGCCGCCCACAGCCACTTGTCGACGCGCACCCGGTTCATGGGCTCATCCTGCCCAGGGAAGGTCTGGCCACGCGTCCGGCCGTCCGAGACGCCAGTGGGCGAACCGTGCGTACGCCTCCATCGGGCTGTCCGTCTCCCTCTCGACCGCCGCGTCGTGCGCGCGGGCATGCTCGGCGACGGGGTAGAGGATCGCCTTTCCCTCCCGGCGGGCCCCGGTCATGAACAGCACGCACGGCCCGTCGCCGGTGCCGACGAACGTGTGGCGCGTTCCGGCGGGGCAGTGGACGAAGTCCCACGCGCGGAGCGGACGCTCTTCGTCCTCCACCAGGAGCAGGCAGGTGCCGGCGAGGACGAGGAAGTCCTCCTGCGCGGATTCCGCGTGGAACATGCCCGAAGGCTTGCCGGGCTCGAGCACGGCAAGCGTGAAGCCCGTGTCCGCGAACATCTGCGGCTCGTCGCCCGGCCGCTCGGCGAGCACGCGCCCGTTGCTCTCGAACACGCAGCGGCCGCCGAACGCGTCGTTGCGCAGCCAGGCTGCGTCGCCGACGTTGACGACGAACCACCCCGGAGAGACGGGCGCGAGCCCCGAGCCGACGTCGTCCAGACGTGCTTCCTCGACCATCCCAGCTCCTTTCGCAAGGTTGTCGGGATCTTGACAGGGGAACACGTGTTCGTGTAGAACATACGTTCCCATGATCGCCTGCATCTCCATTCCAGGACTCGAGCTCAAGGCGGCGCTGCGGCGGACACCGTCGCTCGCGTTGCGTCCTGCCGCGCTCGCGCCCGAGCCTCAGGGCGAGCCGTTGCTCGGGCCGGTGACGGCGGCCGCCGAGGCCGCGGGAATCCAGCCTGGGATGCGGCTGGGGGAGGCGCTCGCGACCTGTCCCTCGCTTGCGCTCGTCGAGCCCGACGCGGCCGGTGCGGAGCGTGCCTGGGAGGAGATCCTGCGCGCGCTCGAGGACGCCGGCTTCTCCGTCGACCCGGCCTCGGCCGGCGTCGCGTACTTCGAGACGCGGGGCGTGGAGCGGCTCTACGGCGGCCTCGAGCCGGCGCTGCGCCGCGCACTCGCGGCAGTCGGAGCCGAATGGGACGCGCGCATCGGCGCGGCCGGACGGCGCTTCGCCGCGCTCGCCGCAGCGTCGGTCGCGCGGCCGGGCCAGGTCGTCGTCGTCGCGGACGAGGAGCTGCCGCAATTCCTCGCCCCGCTACCGCTCACGCTCCTCCCGCTCGAGCGTGGCCGCTACGAAGAGCTGGAAGCGCTCGGAGTTCGCAAGCTGGGACAGCTTGCCGGGCTCCCGGGCGGCGCCGTCGCCGAACGCTTGGGGCCGGACGGCCGGCGCGCCTGGGGTCTGGCGAGAGGTGGGACGGCCGCGCGTGTGCGCGGCCGTCGCCCGCCCGCGCTCGTCGCCGCCTCGCTCGAGTTCCCCGAGGCGGTCGGCAACGAGCTGACGCTGAGGCGTGCGCTCGCAGGGCTCGTCGAGACTGCGCTCGCACGGCCCGAGCGACGCGACCGCTTCGTCCGCAAGGTCGCGCTCGCCGCCCGGCTGGAGAGCGGAAGCTCATGGCGGCGGACACTGACCCTGCGCCAGCCGAGCGCCGATCCCGACCGGATCCGCGTCGCGCTCTCGCCGCGGCTCGCCGAGCTGCCGGGGCCGGTCGTCGAGCTCAGCCTCGAGCTCGTCGAGCTGACCGAGCCGACCGGCGATCAGCTCGAGCTGCTCGCAGCCGGGGCAGAGGACCGCTCTCGCCTGCGGGATGGGTTGCGCCAGGTGCGGGCGAGCACCGGATCCGGTTCCGTTTGCACCGTCGTGGAGGTGGCGCCGTGGTCGCGCGTGCCGGAGAGTCGCGCGCTGCTCGTGCCGAAGGACGAGTAGTCGCCCGCTTCAACGCACCGCAGGCGGCGCGCGTCGAGGCGCGCGTCGACGGTGCTCCGCTCGAGGTGAACCACCGCGCTGTCGCCCTCGTCCGGGAGGAATGGCGTGTCGTCGACCGCTGGTGGACCGAGGAACCCGTCGTCCGCCGCTACTTCGAGCTCGTGCTCGAAAGCGGCGAGAACACCGTCGTCTTCCACGACGGCGCGAGCGGCGGCTGGTATACCCAACGCGGCGCGTGAGCGAGTTCACCGAGATCCAGCGGGACGAGATCGCGGTGCAGTTCGTCCGCGTCCCGGACGGGATCGAGCACATCCGCCGCGCCTGGGACGAGCTCGAGGCCGTGGTCGCCCTCCGCGGACGTCACTTCTACGGCGCCTTCGACCCGATCGCGGACGACTACCGCGCCTGCGTCGAGGTTCGGGACGGCGACGAGCTCGTGCCGGGTCTCGAATCCGGCACGCTCCCCGGCGGCCGCTATCTCCGTGCCCGGCTGCGCGGCGACCCGCCCGAAATCTACGAGCGGATCAAGCCGACATTCGACGCGCTCGTCGCGCAACAGGCGCCGGACACGAGCCGCCCGAGCCTCGAGCACTACCGGCGCCACGACGAGATCGACTTGCTTCTACCCCTCTAGCGCGTCCCGGAGCATCCGCGCAGCCGCCTCCGGATCGGCGGCATCCCGGATGGCGCGGACGACCGCGACGCCCGGCGCTCCGGCGGCCGTCACCTCCGCGACGTTGGAGAGCTCGATCCCGCCGATCGCGAACCATGGGACGTCGAGAGTCTCCGCCGCGGAGCGGAGGAGCTGCAGGCCGCCCGCCACCGCATCCTCCTTCGTGGGAGTCGCGAACGCGGTCACCCCGACGTAGTCCGCGCCACCGACCTCGCCGAGCTCGTCGGCGGTCGACGCGGAGAGCCCGATGAGCCGGTCTGGGCCCAGGAGCCCTCGCGTCACGCTCACGGGTGTATCGCTCCGACCGACGTGGACGCCGTCGGCGCCACAGACCTCGACGAGCTCCGGCCGGTCGTTGAGGACGAAGAGCGCGCCGTGGGCGTCGCAGGCCGCACGATACGGCTCCGCCGCGGCGACGAGCGCGGCGTCGTCGAGCTCCTTGTCCCGCAGCTGGACTACGTCGACCCCGCCGCGCAGCGCGGCCTCCAGCAACGGGTCAGGATCCTCTCCGTGCGGACGCGCCTCCAGCACGAGATAGAGACGCGAGCGGGCGAGGCGCTCGCGACGGGCGGGTCCGTCCATCTCCCGAGCGTATGCGCTCCTCACGTCCGGTTCACGTCGCCCGGCTAGGGTCGCGGCATGAGGTGGCGGCTCGCCGTCGTTCTAGCCGTGCTCGCGGCGGTCGCGCTGATCGGGGCACTCGTTCAGCGGTCCGGGAACCGGAGCCCGAAAGCGGCCCCGCGGACCACGACGGCGCCGAAGAAGCCGAAGCCGGACCCGAACCGCGTCGTCACGGCCTCCGGACCTCTCCCGGGCGCCCTCTTGATCGCCGACCGGGGCAACGACCGCGTCCTCCTCGTCGACCCGCATCGCCGTATCCTCTGGAGCTTCCCGACTCCCCATGACCGACAACTCGGTCGCCGGCTCGTCTTCGACGACGACACGTTCGTCGCGCCCGGGGGCAAGGCGCTGGTCACGAACGAGGAGGACCATGGCGACATCCTCTCGATCGACATCGCGACCCACCGCGTCACGCGCCTCTTCGGCGTCCCCGGGATTCAGGCCGGGCCCGGCCGACCATCCGGCCCGGCGAACGTGCTCAACTGGCCCGACGACGCATACGTCCTGCCGGACGGGACGCTGACCGTCGCCGACGCCTACCGCTGCCGCATCCTCTTCATCCGCGAGCACAAGATCGTCCGCCAGATCGGCCGCACGGACGTCTGCGCCCACGATCCGCCACGGACGCTCGGCGCCGTCAACGGCGACACGCCGCTCCCCGACGGCGGCGTCCTCGTCTCCGAGATCAACGGCTCGTGGATCGACTTCTTCAGCAGGACGGGCCGGCTGCTCCGGTCGTTCCAGGCGCCCGTGTCGTACCCCTCGGATCCCCAACCGCTCCCGGGCGGGCGGATCCTCCTCGCCGACTACGCGAGCCCTGGGGCCGCCGTGATCCTCGATCGGCACGGCAAGGTCTTATGGCGGTACGGGCCGGCGTCGGGTTGGGGCGCGCTCGACCATCCGTCGCTCGCGATCATGCTCCCGAACGGCGACGTCGCGATCAACGACGACTACAACGACCGCGTCGTGGTCGTCGACCCCAGGAAGCAGCGGATCGTCTGGTTCTACGGGCACCGCGCCGCGCCGGGCACGGGGCGGAACGAGCTGAACACGCCGGATGGGATGGACTACATCCCACTCGGCCCGCAGGAGAAGCCGCTCTGGCAGCTCGTCCACCACCCGTAGCGTACGAACATACGTTCGCCTAGACTAGGCGGATGGCACTACTCGTCCCGCAACCGTCCGATGAAACCGGCGTGCGGGGTGTGGAAGTTGAGCAGGCGAAAGTGCTCGCCGCAGGGGCGGAAGCCGTGCTCGACGTTCGGCGGCACCGAGAGAAAGGTGCCGGGACCGACGCGGTGCCATTCGCCACCTTCGAGGAACTCGACCTCGCCCTCGAGGACGTAGAACGAGTCGGCATGGTCGGCGTGGGTATGCGGATCGACACCCTCGAAGTCCGGCCCGAACGAGAGCTCGAGCGCCTCGATCTGCGGCAGCTCGGCGAGAACGCGGTGCTGCCGGATCCGCTCGCCCTCGCCCGGTCGCGTGAAGAACGCCTCGTCCATCGCCGCGCATCATGACCTACGTCGAGCTGCACGCGCACAGCGCCTACTCCTTCCTCGACGGAGCGTCGCAGCCGGAGGAGCTCGCGGCGCGCGCGGCCGAGCTCGGTTACGAGGCGCTCGCGCTCACCGACCACGACGGCGTCTACGGCTCGCTCGAGTTCGCGCACGCGGCAAAGCACTTCGGCGTGCGGCCCATCACCGGCGCGGAGGTCACGCTCAACGGCGGCGCGCACGTCACGCTGCTCGTGGAGAACGCGCGGGGCTACGCGAACCTCTGCCGGCTCCTGACCGCGGCGCACGCGCATACGCGCGACACGACGAACCGCGATCCGCTACCGCCCCGGCTCGACCTGGCACTGCTCGAGGAGCTGAGCAGTGACCTCAACCATGGCCTCGTCTGTCTCTCCGGCTGCGCTCGTGACGGCCTCGCCGTCCGTGACCCGAATGCCGCGGCACGCCTCGCTCGTGCCTTCGGCCCCGACCGCTTCCACGTCGAGCTGCAGCGTCCCTACGAGCGCGGCGACGCCCGCCGGAACGCGCTCCTGCGTGGCCTCGCCGCCGAGCTCGGGGTCCAGACGGTCGCGACGGGCGACGTCCACGCGCACGACCGCAGCCGGGTCGCGCTCCAGGACGTGCTCGTCG
>DASSVO010000003.1:0-7197 GCA_035706005.1 Gaiellaceae bacterium | reverse complement strand
AGGCCGCCGCCGTCCTGAGCCGCGAGCGTCGCCACGACGATGAGGACGCCGTCCTCGGCGAGGCGCCGCCGGTCGCGTAGCGCGACGTCGCGGACGTCGCCGACGCCTAGCCCGTCGACGAACGTGACGCCGGCCTCGACCTCGCCGATGATCCGCGGGACCCCGTCCTGCAGCTCGACGACGGAGCCGTTCTCGGCGAGGATGATCCGGTCGTCCGCCACGCCGCCCTCCCGCGCGAGCTGCGCGTGGGCGGCGAGCATCCGGAACTCGCCGTGGACCGGCATCACGGCCCTCGGCCGCAGGAGCCCGATGATCGTTCGCAGCTCCTCGACGCAGCCGTGACCGGAGACGTGGACCCTCGCGTTGTCCTCGTGCAGCACCTCCGCGCCCATCTTCGCGAGCCGGTTGATCGCGTCGTGCACGCGCAGCTCGTTGCCGGGGATCGGCTTGGCGGAGATGACGACCGTATCGCCGGCCTCCACCTGGACGGCTTGATGGTCGTTGTACGCGATGCGCGTCATCGCCGACATCGGCTCTCCCTGGCTACCCGTGCAGAGGATCAGCTGCTGGCCGCGCGGCAGCTCGGCCAGCTCGTGCGGCCGCAAGATCGCGTCCTCGGGGACGTCCATGTAGCCGAGGTTGCGCGCGATGTTGGCGTTCTTGCGCATCGAGCGACCGACGAAGGCGACCTTCCGCCCGCACTCGACCGCAACGTCGGCGGCCTGCTGCATCCGGTGGACGTTCGAGGCGAAGGAGGAGACGAGGATCCGCCCCTCGCGCTGCGGGAAGATCTGGCGGAACGCCTCGCCGACGACCCGCTCGGACTCCGTGACGCCGGGCCGTTCCGCATTGGTCGAGTCGCCGAGCAGGAGGTCGACCCCGCGGCTGCCGATCTCCGCGAGCCGGCCCACGTCCGTCCGCTGGCCGTCCACCGGCGTGTGGTCGAGCTTGTAGTCGCCGGTGTGGACACAGCGGCCGCCCGGCGTCTCGAGCACGACGGCAGCGGAGTCCGGGATCGAGTGCGCCATCCGGACGAGCTCGAGCCGGAACGGGCCGATCTCGACGGGCTCGTCGCCGGGCGCGAGCTCCTGCAGGTCCGCGGACCGCAGCAACCCGTGCTCGTCGAGCTTCGACTTGACGAGCCCGAGCGTCAGCCGCGTCGCGAGCACGAGCGGCACCCGCACCTCGCGCATCAGATAGGGAAGACCGCCGACGTGATCCTCGTGCCCGTGCGTGAGGACGACGGCGCGGATCATCTCCTCACGTTCGCGAAGGTAGCTGTAATCCGGCAGGACGAGGTCGACGCCGAGGTGCTCGTCGCGCGGGAACGCGAGACCGGCGTCGACGACGACGATCGACCCCTCGGCCTCGTAGACGGTCATGTTCTTGCCGACCTCGCCGAGGCCGCCGAGCGGGACGATGCGGCACAGGCCCATCGAGCGGAGTCTAGGTCGCTAGGCCGAGGCGGTGGCGAGCAGCCCCGACCGCTCGAGGCAGGAGCGGATCTGCGCGAGCTCGGCCTCGTCCGGCTCGACCATCGGCAGCCGGTGGCCGCCGACCTCGTGTCCGGTGAGGTTGAGCGCCGCCTTGATCGGGATCGGATTGACCTGGATCCGCAGGAGGTCGTAGGACGGCTGCAGCTCCTCGTGGATCCCACGGGCCCCGTCGACGTCGCCCTCGCGGTGGAGGCGGATCATCTCGGCGATCTGCGTTCCCCACAGGTGCGACGTCACCGACACGACGCCGACGCCGCCGAGCTCGAGGAAGGCGAGGGCGGTCGGGTCGTCGCCGGAGTAGAGGTCGAGCCGCGTCTCCTCGGCGATGAACCGCGCCTGCTCCGGGTCGTCATGCGCCTGCTTCACGGCCACGACGTTCTCGATCTCGGCGAGCCGCGCGATGGTGGCGGACTCGATGTTGACGACGACCCGGCCGGGGATGTTGTAGGCGACGACGGGTAGATGCGTCGCGCCGGCGATCTCCTCGAAATGGCGGACGATCGCCCGCTGCGGCGGCTTGTTGTAGTACGGCGTGACGACGAGGATCCCGTCGACGCCGAGCGCCGTCGCCTCTCTCGTCAGGTGGACGGAGTGCCCGGTGTCGTACGTGCCCGCCCCGGCGATCACGGTCGCGCGGTCGCCGACCGTCTCCACCGCCGCCCGGAAGAGATCGAGCTTCTCCTCGTCGCGCAGCGTCGGCGACTCGCCGGTCGTGCCGCAGACGACGACCCCGTCGGAGCCGTTCTCCGCGAGGTGCGTCGCGAGCTCGCGGAACCGCTCGAGATCGACCGCCCCGTCGGCGCGGAACGGCGTCACCATCGCGGTCAGGACGGAGCCGAGCATCCAGGAATCTTACGAGAGAGCGCCCTGCAACTCCTGCAAGGCGTAGAAGACTCCCTCCGAGAAGGTCGGGTACGGCTGGATCGTGTCGAGGAGCGTCTCGACCGGCACCGCGGCCCGGATCGCGAGCGTGAACTGGCCGAGCCACTCGGCCGCCTGCGGCCCGACGCAGACGGCGCCGACGAGGACGCGCTGCCGCGGGTCGGCGAAGACGCGGACGAAGCCGTCACGCGCCGGCTTCTCGTAGGTCGAGAGGCGCGGCAGCGACTTGAGCTCGACGCGCACGGTCACGAGGTCGTCGCCGTCGGTGCGCCCGGCGGTCGCCACTTCCGGATCCGTGAAGATCCCGGCCGGGATGGCGCGGTAGTCGGCCTTGGCGCGCCGCCGGGCCATGTCCGCCGCGGCCACGCGAGCCTGGTACTTGCCGACGTGCGTGAACTGCGCGACCCCTGTCACGTCGCCGATCGCCCACACGTCGTCCGCGGCGCGCATGCGCTCGTCGACCTCCACCCCACGCTGCGAGATCTCGAGCCCGAGCTGCTCGAGCCCCAGCCGCTCGACGTTCGGGCGGCGGCCGGTCGCGATCAGGAGGCGCTCTGCCTCGAGCGTGGAGCCTTCCGAGAGGTGGAGCCGGATGCCGGGCTCGACGCGCTCGATCCCGACCCCGATGCGGACGTCGATCCCCTCCTCGCGGAAGAGCTCCCCGAGCAGCTCGCCGGCGTCGGCGTGCACGCGACCGAGCAGGTGCTCGCCGCGCTCGACGATCGTGACCTGCGAGCCCATGCGAGAGAAGAACTGCGCGAGCTCGGCGCCGACGGGCCCGCCGCCCATGACGGCGAGGCTCCGTGGCACCTTGTGCGTCCGCGTCGCCTCGCGGTTCGTCCAGTACTCGACCGAGTCGAGTCCCTCGATCGGCGGGATCGCCGGCCGCGAGCCCGTGGAGAGGACGAGCCGGTCGTACAGCAGCTCTTGTCCGTCGACCTCGACGACGCCGGGACTGGTGACCCGTCCCTCGCCGCGCACGAGCCGGCAGTTCCAGTCCCGGAGGTAGTGGAGCTGGCCGGAGTCGTCCCAGTCGCTCGTCATCCAGTCGCGCCACGACCAGACGCCGTCCTGCTCCGGACGCTCGCCGCGGAGCCCGGGAGCTCGCTCGAGCGAGGCGCCGAGCTCGGTCGCGCGGAGCATCGTCTTCGTCGGCATGCAGGCGAAGTACGAGCACTCGCCCCCGACGAGCCTGCTCTCGACGAGGGTGATCTCGGACTCGTCGTCGAACCGGCGGAGGGCGCCGACGAAGTGCTCGCCGGTCGACCCTCCGCCGAGGACGACGACCTTCACTACTTGAGGCCGTTCGCCTTGAGGAACCCGTCGGCGATCTGCTTCGGGGTCGCCTTGTTCACGTAGTACGCCTTGTTCATCGCCTGCATCGCCGGCAGCGTGAGCTTCGCCGAGACGGCGTTCAGCGTGTTCTCGAGCAACGCCCCGTTTGCCCCCGTCAGCAGGCTCTGCTTGACGACGGGCGCGACGTTCTGGAAGCCGAAGATGTGCTTGTCGTCCACCAGCGCCGTGTACTTCGGATCGAGCTGCAGAGGATCCGTGGAGAAGCCGTCTCCGCCGGTCGCCTTGCCCTGGTCGAGCAGCGTGTAGACGCTGACGTTCCCGAGCGGGACGAACTTGATGTTCTTCAGGTGGTAGATCGTCTTCATCCCGAGGATGCACGTGATCCGCTGGTCGCATTCGGGAAGCGCGGCATACGAGAACGACTTGAGCTTGCTCAGGTCACTCATCGTCTTCAGGCCGTCCTTCTTGGCGGTCGACGTGAGCATCGTGAACGTGTCGCTGTCGTAGAACGGCGTCGGCTTGAGCAGCGCCGCGCCGCGCGACTGTTGTTCGAACGTCTTGGCAGCCTGGTACGTGGCCGTCGCCGACTTGGGCGGGTTCTTGACCTTCGCGAGGTCGAGCGCGATCACGCCTGTGTACTCCGGATAGAGGTTGATCTTGCCGCTCTTGAACGCCGTATCGATCACCTCGGAGCTGCCGATGTTGTTCTTGTAGGTGACCTTGAAGCCCTTCGCAGCCAGCGCCTGTCCGTAGAGCTGGCCGAGGATGAACTCCTCTGCGAAGTTCTTGGTGCCCACGGTGATCGTCGGCTTCGGCCCTGTCGCCGACGACGTCGAGGTGGTCTTCTTGCCGCCACCACCGCCGCAGGCGGTAAGTCCGATCAGAAGCGCGACCCCGAACGAAATCGCGAACGCCGCCTTGGCAGCGCGACGCGTGTGCTTGCGAAACATCCGTCCTCCTCTCTGAGTTGCCCTCGACGGGACCCTACGTCCTCGGTGCCATCCGACGCGAGGCCGCGCACTGCACGAGCGCGATGGCGGCCGCGGCCAGGAGCGCAAGACCTGCGACCCAGAAAGCCGCTGCAAAGACCCCGCTGAGCCCGTAGGTCACCTGGCGGGCCATGATGTCACCGAGGCCCCCGCCCCCGAAGATGCCCGCGATCGTGGCGGTGGCGATGACGAACACGGCGGCGATCCGGAGGCCTGCCAGGAGCAGTGGGAGGCCGAGCGGAAGCTCGACCCGCACGAGGATCTGCGTCTCCGTCAGTCCCATCCCCCTGGCGGCCTCGACCGCGTCGCTGTCGACTCCTTCCATGGCGAAGTACGCGTTCGTGAGGATGGGCGGGATCGCGAGCACGACGAGCGCCACCGTGTTGTTCCAGAACCCGACGCCGAGGATCCCGATCCCGAGGCCGATTAGCACCACGCTCGGCAGCGCGCGCCCGAGGCTGGAGACGCCGAGAGCGAGGAGCAGGCCGCGGTGCCGGTGACCGAGCCAGAGCCCGAGCGGCAGCGCGATCACGACGCCGATCCCGAGTGCGGCGAAGGCAAGCTCGGCCGTCTCGCCGGTCTTCTCGAACAGGAGAGAGAGGTGGTCCGGCATGAAGCGAAACGCATCGACGAAGGTGCTGGCGACCATCAGCGCAGCCGGTTCCACGGCGTGAGCGCTCGCTGCGCGGCCGCGAGGAGCGCGTCGGCGACGAGCGCAAGCAGGATGGCCAGTACGCCGGTGGCAAGGAGCTCCGTCTTGAAGAGATCCGGCGTCTCGATGGCCGCGAAGATCGGAGCTCCGAGACCGTCGTCGATCAGGAACGCGGCGACGGTCGCGATCGAGATCGTCGCGACGGTGGCGATCCGGAGACCCGCGAGGATGGCGGGCGCCGCGAGCGGCAACTCGACGCGGAAGAACGTCTGAAGTCGGGTCAGCCCCATGCCGCGGGCCGACTCGAGCACCTCGGCGGGAACCGCGCGGAGGCCGGCGATCATGGTCCGGTAGAGGATGAACAGCGTGTACGAGACCAGTGCGATCTCCACCGTCGTCACGGTGACGCCGGTCAACGGCACGAGCAGCTGGAACAGGGCGAGGCTCGGGATCGCGTAGAGCAGGTCGGTGAGCCCGCCGAGCGGCCCGTCGAAGAGCCGCCAGCGAAAGCCGATCAGCGCGAGCAGGAAGGAGATCGCGAAGCCGATGCCGACCGCGATGAGCGTGAGCTGGATGTGCTGGACGAGCGCCGGCTGGAGGGTGTCCCCCCAGTGCTTGCCGATCCAGTCGGTGCAGAACCAGCCGTTGTGCTTGAGGCAGGCGCTCGGCTGCCCGAAGTTCGGGATGACCGGCCCGCCGCCGTCTGCCAGGCGGAAGCCCGTCACCGCAGGAGGTCCTCCCGCGTGGCTGTGCCGAGCGGCGAGCCGTCCTCGCCGACGACGAGGAGCGCGTCCCGGCGCTCCGCGATGAGGAGAGCGAGCGCGTCGCGCAGGCTCGTGTCCGCCGGCAGGCGAGGCAGGCCGTCCTGCGTCGCCGGCGCGAGCTGGAGGTCGCCGAGGGTGCGGAGCGCGAGTGCCTTGAGGGCGCGGTCGTGGCCGACGAACTCGGCGACGAAGTCGTCCACCGGGTGCTCGAGGATCTGTTGCGGCGTGTCGTACTGGGCGAGCCGCCCGCCCTCGCGCAGGATGGCGATCCGGTCGCCGAGCTTGATCGCCTCGTCGACGTCGTGGGTGACGAAGACGACGGTCTTGCGCAGTTCCTGCTGGAGGCGCAGGAACTCGTCCTGCAGCCGCGCCCGCACGATTGGGTCGATGGCGCCGAACGGCTCGTCCATCAGCATCAGCGCCGGGTTCGCGGCGAGCGCGCGCGCGAGGCCGACGCGCTGGCGCTGACCGCCGGAGAGCTCGACCGGGAAGCGCCGCCGGTCGTGCTCCGGGTCGAGGCCGACGAGCTCGAGCAGCTCGCCGACGCGTTCCTTGATCCGCCGCCGCTCCCAGCCGAGGAGCCGGGGCACGGTGCCGATGTTCCCCTCCACGGTCATGTGCGGGAAGAGGCCGACCTGCTGGATGACGTAGCCGATCGAGCGACGGAGCTCCGTCACGTCGTAGTCGCCGATCTGCCTGCCGTCGATGCGGATGTAACCGCTCGTGAGCGGGATCAGCCGGTTCACGAGCTTGAGCGCCGTCGTCTTGCCTCCTCCGGACGGTCCGACGAGAACGCAGATCTCGCCGGCCGGCACCGTGAGCGAGAGGTGATCGACCGCAGCACCCTCCCGGCCCGGGTAGACCTTGGTCGCTTCGTCGAAGACGAGCTCCGCCGCCTCGGTCGGCATGAGGGAATCTTCTACGACAGGAGGGTCTCCAGGCCAATCGTCAAGCCTGGAGGGAGCTCGGGCAGCTTCTCGAGCGCGAGGAGGACGCCGTCGGCGAACGACTCGCGGCCGGTCGTGTCGTGGCGGATCGTCAGGAGCTGCCCCTCGCCGCCGAAGATGACCTCCTGGTGTGCGACGAGCCCTGGCAGGCGCACCGAGTGGATCGCCGGC
>DASSVO010000002.1:0-53932 GCA_035706005.1 Gaiellaceae bacterium | reverse complement strand
GACGACTTCACGGACCATGTCATCAGCGCCTTCGGTGTCTATGCGATGGCGCTGGACGGGAGCGTCAAGTCCGCGCTGGGGGCTCCGATCGTCGTCGACGGAGCCGTCTGGGGAAGCGTCAATGCCGGTTCGACCGAGGAGCGGGCGTTCCCCGCCGATGCCGAGGAGCGCCTGGCCCGCTTCACCGAGCTGGTCGCCACTTCGGTTCAGAACGCGGCGATGCGCGACCAGCTGGCCGCCTCCCGCGCGCGGGTGATCGCCGCCGCGGACGAGAGCCGGCGGCGGATCGAGCGCGACCTGCACGACGGCGCGCAGCAACGTCTCGTTTCGCTCTCGGTCTCATTACGGCTCGCTCAGACGCAGCTACGCGGGAACCCGGAGGGCGCGGCAGAGATCCTCTCGGCGTCGAGAGAAGAGCTGACGCAAGCGCTCGCGGAGCTGCGCGAGCTCGCACGCGGGATCCACCCCGCGATCCTTACCCACCAGGGGCTCGAAGCCGCGCTCGAGGCGCTGGCTGCACGCGCGCCGGTGCCGGTGGAGGTCACCGCGTGCCCGCAGCGTCTGCCTCCGCCGGTCGAGAGCGCTGCGTACTACATCGTCTCCGAGGCGCTCACGAACGCCTCCAAGCACGCGGCCGCCACGCGGGCCTGGGTCTCTCTCCATCTCGAGGACGGCACGCTCCACCTCTCGGTACGGGATGACGGCGTCGGTGGAGCGGATCCGACTCGAGGCTCCGGGTTGATCGGGCTCAGGGACCGCGTCGAGGCGCTCGCGGGGACGATCGAGATCGACAGCCCTCCGGGCGCCGGAACGTGCGTCGGCGCCGCGATCCCGGTTCCATCCGCCTCGAGCTGACGAGGGTACGATGTGGGTCTTCGCGCTGGCAGTCGCCTGCTGTCCCCTACGGCGTCAGGGCGCACCGTTGTCGGCCGGCGAGCAGCGCCGGGCGTACCAGGCACCGGGAAGGTCCTATGAGGTCGAACGATCGTCCCAAGGGGGCAAGCGCTGCGGACGTCGAGCGTGCTCACGAGGACTCGCTGGCTGCGCACCGGCGTGCCGCGGAGACGCATGGTCGGGCGGCCGACCTGCACCAGGAAGCGGCCGACCTGCAGGAAGAGCACGCCGTCGAGATGCGGGGGATCGGCGCCGAGGACAAGGCTGTCCGCGCTGAACGACGCGCGGACAAGGAGCGGCAGCTCGCCAGTGCCGAGCGAGTGAGTGCCGACCAGGAGCGGCGGAAGGCCGAAGAAGCCGACGGCTGATCCCGAGGGGCCGGCGCAAACGGTTCTAGGGAGGCGGCGGGGCTACGTCCCGGTCGCGCGGCATCTGGCCTCTGCCCCGGTGACTCTCGGCGCGCCGGGCTCTTGCCTCTGCCTCGGCCGCGCCGGCCAGATCACCGTCCTCGCGAAGATGCTTCGCATGGGTGCGATGCAGAGCGGCGACGGTCTCCGGGCTTCGGTTCGCTCGGACCCGAGCGACGACAGCCTTCGTCTCCTCGGCTCGTGCGAGCCGTCTCCTGATCTCGTCGTCGCCCACCCTGAGTGCACGCTTTCCTCACGACGACGGGCGAAACGGCACGTCACGACTCCGGGTCGGCCCCGTCCCGGAGAGCGTCGATGAGCGGGGTTATGGACAGGTCGGCGAACAACGGATGGCGAAGGCGGGCACGTGTGTTGACCCGGTAGCGGTTGCGTCGCCCTTCCTTCGTCCGGACGACATACCCGCCGGCCACCAGGTCGGCGACGATCTTCTGGGCCGCGCGTTCGCCGATGCCGACCTGGTGGGCGATCTCGCTGATCCGGATCCGCGGGTCGCGCGCGATGCAGAGCAGCACGTTGCCGTGGTTGCTGAGGAAGACCCAGTTGCTGCGGCCGTCAGTCTCCGACATCGCCCTGATTCACGTTGTCTGAACCACGTCTCTTGAAACCGGGCTTCCAAGCCGTCATTATCGGCACCTTACCGGTCGAGATGGTGTGGGAATCGGCCTGCCGCCATTGCCGGGGGAAGGGGTCAGGGATGACTCTCGATCAGAAGCGAGCGCGCTGGTTCGGCGTGCTCTACCTCATCACCTTCGTCACGTCGATCCCCGCTCTGCTGCTCTACGAGCCTGCGCTTCGCGATCCCGTGGGCTACATCGCCGGCGGCGGCCACGACAAGCGGATCCTGCTCGGCGCATTCCTGGAGCTGCTGCTCATCGTCGCGAACATCGGCACCGCGGTCGTGATCGTTCCGATCATGAGGCGGCGGTTCGAGGAGCTGTCGATCGGCTACGTGACGGCGCGGCTGTTCGAGTCCACGTTCATCCTCGTCGGCATCGTCGCGATGGTCGGGATCATCACCTTGCGCAGAGAGGCCGCGGGTGGGAACGAGGGCACGATCGCCTACTCGCTCGCGGCAATCAAGGACTGGACCTTCCTCCTCGGGCCCGGGTGGGTCGTCGGCATCGGGAACGGATTGATCCTCGGGTACATGATGTACCGCACGCAACTCGTGCCGCGGCCGTGGCCGTGGCTCGGGCTCATCGGCGGGCCACTGCTCGTCATCGCCGGCACGATCGTCATGTTCGGCGGGAATCCGGCGGCGAACGCGCTCAAGGGGCCGGCGACGATTCCGGAGGCGCTGTGGGAGCTCTTCCTCGGGGTCTACTGCACGATCTGGGGATTCAGACATGAGGCTCCGATCCTCTCGGAGGAGACCGGCCCGCGCACTCCCGAGGGCGCACCGATTCTCGGGGGCGCCGCTGCCTGACCACGACGACCGGCGAAACGAGAGCCGGATAGTGTGGTGGCCGCGTGGTGACTTCGGAGGAGATCGCCGGAATCGAGGTCTTCGCGATGCTCGGTGCCGAACGGCAGGAGCAGCTGGCGCGCAGCGCGGCCGACGTGATCCTCGCAGCGGGCGAGTACGCGGCGAACGAGGGAGACGACCGCGCCCTCTTCGCCGTGCTCGAGGGTCGGATCGAAGCCGTGAAGACCGTCGAGGGGATCGACCACGTCGTGGGCGAGCGGCTGCCCGGCGACGTCTTCGGCGAGGTGCCGATCGTCCTCGGCGCACCGTTCCCGGTGGGCTTCCGGGCGGCGGTGCAGTCGCGCGTGCTGCGTATCCGGCCCGCCGAGTATCACCTGATCGCGGCCGTCGACCCGATCGTCTCCAAGGCGATCGGCGCCCTTGCACAGTTCCGGATGACGGGCGACCGCGGCCTCCAGGGACTGGCCTCGAGGGCTCCGGCCCCGCGGGCGACCGTGCTCGGCCGCCGCTCCGATCCCGCGTGCACGCAGCTGCGTCATTTCCTCCACCGCAACCAGATCAGCTTCTCCTGGGTCAGGCCCGACGCTGCCGACGCGGAGGAGCTCTGGGAGGGGCCGTTGCCGGCCGAGGCTGACCGTCCGGCGATCCGGCTCGCCGACGGCGAGACGGTGGTGCGACCGGAGCTCCGGCACGTCGCCGAGCTCTTCGGGCTGGGCACCGAGCCCGAGGCGACCGAGTACGACACCGTCGTCATCGGCGCGGGCCCGTCCGGCCTCGCCGCGGCCGTCTACGGCGCCTCCGAGGGTCTCCGCACGCTCGTGGTCGAGCGAGAGGCGCCCGGAGGCCAGGCCGGAACGTCGTCGCGGATCGAGAACTACCTCGGCTTCCCGTCGGGCGTCTCCGGCGACGAGCTCGCGAGCCGGGCGCTCCAGCAGGCGCGCCGCCTCGGCGCGGAAATCCTCGTCACGCGCACGATCACCCGCCTGGACAGCGAGACGCGCGAGGTCCACCTCGACGGTGGCGACGTGCTGCGGGCGCGAACGATCATCCTCGCCTGCGGCGTTTCGTGGCGGCGGCTCGAGGTGGACGGTTGCGAGCAGCTCGTGGGCAACGGGGTCCACTACGGAGCGGCACGCAGCGAAGGCCCGAACGTGCACGGCCTCGACATCCACATCGTCGGCGCCGGCAACTCCGCCGGCCAGGCGGCGCTCTTCTTCTCCGAGCACGCCCGGCGGGTCACCATCCTCTACCGCGGCGAGAGCCTCACCAAGAGCATGTCGCAGTACCTCGTCCACCAGCTCGCGACCCGCTCGAACATCGACGTGCGCTTCCGTACGGAGGTCGTCGCGGCACACGGCGAGGAGTCGCTCGAGGCGATCGACGTCAGGACGCACGGTGACGCGGAGCCGGTCCGTCTCGCGTCCGCAGGGCTGTTCATCTTCATCGGGGCCGATGCCGAGACGGAGTGGCTCCCGCCGGAGATCGCGCTCGACGGCCGCGGCTACGTGCTGACCGGCGCGGAGGTCGGCGCGGCCGGTGCCTGGCCGCTCGAACGCGACCCGTACCTCCTCGAGACGAGCGTCCCCGGCATCTTCGCGTGCGGAGACGTCCGTTCCGGGCCGGTCAAGCGCGTGGCATCGGCCGTCGGCGAGGGAAGCATGGCGATCGCGTTCGTGCACCAGTACCTCGGCGACGCCGAGAGAGCCGGCGCCTCCGTGGCCTAGGAGCGCTGCAGGCGCCGCTCCATCGTCGCCTCGATCTCGGCGGCGATCGCGGGATACCGCGCGCGCAGGCGGTTGAAGTCGGTGCCGAACAGGACGAGCACCGAGGAAGGCTTCGTCGTCGTCACGGTCGCGGTCCGTCGCCCCGCCCCGAGCAGGGCGAACTCGCCGAAGAAGTCGCCCGCACGCAGTGTCGCGATCTCCTCGTCGTGCGCCGTGACCACGACCTCGCCGTCCCGGATGACGAAGAACGAGTGGCCGGTCGCTCCTTCGCCGACGAGCTTGACGTGCGTTCCGACCTCCCGCGCCTCGAACCACGAGGCGATCTCGGCGCGCTCCGGTTCCGAGAGGGAACTAAAGAGCGGGAGCGATGCGAGATCGGAGGGGTCGGCTCCGGACACCTCCGCAATCTATTCGTCCTCACATTCGACGTTGACGTAGCCGGAACGGAACGGGCTCGCCTCACCGGAATCGGGGTCGAACGAGTGGCGCCAGACGCAGCCCGTGTCGTTCGTCAGCAGGTGGATCGAGACGGAGGTCTCGGCAGACGTCGTGCGCACCCGGTGGATGTCGTCGCGCGGCGGGATCAGGACGTAGAAGTCGCCGGGGACGAGCGAGCGGCTCTCGACGAGCTCGAGCGAGCCGTCTCGCCGCGCGTAGATCTCCTCGTCCTGCTGGCCGCGGTAGAGACCGACGAGACCCCAGGCGAGATGGTCGTGAATCGGTGTCTCGGAGCCTGGCGGGACGACGAGGGAGAAGAGCGACAGCGACTGGTCCTCGGCGCGGTAGAGGAGCCACTGGCCGATGCCGCCGCCCATCCCGCTGTCGGAAGCGGCGGCGCGGTATTCGGCCGGGAGCCAATCCGGGTCGGCGAGCAGCTCCGCGAACCGCGGCCTGAGGCTCTCGCACGCCTGCTCCGGCGACGCGGCGGCGGCGATCGTCGCCTGTGCGTCGTCGACGAAGCCGCGCACGACGGCCGTATCGAGGACAAACTCCGCGTACATGGCCCCGATTCTGATCGAGATCGGCCGGCGCAAGCTCCGGCTGACGCATCCCGAGCGCGTCCTGTTCCCCGAGGACGGCGTGACGAAGGGCGATCTCGTGCAGTACTACCGCGAGATCGGGGACGCGATCGTGCCGCACCTGCGCGAGCGGCCGTTCACGCTCAAGCGGTATCCCCACGGCATCCACGGCCAGGCCTATTTTCACAAGCAGGCGCCGAAGGGCAAGCCCGCGTGGATCCCGACGCGGCAGTTCCGCACCTGGCCGCGGGAGGGCGAGTCGCGGCTCGTCGACTTCACGCTCGTCAACGAGACCGCCGCCCTCGTCTGGATGGTGCAGATGAATTGCATCGACATGAACGCGTGGTACTCGCGGGTGGACAGGCCGGAGCGTCCGGACTACGTCGTCTTCGACCTCGATCCCCCGGAGTCACGGAACGGCTTCGCCCAGGCGATCCGGGTCGCGCACCTCATCCGCGAGGCGCTCGAGCGGCTCGAGCTGCGGTCGTATCCGAAGACGAGCGGCGCGGACGGCATCCACGTGCTCGTGCCGATCACGCGGCGCTCGTCGTACCGGGATGCCTACGACTTCGCGGAGCTCGTCTCCCGCGGGCTCGAGGCGCAGAACCCGGGCCTGGTGACCACCGAGTGGTTGAAGAAGAAGCGTCGGGGCGTGCTCGTCGACCACCGCCAGAACGGGCATGGCAAGACGATCGCCGCCGCCTATTCCGTCCGGCCGAAGCCGGGTGCGCCCGTGTCGACGCCGCTGCGGTGGGAGGAGCTCGGCGAAAAGCTGCGCCCGCGCGACTTCGGGAGGCGCGAGGCGTTGCAGCGGGTGGAGCGGCACGGCGATCTGTTCGAGCCGGTCCTGCAGGGCCGCCAGGCGCTCGGCCCGGCTCTGCGCAGGCTGCGCGAGACGACGTAGGCGCACGCCCGGGCCACCGCACGGCGGCGTGAGCTTTGTCACAATCCGGCGCATGATCCTCCATCCTCACGAGTTCGTCGTTCTCGCTCGCCTGCGGCACGCGCGCGGCCCCGCACGCCGAGCGGGCTCCTGGACGGTCGCGGGGGTCGCCGATGCCGAGCCGGTCGCAGAGACGATGGCCGAGCTGGTCATGGCGGCCGATCCGCTCAAGGAAGCTCGTGCACTGAGCCACTCGGAGCTCTTCCACAAGCTCGGCGGAGCCGAGCGGGAGCGCATCGTCGAGCTTCTCGCCTGCCGGACGACGGCCGACATCGCCCGGAGCGACACGCTTCGCCTGACCGCACAGGCGTGGCTCGACGCATTAGAGGCTCCGCTCAGCCGCACCGACGCTGCCGAGGAAGACTCGCGCCGCTCCGGACGGCAACCGGCGCAGAGCATCAGCTGAGGAAGCTGATCTCGAGCTCCTCGAGCTGGCCGCGATCGGTGATGAAGGTCATCGCCGTGATGCGGCCACCGCGGACGGTGATCGCGCTCGCGGAGAAGAGCTGGCCGTTTCGCAGTCCCACCCAGCCGGCGACGCCGTTGATCCGCGCACGTCTCGGCGTGAGACCGAGGCGGGAGAAGGCGACCGCCCGCTGGAGCACGATCTCCGCTCCCTGATGCTCGCTCACCCGGCCCGGGCCGGCGGCGTGACGGAGCACGACATTCGGATCGAGCAGCTCGAGCAGAGCATCGAAGTCGCCGTCACGGGCGGCGGCGAGGAAGGCCTCGACGACGGCGCGCTCCGCGGTGGGATCGCTGTCCGCGGGTGGGGCGACGCCGCGGACCCGACGCCGGGCGCGACTGGCGAGCTGGCGCGCCGCATCGGGCGAGCGCTCGAGGATCGTCGCGATCTCGTCGAAGCTCAGCGCGAACATGTCGTGGAGGACGAACGCGAGACGCTCGGCCGGGGTCAGCGTCTCGAGCACCACGAGGAGAGCGACGCCGACGGAATCGGCGAGCAACGCCTCGCGCTCCGGATCGGAATCGTCGGCAGGAGCAGCGATCGCCGGCGGGGCGACCGTGTCGAGAGTCTCGTCGCGCCGTGGTCGCGCCTGCAGCATGTTCAGCGCGATGCGGGCGACGACGGTGGTCAGCCACGCGACGAGGTTCTCGATCTCGTCGGCTTCGACCCGGCTCAGCCTGAGCCAGGCCTCCTGGACGGCGTCGTCGGCCTCGGTCCGGGAGCCGAGCAGACGGTAGGCGACGGCGGTGAGGTCGCCGCGGTGCTGCTCGAACCGTTCCGCCAGCCACTCGTTCCCGGATCTGTTCGGTTCCATGTCCAATCCCCGGTTTAGCGGGTCCGGGCGAAACGGGCCGTCGTCAGGACGCCGAAGAGGGCGAGGATGCCGGCGCACCAGAGGAGGCTGAGCACCACCCAGTAGGAGGTGGTGTGGCCGATTCCGGCCACGTCGGTTCCGCCCAGCATCAGACTGCGAACGGCATTGATCACGGCCGTCACGGGCTGGTTGGCGGCGAACCACTGCAGCCAGCCGGGCATCGACCCCACCGGCACGAACGCGCCGGAGACGAACGTGAGCGGGATCACGACCAGCGACGCGAAGGCCTGCGCAGCCTGGGCGTTCCCGGCGACGAGGCCGAGCCCGATGAAGAGCCAGCTGAACGCGTAGATCGCGGCGAGGATGACGGCCAGCGCTCCGAGGACTGCGCCCGCGCCCGCGTCGGTCCGAAACCCCACGGCGAAGCCGAGGCCGACGGTGATGCCGAGCGGAACGACGTTGAGGAGCGTGTCGGCGAGCGAGCGGCCTGCCATCACGGAGGCCCGCGGAATCGGCAACGAGCGAAGCCGGTCGTGCAGGCCGGACGTGGCGTCCTCGGCGACCCCGGCCGGGATGTTCATCACGTTCCAGAGGAAGGCCTGGGCGACGAAACCGGGGATCAGGAAATGGACATAGTCGGTGTGGCCCCCGGGGTTGATCGCTCCGCCGAAGACGTAGCGGAAGATGACCATGAACAGCGCGGCGGTGACCGGCGGCATGACGAGCAGCTGCGGCGTTCGCGCGAACTGCAGGAGGGTTCTCCGCGCCGTCTGGGCCGTGGCCGTGACAAACCCCGCTCCCGCGGGTCGCCGAACGCCGCCGAATGCGGGGATGCGATCGATAGCGCCTGCTTGACTGGCCATTGGACCTCCGCTGGGGTCAGGCGGCATCGAGAGCCGCGGGTTCGTCTTCCGGAGTGGCGTGCTCGGCCTGACGGCCGGTGAGCGCGAGGAACGCCTCATCGAGAGAGGGACGACGCAGGCCGATGTCCTCGACCGGGATGGCTCGCGCGACGAGGAGCCGCAGCACCTCGGTCAGCTGCTCGGCACCGCGGTCGGCGGCGACCGAGACGGTCCCGGCGTCGCGATCGACGCGCGCCGCTTCCGCGGTCACGTGCCCCACGACCTCTTCGACTGCGGGAAGATCGGCCACCCGCTGCGGGCGTACCTCGAGCACATCCCGGCCCACGCGACTCTTCAGCTCGCCGGGCGTGCCCGCGGCGATCGCGCGCCCGTGATCGATGATCACCACGTGCCGCGCCAGCTGGTCGGCCTCCTCCAGGTACTGAGTGGTGAGGAGCACGTCGGTCCCGTCGGAGACGAGGTTGCGAATCGCGCTCCAGAGCTCCATCCGGCTGCGCGGATCGAGACCCGTGGTCGGCTCGTCGAGCAGCAGGAGCCTCGGGCTACCGACGAGGCTCGCGCCGAGATCGAGGCGCCTGCGCATGCCGCCCGAATACGTGCGCACGAGCCGGCCGCCCGCGTCGACCAGATCCAGCCGCTCCAGGACGGCAGACGCGGCCGCCCTCGCCTCTCTCCGGCCGAGGCCGAAGAGACGGGCGACGAACTCGAGGTTCTCGCGACCGGTCATGGCCGGCTCCACCGATGCGGACTGGCCGGCAAGGCCGATCAGGCGTCGAACCCGGCCGGGCTCGGCCCGTGCATCGATCCCGGCCACCCGCAGCTCGCCGCTGTCGGGCCGGACCAGGGTGGCGACCGAGCCGATGAAGGTCGTCTTCCCGGCTCCGTTCGGGCCGAGCAGGGCGGTGACCTGCCCGGACGTCGCGGCGAGGTCGAGCCCGGCCAGAGCCTCGACCTCGCCGAAGCGCTTGCGCAGCGCGCGGGTCTCGACGATCGCGGTCATCGGCCGATCCTGCTGTCGTCACGTATCTGCATCTCGCTCCCTTCGAGGGTTCTCACAGGTACGACAGGACAGGGCGGACGAATGTGACATCGCCTGCTCAGCCGGGGCGCCTCTCCGGCGAGCCGTGCGGCCGGCCGCGGTCGTATCCACGCCCACGCGCCAGGCGCGAGTCGCCGGGACTCGGTCGCCGCACGACGGTCGGCTCGTACCCGAGCGCCCGCCCGAGCGGCGCTCCGAGTGCGAGCGCGGCCCGTTGCAGCGCCGCGGGCGGGAAGGGGAGCCGGACGGTGTCGAAGTGCTCCCGGGCGATCACGGCGAGCCGGAAGGGGCCGGGCAGCCCGCGCCTGCCCGTCTTGCCATCGGCGGCGAGCGTGAACATCGTCTCGATCAGCGACTCGAACTTGAGCGCCGGCCGTACCTCCATCAGGAAGCGGGCCGCCTCGTCCCCGTCGTTGCGGAACCGGTGCGGAGTTCCCGGCGGCACGACGACCTCGTCGCCTGCGGAAGCGCGGATCAATTCGCCACCGACGCGGAACTCGACCGTCCCTTCGAGCATGTCGAAGCGCTCGGTCTGGGTCGGATGGACGTGCGCGGCCGCGACGAAGCCGTCCGGCTGGACGATCGTCTCGACCCGAACGAGCTCGCCGCCACTCTCGGCCGCGGTCTCGTGGAAGATCATCACCTCGCCGGTGACGGGATTCTCGAGTTGCTCTCCTGGGCGGATCATCGTGCTCCTCTCGGTCGAGTTCTGACACGAGAAAGCCTGCGTGCCGTCGAGGGCCAGGTCATCGCCCGGAAGCCGGATCCTCCGTCCCGCCGCAGCGGGATCTCGCAGTCGTCCCGTGGAGGTACCCGAGCCCTAGGCGGCCGGCTTGGGACCGGGCCGGGTGACGCCGTTCTCGTAGGCGAAGATCACGGCCTGGATGCGGTCGCGGAGGCGGAGCTTCATCAGGATCCGCTTCACGTGCGTCTTGACGGTCGACTCCTCGATCACGAGCTCGGCGGCGATCTCGCCGTTGGAGAGCCCCCGCGCCACGAGCTCGAGCACCTCGCGCTCGCGGGGCGTCAACGCGTCGAGCAGGCGGTTCGGCCCGATCTGCGGCGTCGGCTGCCGGGCCATCCGGTCGATGACGGTGCGGGTGACCGACGGGGAGAGGAGCGAGTCGCCGGCCGCGACCGTGTGGATCGCGGCGAGCAGCTGCTCCGGCCCGGTGCGCTTGAGGAGGAAGCCGGAGGCGCCGGCGTTGAGCGCGCCGAAGATGTAGTCGTCCTGCTCGAAGGTCGTGAGGATGACGACCTTGACCCCCGGTGACGTGTCGAGGACTTCGCGGGTGGCGGAGATCCCGTCGAGGTCCGGCATGCGCACGTCCATCAGCACGACGTCCGGGCGAAGGCTGCGGGCGCTCTCCACAGCGGTTCGCCCGTCACCGGACTCGCCGACGACCTCGACCGTCTCGTCGCTGGAGAGCACGGCCTTCAGTCCCGCTCGCATCAGATCGTCGTCGTCGACGAGCAGCACCCGCACCGGCGGCTCCGTCATGCGGTCGCCTCCGCGGGGCCGTACGGCAGCCGCGCCGTGACCATGAAGCGGCCCGCCGCATGGCCGGCGTCGAGCGTGCCACCCAGCAGCGAGGCACGCTCACGCATGCCGAGAATCCCGTGACCGCCCCCGGCCGTGTTCGCGCTCGTCGCGGGCACGGTGTTGGAGACGGTCAGCTCGAGCCTGCCCTCGCCGTAGTGGACGTCGACCTCCGCCGAGCCGTCGCCGTGCCGGGCCACGTTCGTCAACGCCTCCTGGAGGATCCGGTAGGCGGCCTGGTCGAGCCGCTGCGGAAGCAGCCGGGTCTCGCCGTCGACCCGGAGCTCGATCGCCAGGCCGGCTGCGCGGTGGCGCTCGAGGAGCGTGTCGAGCGCCGCGAGACCGGTCGGCGGCTCGACCGCCGCCGAGCCGTTGTCCTCGCGCAGGCCGCGGACGAGGTGGTCGATCTCGCCGATCGTCTCGCGGGCGACGTCCTCGATCGTCGAGAGCGCATCCTGTGCGGCGCCCGGATCGCGCTGCTGCAGCAGGCGTGCGGCTCCGGCCTGGACGAGGATGACGTTGATCGCGTGCGCGGCCGAGTCGTGCAGATCGCGGGCGATCCGGGTGCGCTCCTCCGCGGCCGCGAGCCGGCGCTCACGCGCGGTGTCTCGCTCGGCGCGTTCGAGCCGCTCTGCCAATTCGAGCCGGCGGCGGCGCCGCTGGCGGAGCTGGTCGCCTACCATCCACGCGCCTCCCCAGATGACGATCCCGCCCAGGACTGCGATGGTGGGGAACCCCGAGCTGGCGCCGGCGGTCGCCGCGAGGTGGATGCCGAACATGACGACCACGACCGTCGCCGTGCGAGCCACGCGAGCACGGCTTCGCTCGTCGAGGGCAACGAAGAACAGAGCGACGGTCGGGCCGAACGGCGGCCCGTGTCCATAGTCGAGGCCGCTGAGGGTCGCACTTGCAGCTGCGGAGAGCGCAAAGACGCCGAGCGGCCACTGCCGCCGGGCGAGGAGCGGGAAGCAGGCCACCGCGGCCAGGCAGACCCCGAGGGCGTCGAGGCTTCGACCCGAGCCGTGGGCGCCGCCGAGCACGGCGAGGGTCAGCGCAAACGCGACCGCAGCGACGATCGCGTCGCTCGGCGTCGGCGACTGACCGAGCCGGAGACGCGGCACTCTGGCTGGGCGTGCAGTCATCGAAAAACCCTTCCGGTGAGGGTAACCCGCCTCTCTTCGCGCCGAGTCGCCCCCGGGAAGGATCCTCGTCCTCCTGCGGAGGTAGGCCGAAGTTCCTCCCCGAGGGCGTTTCCGAGAGGAGGGATCGGCTGCAACGGTGGTCGCATGCTCGATCCAGACGAAGGAGATGAGATCCATGCACGCTGTACTCCCACTGATCGCAGACGCGGGCGGATGGCACCACGACCACTGGTGGGTCATCTTCCCGATCCTCTGGCTGCTGCTCGCGGCCTTCGTGGTCGTCCTGTTCTGGCGGCGTGGCCGCGGACCGCACGACGGAGGCGATTCGCCCCGCAGGATCCTCGGCGAGCGCTTCGCGCGCGGCGAGATCAACGCCGAGGAGTACCGCGAGCGGCTCACCCAGCTCCGGTAGCCGGGTGGTCGCGCAGCCGGCCGGCGCGTAGCCGTGGCGCGAGCGTGATCCCGACGAGCGCGATCACGGCCACGGCCGCGCCGGCCGCGGCATCGAAGAAGAAGTGGTTGCCGGTCGCGACGATCACGAACAGCACGAGCACCGGATACGCGGCGCCGGCCACGCGCCACAGCGGTCGGCGCGCCAGCCGGACGACCGCGAGGCCGACGATGAGCGAGAAGCCGATGTGCATGCTCGGGACGGCCGCGTAGGGGTTGTAGAGGCTCGAGACGAAGGCAGAGTCGAGATTGACGGAGGTCGCGGCGCTGACGGTGTCCGCGATGCCGAGACCGGCGAGACGCGGCGGCGCGGTCGGGAACACGGCGTAGCCGACGACTCCCAGCGCGCTCGCGAGCACGAGCGTGTTCCGCAGCCGCGTGTACGCCTGCCGGCGCCGCCGGTACACCCAGACGAGCACGGCCGCGGTCCCCGCGAGGTGCACGCTCACGTACGCGTAGCCGAGGAACGCGGAGAGGTCGACGTGGCGGGCGGCCTGCTGGATGGTCGCTTCCTCGAAGACGTGCAGGCTGCGCTCGAGCCGCACGATCGTCTCGGCGTGCGCCTCGGCGGTCGGTTCCCCGCCGCGCGCGATGCCGCGCGCAAGCTCGCCCGCGAGATACAGGCCGGCGAGGAGCATCGCCTCGGTCGCCCACCTCGGAAGCCGCCGCGCGCCGTCGAGCCCGACCGCCCCCGGAATCACGCGGGACACCGTCACGCGGCCTCCTCCACGGTCCCGGATGAGGCATCGCGCCAGCCGAGCGCCGAGTACAGGAGCCCGCCGACCAGGAAGTACGCGGTGATGACGACCCCGGATGCGCCGTCGTCCCCGAGCGAGGCCGCCGCGATCCAGCCCCCGACGCCGATCGCGACTCCGAGCAGGAGGGCGGCTCCCCCGAGGCGGGCCAGCAGGATCAGCCGGCGGCGTCCGAGGCGCGCGCCCCAGGGCCGGTAGAGCCCATGGGCCACGGCCGCGCCGAGCAGCCCGAGTACGGCGATGAAGCCGATGTAGAGCGAGTCGCCGATGCTTTGACTGCTCGGATCGTTGGCGATGGTGCCGTGGGTCGCCCAGTAGAAGTGGACGACGGCGAACACGATGCCCCAGACGGTGGTCGCAGCCCCGGCGCGGCGAAGTGAAACGCTGCTCACGCCGCTTCCTCCCGTGGCCGCGAGAGGTCGAGGAGCGCGCGCACGTGGGCGTCCAGCGCCTCTACCGCGCGCGGGTCGACTGCGCCGGTCGTCGCGGCGCGCCCGAGCTTCGGCAGCAGGCCGTCGAGGTACCAGGCCTGCAGGTCGGCGCGCGCCCTGCCTCCCCTCTTGCTCGCCATGTTCACCGCCCCTCCGCCGGCGGCACGTTCTGGTTCAGGCGAAACACGTTCTCGGGGTCGTAGCCCCGCTTCACCTCGGCGAGCCGGTCCCACGTCGAGCCGGGATACGCGGCTCGGACCCGCTCCGCGCCCTCGTCGCCGAGGAAGTTGACGTAACCCGCGTCCTCGCCCTGCCGCAGCGCGCTTGCGGCCTCCTCGGCCCAGGCGCGGTGCACGGAGTCCTCTGCCGGTGAGCCGTAGACGGCCGCGACGTTGAGCATCAGCCGCCGGTGCCGGTGTGCGTACGCGGTCGCCTCCGCCGGGACCCGGGCCACGGCGCCGCCGAGCACACGGATCTGCGCCGCCGCCACCTGCGCCGTCGAGGCGCGCAGCCGGTCGAGGAGCTCACCCGCGATGTCCTCGTCGAGCGAGTCCGAGAAGAACGTGCGGACGACGGCACGCGGCGGAGCGCCCTGCGCCTCCGTCGTGAATACGTCCCCGAACGGCATGGCCCGGACGAAGTCGGCCACCGGGGGCGCGAGCGCTCGAAGCGGCGCCACCGCCCGCTCCCCATCCTCGAGCGGTCCGGAGTGCACGAGCTGGACGAGCAGCAGCGGCTTGCCGACGAGCTCCGGCGGGACGAACGGCAGCGGCGGCGCGAGCAGGAGGTTGGAGATCAGCGACAGCTCCTCCGGCGCCGCCTCGGCCTCGGCGACGAGCCCCGCGAGGGTGGCGGGCGTCGCGGGGAGCGCGAGCATGCCGCCGGTGACCACGTCGACCGGGTGCAGCCGATAGTCGAAGCGGGTGACGACGCCGAAGTTGCCGCCGCCTCCGCGAATCGCCCAGAAGAGGTCCGGATGGCTGTCCGCGCCGACCTCGAGCACGCGGCCGTCGGCGGTCACGACCTCGGCGCCGAGGAGGTGGTCGATCGTCAGGCCGTGCCTGCGGACGAGGTAGCCGGCGCCGCCGCCGAGCGTGAGCCCGCCGATCCCGACCGAGGGCGTGTCGCCGAAGCCGACCGCGAGACCCTGCGGAGCGGCTGCCGCCGTGACCGCCCCGGAGGTGAGCCCGCCCGCGGCGTGGGCAATCCGTTCGCCTGCGGCGATCTCGAGCGCGGTGAGGCCGGACAGGTCGAGCACGATCCCGCCGTCGCTCGTGCCGTGGCCGGCGTTGCTGTGACCGCCGCCGCGCACGGCGAGCTCGAGGCCCGTGTCCCGCGCGATCGACACGACGTGCGCCACCTCGCCCGCATCGGCGGGCCGCACGATCGCCGCCGGGCGGCGGTCGACCGCCGGCAGGAAGACGCGCCGCGCGTCGTCGTACGCCGGGTCGTCGGGGCCGAGGACCGTGCCGGCCAGCTCGGCGCGGAGCTGTTTGATCGAAAGACGCGACTGCTGTGCGGTGTTCACCGAGCCTCCTCCGTTCGATTCGTTTCCGTCTCTCAACCGTGGCGCGACCGGCCCGTCGGCGCCTACGGCGTCCCTGCCTTTGCGGGTGCGGCTATCCGAACTCCGCGCCTAGGAGCCGTTGCGCCAGCCCCGCGGGTCCATCTCCCAGTCGTGCTGGCGCACGGTCCGGTTCTCCTGCTCGCCGATGGCGCCGACCAGCGCGAGCAGGAACAGGCCGAAGAGGATGAAGGCGAACAGGACGCCTCCGTAGATGGGGACGAAGGCAACGGCACCGAAGAGCGCTGCGATCGCGAGGAGTGTCAACAGGATCTTCATCAGGCACCTCCGAGTAACACGTCATTGGCTGCCGTCCGCCGGGCGACGGCCGCCAGTCGCCAGTGCAGTTGGTCGAGGGCCCGCTCCTTCGCCTGCACCTCGCGAGCGGGCCCTCCGATCCGGCGAAGCGCGTCGAGCTCGAGCTTGAGCGCCTGGATCTCGCGGATCAGGCGCATCAGCTCGTTCGCGTTGCCGGCCATCGCCTCGGCTCCCCCCATCCGCCGTCAGGCCGCGAGGTCGAGGGCCGGCTCTTCCTCGACGACCGGAGCCGCCTCCGTCTGCCGCGTGTTGCGGGTCAGGAACGCGATGAGACCCGCCGCCGCCACGAGGAACGCCCCGGCCAGGAGCGCCCGGCCGTAGCCGTGCGTCGCCGCCTGGGCGAGCGTCTCGTTACCGCGCAGCAGCGAGTTGGTGTGTGCCGTGGCGATGGCCGAGAGAACGGCCAGGCCGAGCGCGGTGCCGATCTGCTGCCCGGTGTTCAGGAGCCCGGCGGCGAGGCCGGCCTGGTTCGCCTCCACGCCGGCATTGGCAGCCGTGGTGAGGCCCGTGAACACGCCGCCGAGGCCGATCGACATGATCAGAAGCCCGGGCAACAGGTCCGAGACGTAGGAGCCGTCGAGCGGGATCCGCGACAGCCAGTACAGGCCGGCTGCGGCGATCGGGGCTCCGGCGATGATCACGGGCTTGGTGCCGATGCGGGCGAAGAGCTGCGAGCTGATGCCGGCGGCGATGATGAATCCCCCGGTCACCGGCAGATAGGCGAGCCCCGTCTGGATCGGCGAGTAGTGCAGCACCGTCTGCATGTAGAGCGTGAGGAAGAAGAACATCGGCACGAAGCCGGCGAACGCGATCATCTGCGTCGTGTCGGCGACGGCGATCCCCTTGACGCGGAGGATCGACAGCGGGATGAGCGGGTCGGCCACCCGCAGCTCGTTGACCACGAAGGCCACCAGCAGGAGGCCCGCGACGGCGAGCTCGCCGATCGTGCGGGTCGCACCCCAGCCCACATCGGGCGCCTTCACGAGGGCGTAGACGAGCAGCAGCATCCCGCCGGTGACGAGCAGGGCGCCGAGGGCGTCGAAGCTGGCCAGCCGCATCCGCATCCGCTCCTTCTTCAGGAGGGCGAACGCGCCGAGGAAGGCGACCGCGGCGAAGGGGACGTTGACGAACAGCACCCAGCGCCAGCCGGGGCCCTCGGTGAGCAGCCCGCCGAAGAGGACGCCGGCGGCGCCGCCGATGCCCGAGACCGCCGCCCAGACACCGAGGGCCGTGTTCCGGTCACGGGTCGAGCGGAACGTGCTCGTCAAGCTCGACAGGGCCGCCGGGGAGAGCATGGCGGCGCCGAGCCCCTGCGCGAAGCGGGCCCCGACCAGCAGCGATTCGCTGTGGGCCAGGCCGCCGGTCAGCGACGAGCCGGCGAAGACGATCAGGCCGGTGACGAGCACGAGACGGCGCCCGAGCAGGTCCGCCATCCGGCCGCCGAGCAGCAGGAACCCGCCGTAGGTGAGGATGTAGCCGTTCACCACCCACTGCAGGCTCTGCTGGCTGAAGCCGAGGTCGTTCTTGATCGACGGCAGGGCGATGTTGAGAATCGACGCGTCCAGGATGTCCATGAACTGGACGAGGCTGAGCAGGAGCAGGATCGCCACGCCGCGCCGGGTCGACAGTGACTCTGTGTTCATGCGTTGGTCCTCCGTTTCGTCATGGCCGGCGCGGCGGGCGTGATCACGCCGCCCAGCGCTTCCCGTTGAGCGCGGCTTTCGCGGCCGAGAACGGGTGGTAGAAGGCCGCGACCGCCTCCCTGCCCGTCGTCGGGTGGAGCACGAAGCTCGCTCCCTCGCGCGCGTCGACGACCTCGACCCGGAACTCGTCGTCGATCGAGCCACGGCTCCAGAAGAGGTCGACGACGATTCCGTTGCTCTCGCGATGTCCGAAGTGATCAGTGGTCGGCATTGCTCACCTCCACTTCCGTGTGGGTCGTTGCTCCCTCGAGGCTGCCGGGGGCCGTGGGCGCTGCGCGTACGGCGCGCAGGCTTTCGCGGGTGCGGCTTCCCGCACTCCGTCGGACGAGTGCGGAGAACCGCACCCCGGAAAGTCGGCTAGCCCGCTTCCGCCCGAGACGGGTGCCAGGCAGCCTGGCCCGACGTGACCTCTAGGGATCAGGAGGCGAGATGAAGGTGAACCTCGCAGCGCGCGCCGGACGGTGGAGCGCGGAGCACTGGAAGACGGCCGTGACGGCCTGGCTGGCGTTCTGCGTCGTCGCGATCGCGCTCGGCTCGGTCGCAGGCACGAGGATGCTGAAGCAGGCCGACACCGCGGCCGGAGGAACCCACAAGGCCGAGCAGATCCTCAAGCACGCCGGTTTCACCGACCGGGCGGGCGAGAGCGTGCTCGTCCAGTCGACGACGGACACCGTTCGCGATCCCGCCTTCCGTGCGACCGTCGGAGACGTGGTCCGCACCGTGTCGGCGCTGCCGCAGGTGCGCCGCGTGCGCTCGCCGCTCGCAGCCGGCAACGGCGGCCAACTGTCGAAGGACCGGCGCTCGGCGCTCGTCCAGTTCGACATCGCCGGCGAGCAGGACAAGGCGGACAAGAAGATCCAGCCCGTGCTCGACGCGGTCGCGGGCGCGCAGGCGAGGCACGGCGGCTTCACCGTCGCCGAGTTCGGGTTTGCGAGCTCGACCCACGAGCTGAACGACACGCTGAACAAGGACTTCCAGCGCGCCGAGTACTCGTCCGTGCCGGTGACGCTGATCATCCTCATCGTCGCGTTCGGGGCACTCGTCGCGGCGGGTCTGCCGGTGCTGCTCGCCTTCTCGGGCGTGCTGGCGACGATCGGCCTGTCCGCGGCGGCGAGTCACGTCGTGGCGGCGGGCGACGCGACGAAGTCCGTGATCCTGCTGATCGGGATGGCGGTCGGCGTCGACTACTCGCTCTTCTACCTCCGCCGTGAGCGGGAGGAGCGCGAGCGTGGCGCCTCGCCACGCGAGGCGCTGCTGAAGGCCGCCGGCACCTCCGGGCACGCCGTCTTCATCTCCGGCCTAACGGTGCTGATCGCGATGGCCGGGATGCTGTTCACCGGCAATGCCGTCTTCACGTCGATCGCCGTCGGCGCGATGCTGATGGTCGCGGTGGCGCTGATCGGATCGCTCTCGATCCTGCCGGCGATGCTCGGGAAGCTGGGCCATCGGGTCGACAAGGGCAAGATCCCGCTGCTCTCGCGGCGCTCCGTCGGCGAGTCGCGTGTGTGGGGCTTCGTCCTCGACCGGGTGCTCCGCCGGCCGGCGCTCTCGGCCGCGCTCTCGGCGGGCGCGCTCCTCGCCCTCGCGCTGCCGACGCTGACGCTGCACACGCAGCTGCCGAGCTTCACCGACCTGCCGAAGTCGCTGCCGATCGTCCGCACGTACGAGGCGATCCAGCGGGCCTTCCCGGGCGCGCAGACGCCGGCGAAGGTCGTCGTCGCGGCGCCCGACGTCACCTCCCCGCAGGTGCAACAGGCGATCTCGCGCTTCGAGTCACGCGCGCTCGCGACCGGCCAGATGTTCGAGCCGATCTCGACCGAGCTCAACCCGGCGCACACGGTCGAGACCGTCTCGATCTCCCTCCAGGGCAACGGCAGCAACGAGAAGTCGGCGGCCGCACTGCGGACGCTCCGGCAGCAGGTGATCCCGGCGACGCTCGGCACGGTTCCGGGGGTCGACACGGCCGTCACCGGCCAGGCCGCCGGGACGCACGACTTCAACGAGCAGATGAAGAGCCACGCGCCGCTCGTGTTCGCATTCGTGCTCGCGCTCTGCTTCCTGCTCCTGCTCGTGACGTTCCGGTCGATCGTGATCCCGATCAAGGCGGTGTTGCTGAACCTGCTCTCGGTCGGCGCCGCCTACGGTCTGATGGTGCTGGTCTTCCAGTACAGCTGGGCCGAGGGGATCCTCGGCTTCCGCTCGAACGGCGCGATCACCTCGTGGCTGCCGCTGTTCATGTTCGTGATCCTGTTCGGGCTCTCGATGGACTACCACGTGTTCATCCTCAGCCGGATCAAGGAGCTCGTCGACGGCGGGATGCCGACGGAGGAGGCGGTCGCGACCGGGATCCGGCGCACGGCCGGCACGGTCACGAGCGCGGCCGTGGTGATGGTGGCCGTGTTCGCGATCTTCGTCACCCTGCGCACGCTCGACATCAAGCAGATGGGCTTCGGCCTGGCGGCCGCGATCCTGATCGACTCGACCATCGTCCGGGCCGTCCTCCTGCCCGCCGTGATGAAGCTCCTCGGCGACTGGAACTGGTACCTGCCGCGCTGGCTCGAGTGGTTGCCGCGGCTCGACTCCGACCACGAGCGGACAGAGCCGCGGCGGGGTCGCGAGCGTGCCCCGGACACAGCACCGGTGCTCGGGTCCGAGTAATGTGCGAAGAGGGGCGAGAATGAAGGTGGAGCACCGGCAGATCCTCGAGCGGGTGCGGCCCGCGCGGCGCGTGCTGGTCGTCGACGACCACGCGAGCTTCCGCAGCTGCGCGCGCACCCTGCTCGAGTCCGAGGGCTTCGACGTCGTGGGGGAGGCGGCCGACGGGGAGTCGGCCGTCACCCTCGCGTCCGAGCTCGAGCCGGAGCTCGTGCTGCTCGACATCCAGCTCCCGGACCTCGACGGATTCGAGGTCGCGGCCCGCCTGCTCGCGCGCGAGCCGACGCTGTCGATCGTGCTCGTCTCCAGCCGCGACGAGGCCGCGTACGGAAGCCGGATCCAGGCCAGCGGCGCGCTCGGGTTCGTGACCAAGGGGGATCTCTCGGGGGTGGCCCTCGAGAGGTTCCTCCCATGACCGAGACGATCTTCGCGCGCGCCGGCCCTGACGAGCGCGCCAGAACGGCGGCCGCGGCACTGCTCGTATTCGGCGCCGCCGCGACTGCCGGAGCCGTCTACATCATCGCCGTCAGCAGGATCGCGCCCAGCCCGGTCGCCCAGTCCCTGCTGACGGCTCTCGTCTGCCTGACCTTCGTCGGAACCGGCGTGGCCGCGCTGCGGCTACGGCCGTACGCGCGCTTCGGCCTGTTGCTCGCCGCCGTCGGCTTCGCCTCGCTGATCAGCGTCCTCCACGAGGCGAACGACGCCGTCCCGTACACGCTCGGCGTCCTCGCGTCGAACATCGTCTTCGCGCTGCTCGTGCACGCGCTGCTCGCGTACCCGAGCGGCCGTCTTCGCACCGCCGGCGAGCGCCTCGTCGTCGGCGCGGCCTACCTCAACGTCGTCGTCCTGCAGGCGCTCGCCGTGGTCTTCGACCCGCTCACGCGGTACCACAGCGCCCACCCGCGCAATCTCGCGCTGATCGATTCGCAGGCTGCGCTGGCCACCGGCCTGTACGAGCTGGAAGCCGCGATCGCCGCAGCGCTTGCACTCGCCGCGATCGTGATGGTGGCGCGCTGGGCCCGGGCGGCCACACCCGCAGCCCGGCGGCAGCAGATGCCGGTGGCCGTCGGGGGCGCGATCGCCCTTGTGCTCTTCTCGCTCGGCTTGGCGCTCACGCCGGTCTCGTCCCGCGCGGGTCTGATCGGCTTCGGGCTCGCGCTGGTCGCCGCCCTCGCCCTGCCGGGCGCCTTTCTCACGACTCTCGTCCAGGGACGCCTCTCGAGCGCGGCGGTCGGCGAGCTCCTCGTCGAGCTGCGGGAGGGAGGTGAGGCGCCCGGGCTCGAGGACGCGCTCCGGCGAGCCCTCCGTGACCCGTCGCTTCGCCTCGCTCGGAGAACCCCTGACGGCAGCTATCGCGACGGCGCCGGCCGTGACGTCTCGACCCGGGCCCCTGACGGCAGCGTCTCGACGCTGATCGCGCACCAGGGCGAGCCGGTCGGCATGCTCGTTCACGACCCGTCGCTGAGGCTCCGTCCGGAACTGCTCGAGGCAGTCAGCGCTGCCGCCGGCTTTGCGCTCGCGAGCGAGCGGAGCCTCGAGACGGTACGGCGGTTCGAAGAGCGGAACAGCGCGTTGCTCGCCGCGATCCCCGACCTCATGTTCCGGGTCAGCCGCAACGGCACGTACCTCGACGTGGGCGTCGACGATCCGAGCCGGCTGCTCCGCCCGCCCGAGGAGCTGATCGGCGCCAACGTGCGGGACGTCCTGCCGCCTCATGCGGCGTACGCGTGGCTCGGCTGCCTCGAGCACGCGCTCGAGACCGGCGAGATGAGCTCCGTGGAGTACGAGCTCGAGATCGACGGCCGCAGGCGCTGCGTCGAGTCGCGGATCGTGCCGAGCGGGCCGGACGAGGTCGTGTCGATCGTCCGCGACTTCACCGACAAGCGAGATTCGGAGGCGGAGCTGCGACGTCTGGCCGAGGAGCAGGCGGCGCTCCGCAAGGTGGCGACGCTCGTCGCGAGCGACGCACCGCCGGAGCAGGTCTTCCAGGCGGTCACCGAGGAGGTCGCGCGGCTGCTCGGGATCCGCGATGCCGTGCTCGAGCGTTTCGAGGAAGGCGACTGGGCGACGGTGGTCGGCCGCTTCGGCGAACGGGCGGAAGACGGGTTCGCACTCGGAAGCGTCATCCCGATCGTGGAAGGATTCGCTGCCTGGAAGATTCGGCGGACCGGAGCGCCGGCCAATGTGGACAGCTACGAGCCCTTCGACGGTGAGCTCGCCGATCGCGTCCGCTCCCTCGGCTTCCGCTCGACGGTCGCCGTGCCGATCACGGTCGCGGGGCACATCTGGGGAACGCTGATCGCGGCCCTGACGGAGGGCGAGTCGCTGCCGCCGGAGACCGAGCGCCGGATGCAGGCGTTCGCCGAGCTCGTGGGCCTTGCGGTCGCCAGCGCGCAGGCGCGCGAGGAGCTCGAAGCTTCTCGCATGCGGATCGTCGAGGCGAGCGACGCCGAGCGACGCCGTCTCGAGCGGAACCTCCACGACGGTGCGCAACAGCGGCTCGTGGCGCTTTCCGTGGGGCTGCGGCTCGCGCAGAGCAAGATCCGCGACGCGCCCGAGGTGGCCGCCGAGCTGCTCGCGTCCGCGAGCGAGGAGCTGGCGGAGACGCTGACCGAGCTCCGCGAGCTCGCCCAGGGGATCCATCCGGCCGTGCTGACCGAGCAGGGGCTCGCACCGGCGCTGGAGGTGCTCGCCGCGCGCGCGCCGCTTCCCGTCGAGCTCGACGTGCGCCTGCCCAGACGACTGCCCGAGCCCGTCGAGGCGACGGCCTACTACGTCGTGTCGGAGGCGCTCGCCAACGTCGTCAAGCACGCGGACGCGTGCTCGGCGCGGGTGTATGCCGAGCATGCCGACGTACACGCACTGGTCGAGGTCGCCGACGACGGAGTCGGCGGGGCAGATCCGAACGGCGGCTCCGGCCTCTGCGGGCTCCGGGATCGCGTCGAGGCGCTCGACGGCCGGCTCGTGGTCGACAGCCCTCCCGGGCACGGCACGCTCGTGCGGGCAGAGCTGCCGGTCCGCAACCGTGTGGGCGACGGAGCCGTGCTGGTGCCGTGACGCTCACGTTCTTCTTCAGCGACGTCGAGGACTCGAGCGGCCTGGCCGTCCGCCTCGGCGAGGGGTATTCGCCCGTCCTCGACGCCGCGCGCGAGCTCCAGCGACGGGTCATCGCCGAGACCGGCGGCCGTGAGATCGACTGCCGCGGCGACGAGCTCTTCGCCGTCTTCGAGCAACCGTCGGCTGCAGCAGCGGCGGCCCGCGAGGCACAGCGGGCGATCGCCGCCCATCCGTGGCCGCCGGGCGAGCGCGTGCGCGTGCGGATCGGCCTGCACAGCGGCGAGGCCGAGAGCGCCGGCGACGGATTCGTCGGGATCGAGGTCCATCGTGCGTCGCGGATCTGCCAGGCGGGCCACGGCGGCCAGGTGCTCCTTTCCGCGGACGTCGCCCGCGTGGTCGGAGCCGATGCGCGGGAGCTCGGCACGTTCGAGTTCAAGGGACTGCGTGAGCCCGAGCGCATCTTCCAGCTCGCGCTGGACGGGCTGGAGTCGGAGTTCCCCCCGCTGCGTGGGGTGCGCGCGCACGACGGCGCCGTGCAGGCCGTCATCGCCGACGACTCCGCGCTCCTGCGGGAAGGGCTCGCCCGCCTGCTCGCCGAAGCCGACATCCAGGTCGTCGGCCAGGCGAGAAACGCCGACGAGCTGCTCCTCAAGGTGCGGAGCTACCACCCCGACGTCGCGATCGTCGACATCCGCATGCCGCCGACGCAGACGGACGAGGGAATCACGGCCGCCCTCGAGATCCGCGAGAAGTACCCGGCGACGGGCGTGCTCGTGCTCTCGCAGCACGTCGCCCACACCTATGCGGTTCAGCTGCTCGGCGAGAGCGCCGAGGGCCTCGGCTACCTGCTCAAGGACCGCGTCTCCGACGTCGACGAGTTCGTAGCTGCCGTCCGCCGGGTCGCCGAGGGCGGCTCGGCCCTCGATCCTCTCGTCGTCGCCGAGCTCGTCGGCCGCGCGCGGCGGGACGACCCTGTGCAGCGGCTGTCCGCGCGCGAGCGCGAGGTGCTCGAGCTCATGGCCGAGGGCCGGTCGAACCACGCGATCGGCCAGCTGCTCTTCATCTCGCCGAGAGCCGTGGAGAAGCACGTGACGAACATCTTCAGCAAGCTCGGCCCTCCCGCCGCGCCCGAGGATCACCGGCGCGTGCTCGCCGTGCTCACGTTTCTTCGTTCCTAGTCGGCAGCGGGAAAGTTCGGCTAGCCGCACCCCCGGAAGCCGGCCCGCCGTAGCCGCGGGGCCGCGTCCGGAGGCAGCCTTGATCCATGGCGATCGACGCGGCCCGGTGCGCGCGGCGTTGGAAGACCCTCGCGGGCGGAATCCTGCTCGAGTGGTTCGGCTCGATCGCGGCGAGCGTCGCGCTGCTGGCGGCGTTCCTGCTCTGGGAGCGCCGGACGTTCGCGCACGGCTGCGACGCGATCCAGGCAGGCGGCATCATGAGCTCGATGGCGCTGGGGCTCATGCTGGGATCGGGCTCGTCGAGCAGGGCAGTCACACGGCTCGGGACTTCGCGGATCGTCGCGGACGCGGCGTTCGCGGTGTCCGCGTGCTCCGGTTCCGACCTGCCCACGAGATCCACGAGGCCGAGGCCGAGCTCGAGCTGCTCGAGCCGATCATCCAGGACGAGGCGGCGTAGGCGATGAGGCACCGGGTCGTCGTCGTGGGAGGTGGCTTCGCGGGCCTGCAGGCCGCGCGCGGGCTGCGGCGTGCGCCCGTCGACGTGACGCTCGTCGACCGCCAGAACTTCACGCTATTCCAGCCGCTCGTGTACCAGGTCGCGACGGGAGCGCTCTCCGCCGCCGAGATCGCAGCTCCCCTTCGCGCCGTCTTCCGCAGGCAGCCGAATGCACGCGTCCTCCTCGGCGAGGTCACGGGCTTCGACCTCGAGAGGCGCGAGATCGTCGTCGACGGCCTCCCGAATCGGGGAGGCGAGACGAAGGTCGGCTACGACACGCTGGTCGTCGCCGGCGGCTCGCGCTACTCGTACTTCGGCCACGAGCAGTGGCAGGAGCACGCGCCGGAGCTGAAGTCGCTCGCCGGCGCGCTCGACATACGCAGCCGCATCCTCGGCGCCTTCGAGGCGGCCGAGGCCGAGCCGGACCCCGAGCGCCGACGGAGCTGGCTGACCTTCGTCGTCGTCGGCGCCGGCCCGACCGGCGTCGAGATGGCCGGACAGATCGCGGAGGTCGCGCACGACACGATGCGCCGCGACTTCCGCAATGCCGATCCGAAGACCGCACGCGTGTTGCTCGTCGAGGCGTCGGATCGCGTGCTGCCCGCTTTCCCCGAGTCGCTCTCGCACAAGGCGGCGCGTGCTCTCGAGCGGCTCGGTGTCACACCCCTCGTCGAGCACACCGTCGTCGACGTCACGGCCGGCGGCGTCGCGATCCGTGACCCCGAGAGCGAAGTCCTGGAGGTGGAGGCGCACACCGTCATCTGGGCCGCCGGGGTGACCGCATCCGGCCTCGCCGCGCAGCTCGCCCACGAGGCGGGCCTCGACGTCGACCGCGCCGGCCGTCTCACGGTGACCCCGGAGCTGACCGTCCCGGGGCATCCCGAGGTGTTCGCGCTCGGTGACATGGTCCGCGTACAGAGCCCGGACGGGGAGATCGCACCACTTCCCGGCCTCGCCCCCGTCGCCATGCAGGAGGGCCGGTACGTGGCACGTGCCGTCCGCGCGCGGCTGCGCAACCGCGAGCCTCGCCCGTTCCACTACCGCGACAAGGGCAACCTCGCCACGATCGGGCGTTCGAAGGCCGTCGCGGACATCAAGGGCCTGCGCCTCGCCGGCTTCCCGGCCTGGGCGCTCTGGCTGCTCGTCCACATCTTCTATCTCATCGGCTTCCAGAACCGGCTCCTCGTCATCCTCCGCTGGACGATCAGCTTCCTCACCCGGGGGCGTGGAGCGCGCCTGATCGTCCAGCAAAGCCGACAGTCCGAGGGCGACGAGTCGCCCGTGGATTCCTCACCGGGAAGCAGGCCCGGCGCGCTTCGGCGCTAGCGCTTCGCGTCTATCCTCGGGCGGGTTGAACCTGGCGAGGGCAGCGATTCATCCGGGCGAGAGGCGGGCGCTTTCCGAGCGTCTGCAGAGCTGGCGCAAGACGGAGGCGGGGCGCCTCGTCTGGTACGCGATCCAGGTTGGCCTCGTCACCGGCCTCTACTACGGGGCCGCACGTGCCGGTCTCCGCCTGGCCTATCTCCACGGCAGCGTGACGGCGTTGTGGCCGCCCGTCGGCATCGGCGTCGCAGCGCTCGTGATCGGCGGACCCCGCCTCTGGCCCGGCATCGTCGCCGGCGACCTCCTCGTGGCCGACTTCTCGACGCCGTGGGGCACCGTACTCGGCCAGACGATCGGCAACACCCTCGAGGTCGTCGTCGCCGCGCTGCTGTTCATGCGGCTGGCGGGTCGGCTCGCGCGTTTCGAACGGGTGTGGGACGTCCTCGCACTCGTGTTCGCCGCAGCGGTCGGCACGCTGATCAGCGCGACATTCGGGGTCGTCTCGCTGAGGCTCGGTCACGTGATCGAGGCAGACGAGTTCGGCAAGGTCTTTCACACCTGGTGGCTCTCCGACTTCTCGGGAGCCCTCCTCGTCGCCCCACTCGGGCTCGTCTGGGCCACGCGACGCTCGTGGCGGATCTCACGGCCGCGGCTGGCGGAAGGCACGCTCCTGCTGGCGATCCTCATCGTCCTCATCGAAGTGCCTGCCCAGCGAGACGTCCCGTACGTCGTGTTTCCGGTCCTGATCTGGGCGGCACTCCGCTTCGGGCCGCCGGGCGCCGCGACGACCGTCGCGATCGCCGCCGGGCTCACCGTCTGGAACACCGCCCAGGGATCGGGCCCGTTCGTCCGGGCGTCGACTACGAACAGCCTGCTCTCGACCCAGCTGTTCGTCGCCGTCGCGGCGCTGACATCCCTCGTGCTCGCAGCCGTGACGGCCGAGCGTTCGGCGAGCGAGGAGGAGCAGCGACGGCTCACCGCCGAGCAAGCCGCGCTGAGACGAATCGCCACCCTGGTCGCGGGCGACACCGAGCCGGACCGGGTGTTCGGGGAGGTCACCGCCGAGGCAGCCCAGACGATCGGAGCGAGCGCGGCGACTCTCGCACGCTTCGATTCGGGCAACACCGCCACGTTCATTGGCGCCTGGAGCCAGGAGGGCGCGCTCGCCTTCCCGGTGGGCTCGAGCATCGCCCTCGACGGGGGAGGAGCCCTCGCAGCGGTTCGACAGACTGGAGAGCCGCTGCGAGTCCACGGCTACGACAAGCTCGTGGGGCCGGTCGTCGAGCGCATCGCCTCCTTCGGCTACACCTCCGCCGCCGCGGCGCCGGTCAAGCTCGGCGGGGAGATCTGGGGAGCGCTCGTCGCCGCGGCTCAGGGCGACGCACCGTTTCCGGCCGGCACGGAACAACGGCTCGCGGACTTCGCCGACCTCGTCGCGCAGGCACTGGCGAACGCGGACGCGTACCGGAAGCTCGCGGACTCCCGCGCTCGAATCGTCGAGGTGACCGACAACGAGCGTCGCCGACTGGAGCGGAACCTGCACGACGGCGCCCAGCAACGTCTCGTCTCGCTCGCGCTCCAGTTGCGGCTGATCAAGAACGCCGTCACACAAGACGCCGGCACCGCGGAGTCGCTGCTCGGCCAGGCGGACAGCGAGCTCGGACAGGCTCTCGAGGAGCTGCGCGAGCTCGCCCGCGGAATCCATCCGGCCGCCCTGACCATGGACGGTCTCCAACCGGCGCTGACCGGCCTCACCGAGCGCGCGCCGATCCCCGTCCAGATTGCCGGGGTTCCGGACGAGCGGCTACCCGAGGCCGTGGAGGTGGCGATCTACTACCTGGTGGCCGAGGCGATCACGAACGTGACGAAGTACGCGGAGGCGACCCGAGCCATCGTCGTCGTCGACCGGCCGGACGGCGACGGCCATGTCACGGTCGCCGTGGAGGACGACGGGATCGGCGGCGCAGATCCCGAGAACGGAACCGGTCTCGTGGGCCTGACCGACCGCATCGAGGCGCTGGGCGGCCGGCTGGACATCGACAGCCCTCGCGGAGGTGGGACACGCCTCACCGCCGAGATTCCCTGCGACTGAGCTGCGGGCGCAGCCCCGCCAGTAGTGGCGGCCCGGTCATGGTGTTGAGCAATGCGTGGGCGCGCTGCCGGTCGCCTTCGATCGACACGTCCCCGGCCTTCTCGATCTCCGAGGCGCGGGCGCCGAGGATGAGCGCCCTCAGGCCGGCTCGGGTCAGCTCGATCGTCGTGTCGGGTTCGCGGTCGGCGGCAGCGCCGACCTGGTCCGCATCGACGCCGACTCTGACCACTTCCTCCTCCACGCGGACCTCGTGGACGCCTGTGGCCTGGCGCGGATAGGGCGCGGCGCCGAGGATCAGCGAGGTGAGCGGCACGCGCGCCGGCACCTCCGACGGATCTGCGGGAAGCCTGACCCGGTCGGCTCCCCAGCGGGCCAGCTCCCTGAGCACGGGGCCGAGCGCTCGACCGGAGTCGGTCAGCTCGTAACGCCTGGCACGCCCGCTCCCGACCTGTCGCACGATCCCTTGCTCCTGGAGGGTTCGCAAGCGGGCGGCGAGGATGTCCGTTCCGATACCGCCGAGGCCCTTCAGCAGCTCGGAGTAGCGGCGCGGCCCGAGAAAGAGGTCGCGCACGATCAGAAGCGCCCAGCGCTCGCCGACGACGTTGAGCGCTGAACCGACAGGACAGAACGACTGGTAGCCGAGCGGAGCCGCCACGACGTCGAGTATACCGATTTGACTTGGATATTCCAAGCTGATATTACTTGGATGATCCAAGTTCTAAGGAGGAGGAGATGTTCGGGGGACTCGCGTCATTCGTGTACCGGAACAAGCGCCGGGTGCTGCTCGTCGCCCTGCTCGGGATCGGCGTGGCCGGTGGCTTCGGGCTGGGAGCCGCGAAGCGGCTGAGCCCGTACGCCGATACCGACCCTTCGACCCAGTCGGTACAGGCGACGAATCGGTACCAGGCCGCGACGGGACGCCAGATCGACCCGGGCGTCGTCGCGCTCGTGACCACGGGCGATATCCACAGCGCGGCCGCGGAGCGCCGTGTTCGCCGCGTCGAAGCGCAGCTGCGCGCAAGTCGAGACATAGCTGCCGTCTCGAGCTACTACGACAGCCACGACCGGGCCATGGTCTCCCGTGACGGGCGGTCGAGCTACCTCGTCGCCTACTTCGAGCCGCGATCGGACTCGAGGATCCAGGACGACGCCAAGCGCCTGGAAGCCGAGTTCGCGGGCCGGCGCGACGTCGTGCTCGGCGGCGGCGCGATCGCGAACACGCAGGTCAACGCACAGGTCGGGAACGACCTCAAGCGAGCCGAGCTTCTTGCGTTCCCGCTCATCTTCCTGCTCTCGCTGCTCTTCTTCCGTTCCCTGGTCGCCTCGCTGCTGCCACCGCTGCTCGGCGGAATGGGGATCCTCCTCACCTTCTTCGCGCTTCGGATCGTCTCGAGCTTCACCGACCTGTCGGTATTCGCGCTCAACATCGTCACCGGTCTCGGGCTCGGGCTGGCGATCGACTACAGCCTGTTCATGGTCTCCCGCTACCGGGAGGAGGCCGCTCGCAGCGACTTCGGCGCCGACGCGCTGCGCAGGACGCTGGCAACCTCCGGCCGGACGATCGTCTTCAGCTCGCTGACGGTCGCCGCGGCGCTCGCCTCGCTGACGATCTTCCCGCAGAACTTCCTCTTCTCCATGGGGCTCGCGGGTGCTGTGGTGGCGCTCGTCGCAGCGACGCTCGCGGTCGTCGTGTTGCCGGCGATCCTCGCGCTGCTCGGGCCGCGGCTCAACGCCGGCGCCCCCAGGTGGCTGCAGCGCGCGGGCGACCGCGACGCACGACCCGCCGAGGCGGGCTTCTGGTACCGCCTGTCGCAGTTCGTCATGGCGCGCCCGGGGAGGATCGTGCTGCTCAGTGCGACCGTACTGATCGCGCTCGGCGTGCCCTTCGCCTCGATCAAGTTCCTTCCGGCCAACGCCGGCCTCCTCCCCGCCAGCGCGAGCGCCAACCGGGTCGACTCCGCGCTGCGCACCGAGTTCCCGCCCGGCCGGACGTCACCGCTCGAAGTCGTCGTCGGCGCCCCGGCCGACTCGCGGCGCGTGAACGCCCTCGCCGCGCGGATCCGCGCCCTCCCGGAAGTGTCGGCCGTCGCCCCCGTCCGCCGCGCGGGCCCGAATCTCTCGCTGATCGAGGTCGCCCCGGCATCGGCCACCTACGGCGCGGCCAGCCGACACCTCGTCCATGAGGTGCGCTCCCTCCGAACGCCGTTCTACCTCGGCGTCGCCGGCGATACGGCGGGATTCGTCGATCTCGAGCACAGCCTGGGCACGCACCTTCCCGTCGTGCTGGCACTCGTCGTCGCCTCCACGCTCGTCGTCCTGTTCCTGATGACCGGCTCGATCGTGCTCGGAGTCAAGGCCGTCCTCATGAACGCGCTCAGCCTCAGCGCCGTGTTCGGGATTCTCGTCCTGATCTTCCAGCACGGGCACCTGGAGGGACTGCTCTCGTACCGGAGCACGGGTGCGCTCGACGCGACCCAGCCGATCCTGCTCTTCGCGACCGCCTTCGGGCTCGCCACGGACTACGGCGTCTTCCTGCTCTCGCGGATCAAGGAGGCCTACGACAGCGGTATCCCCAACGACCGCGCCGTTGCGATCGGCCTCGAGCGCACGGGTCGGATCGTGACCGCCGCCGCGCTCCTGTTCGCCGTCGCGATCGGCGCCTTCGTGACCTCGAAGCTGGTGTTCATCAAGGAGCTCGGCCTCGGCACCGCACTCGCCGTCCTGATCGACGCGTCGGTGGTTCGCGGATTGCTCGTGCCGTCGCTGATGCAGCTGCTCGGCAAGTGGAACTGGTGGGCGCCGGCTCCCTTGCGGCGACTGCGGGCCCGCAGGTCCGGCGCCCGGCCCGAGCCTGCCGTCGGAATCGCGGAGTGAGCTCGGCGGTCGATACGACGCGTGCTGCACTGGCGGGACGCCGGCCACGGTGCAAGAGTGAGGCCGTGCCCGAGGACGTCATCGTCGTCGAGGGGCTTCGCAAGCGCTACGGATCGATGGAGGCCGTCGCCGGCATCGACCTCCGCGTCGCGCGCGGCGAGATCTTCGCCTTCCTCGGCCCCAACGGGGCGGGCAAGACGACCACGGTCGAGATCCTCGAGGGCTTTCGCGAGCGCACCGAGGGGAGGGTCTCTGTGCTCGGCGTCGACCCCGCTCACGCCGGCGGGGAGTGGCGCAACCACGTCGGTGCGGTGCTGCAGGAGTCGAATGCGGAGCCGGGCCTGACCGTGCGGGAATGCCTCGAGCTGTACGCCGGCTACTACGAGAAGCCGCGCTCGATCGACGAGACGATCGCCCTCGTCGGCCTCGCGGCGAAGGCCGACGCGCGTGGCGAGCAGCTTTCTGGCGGGCAGCGCCGACGCCTCGACGTCGCGCTCGCACTCATCGGCGACCCGGAGCTCATCTTCCTGGACGAGCCGACGACGGGCTTCGATCCCTCGGCACGGCGCGTCGCGTGGCAGGTCGTCGACGGCCTGCGCGAGCTTGGCAAGACCGTCTTCCTCACGACGCACTACATGGACGAGGCCGAGCACCTCGCCGACCGCATCGCGGTCATCGCTCAGGGCCGGATCGTCGCCGAGGGAACGCCGCGAACGCTCGGCGGGCGCGAGACGATGGCGACTCGTGTTTCGTTCCGGCTCCCGGCCGGAGTCGAGTATCCGCACGGCCGCAGGGAGAACGGTCGCGTCGTGCTCGACAGCGCGCAACCGCTGCGTGACGTCGGCGCACTCGCAACCTGGGCGGACGAGCAGCGCGTCGAGATCGAGGATCTCGAGGTCCGCAAGCCCTCGCTCGAAGACGTCTACCTCGAGTTGACGGCGACCGAATGACGCGGCTCGTCCTCCACCAGTGGCGCTACGACATGCTCGCGTTCTTCCGCAACCCACAGTCGCGCTTCTTCACCGTCGCGCTGCCGATCATCTTCCTCGTCATCTTCGTCAGCGTGTTCGGGAACCACACACTTCGCGACGGCTCCAAGGCGTCGACCACCTACGTCCCCGGCATCTCCGCGCTCGCGATCATCGCCAGCTCGTTCGTGAACCTCGTGATCGGAATCACCGCGCAACGCGAGTCCGGCGTTCTGAAGCGGCGGCGCGCGACCCCGGTGCCGGCCTGGGTGCTGATCGCGGGACGCACGCTCACCGCTGTCGTCGTCTCCCTCGCCGTCATGACGGTGCTGCTCCTCATCGGCCGTTTCGCGTACGGCGTCAAGCTGCCGACGCACACGCTTCCGGGAATCGCGGTGACGGCGATCGTCGGTTCCATCGCCTTCTGCTCGCTCGGTTACGCACTCTCGACGGCGATCAACTCCGAGGAGGCAGCGCAGCCGATGGTGCAGGCGATCATGCTTCCTCTCTACTTCATCTCCGGCGTCTTCATCCCCAACATCACTCTGCCGGCCTGGCTGCGCGATGTCGCCAAGTTCTTCCCGGTGCAGCACCTCGCATCCGGCCTTCGCCAGGCGTTCGTCAACCCGGCGGCAACCACGAGCGGCATCGTCTGGAGCGACGTCGGCCTGCTCGCCCTCTGGGGTGCCGTCGGCCTCACGATCGCACTGCTCCGCTTCTCGTGGGTTTCCGCCGCCGCCACAGCCTGAAAGGAGTCCCGTGGCCACCACAACCGAGACACGGACCGGCACCTGCGCAACGCACGGCACGGTCCAGGCCGAGCGCCAGCTGCCCAAGCTGACGTTCCCCTTCGTCGTGACCGCGCCGATGCGGTATTTCGCGAAGCGGAAGCCCTTCCGCTGCCCCGAGTGCGGCGAACCCGTGAGCTAGGCCCGCGGCCATGAGCGATATCACCACCATCCTCGACCAGTCCGCCCTCGCCGTGGACGAGTTCGCACGGGAGCTCGAAGGCGAGACGGTCGGTGTGCCCGCGTCGGTCATCTACGTGGACGCGGCCCCCGGCGAAGGCCCCTGGCTGCGAGAATCGACCGCCCGATGACGGGGCCTTCCGACGTCGTCGTCCTCGAGCTCCAGGACCTGAAGTTCAGCCCCACGGCTGCGCTGTTCGAGGGCGGGCCGCGTGCGGGCGTCGGCGTGTCGATGTTCATCGTCCGCACGCCGCCGGGCGGCGCGGTCGAGCTGCACACCCACCCCTACCCCGAGACCTTCCTGCTACTCGAAGGGAAAGGCCGCTGGACGGCGGGCGAGCACGTCGTCGAGCTGCACCCGGATCAGATGATCGTCGTCCCGCCCGAGACGCCGCACGGCTTCCGCAACATCGGGGAGCAGCGCCTGCACGTCGTCTCCGTCCACGAGTCGGGGACGCTCGAGCAGACCTTCCTCGGCCGCGACCCGGCGTAGTCCGCTAAGCGCGAGCCGCCCCGCGGGCGAACCGTTCGGCCTGCCGGCGGGTCGCGCAGCCCTGCATGTCGACGATCTTCCCCTCGCGGACCGTCAGCACCTGGTAGCGCTCCTGCCGGCGCCCGTCCGCACCGAGCCACTCCGCCGAGCCGATGATCACGTCGTCGCCGACGCGGGTGAACTCGGACTGCACCTCGATCCGGCGACTGCCACGCTTGCGGATCTGGAAGCTCAAGACCTCACGGGCCTCGTCGGGCCCGTGTCACGAGGGCGTGCGCTTCCACCACAGATGGCCGTGCGGGACACCGCGCCACTCGCAGTCGTCCGCGATCAGGTCGGCGAAGAGACTCGGGTCGCCGCGGTTCAGCGCCTCGGCTGCCGCGCGCAGCTGGTCGATCACGACCGGATCATGCCCGTTTCCCGGCCCGGGGTCAGGGCAGATCGGGCGAAACGACGAAAGGCACCCGGCTCGCGAGGCGCTCACCCAGATCAAATGGCTCGAGACATAGGTCAAGCAAGCGTCACCGCAGGCACCCGTGGTCCGCAGCGGCAGCTGACCGTCGCCGGTGCGATGGTGACCCGACCGGCCGTCCACCCCCGGTGGACGACGATCGGACAGCTGCGCGCGCTCTTTGCCGACGACCATCTCCACATGGCCCTCCTCGTCGATCACGGCGAGCTCATCGGCACGGTCGAGCGGGGCGACCTCGCATCGGAGCTCGGCGACCGGGCGCCCGCCAGCGAGGTGGCGGTGCTCGCCGGACGCACGATCGGCCCGGACGCCGCCCTCGCTGACGCGCTCGACGTGATGAGGCAGACGGGGCGGCGCCGGCTGGCCGTGACGGACGAGGGCTCGATGCTGCTGGGGCTCCTCTGTCTCAAGGCGAGCGGCGGCGGCTTCTGCTCCGACTCCGACGTGGACGACCGCGCGTCGGAGAGCGCCATCGACTGAGCGCGTCATGATGCGCCCGTGCGCTGCTCTGCGCTCGTCGCGGCCGTCGCGGTCGTCTGCTGCGCCTCCGTGCAGACAGCGTCGGCCGCGGCTTCCGACCCATTCCACGAGCTTGCCGCTCGCTATGCGCCGGTCGTGCGGCTCTCCGAGCAGATAGCGCCGTGCTCGAGCGGCGAGTCGTTCGAGCCAATCGACGTCGACGCGATTCTCGGCAACCACGACGTCGTGCTGCGCGGTCCGTCGCGCTTCCGCAAGGTCGCACCTCGCGCCGCAGACATCTCGTCGGACCGCAGGGGCTACGCGCTCGACTTCCCCGGCAACGCCCTCTCGTCGTCCGCATGCTCGTACGAGACCTGGCAGCGCCGGATCACGGCGCGGCGCACGCCGACCGTCTACGCGCACGTCGCGACCGAAGCGGGGAAGCTCGCGCTGCAGTACTGGTTCTTCTACGTCTACAACGACTTCAACAACAAGCACGAGGGCGACTGGGAGCTGATCCAACTCGACTTCGACGCGGCGACTCCCGCCGCCGCGCTGCGCACCCGCCCGGTCGACGTCGGCTACAGCCAGCACGCGGCAGCGGAGCGCGCAGACTGGGGCGCGCCGAAGCTCGAGCTCGTCGACGGAACGCATCCGGTCGTCTATCCGGCCGAGGGGTCGCACGCGAACTACTTCTCGGGCGCCCTCTACCTCGGACGGAGCGCGGCGCAGGGCGTCGGCTGCGACGACACCAACGAGCCATGGCGCCAGCTCGAGCCGACGGTGGCAGTCGTCCCGCGGGCGACTCGGGCCGCGGTCGCCGCGTTCCCGTGGCTCGGCTACCACGGACGCTGGGGCGAGCGGCGCCGCGGGTTCTACGACGCCCCGACCGGGCCGAGCACCACGGAGCGGTGGACGGAGCCGCTGACCTGGGCGAACGAGAGCTGGCGCTCGAAGAGCTTCGCGCTCGCGGGCGGCCGATCGCTCGGCCCCACGGCGACGAAGTTCTTCTGCGGCGCGGTGGGGGGAGCGTCGACGGTGCTGGTCCACATCGCCAACCACCCGTCGGCGAGCCTCGCGGTGGTCGCGGTCGCGGTTCTGCTCCTGATCTGGCTCGCGACGCGCACGCGCTGGCGGCCCGGTCCCCGAACGGAGCTCCGCGAACGGCGCCCGTGGGGAGCGCTCGTCACCGACGCCGCGAGGACGTATGCCGCGAACGTGCGGCTGTTCCTCGCGGTCGGCGCGACGTTCGCGGTGCTCGGCGTGCTGATCGCGGGACTGCAGTACCTCGTGTTCCGGGTCAGCGGCTTCTCGTCGCTCGTCGACTCGTTCGGCAGCTCGAACGCGCTCACCGAGACGGTCGTTCTCGGCTTCGGCTTCGTCCTCAACCTCCTCGGCCTGGCGATCGTCCAGGCGGCCTGCGCGCGGGCGGTGGTCGAGCTCGACGCGAACGGGCGAGCCTCCGCGCTGCAGGCGTACGACGCGACGCGGCGCAGGCTCGCGCCGCTCCTGGGCGGGCTCGTGCTCGCCGCGCTCGCCGTCGCCGTTCTCGATCTCACCCTCGTCGGCCTGCCGATTGCGATCTGGCTGGCTATCCGCTGGTCGCTGCTCGCACAGGCGGTCGCCCTCGACGACGAGAGTGCGCGCGGGTCGCTGCGGCGCAGCGTGAGCCTCGTCCGCGGCCGTTGGTGGCACACCGCGTCGCTGACGTTCCTCGTGACCGGCGTGGCCCTGTTCCTCGGCCCGTTCCTCGGCGCGCTGCTGCTCTTCGCGACGAACGCGTCCTTCGACGTCGTCAATCTCGCCTCGGATCTCGTCTACGTCGTCGCCCTGCCGTTCGCCGCGATCGCGACGACCTACCTCTACTTCGACCTGCTCAGCAGGAAAGAGGGCACGCGCTAGTCACCAGCGGCGACGCGACGTCGTCCTCAGGATCGAGTTGGTGGTGGCGCCCATGGCGACGGGGTTGCCGACGAGCCGGTTCTGCCACAGGTCGACCTCCGACTGGAAGTTCGCGAGGACGGCGATGCCGCCACGGGTGCGCAGGCCGGAGGCGGCGTCCGACCGCGTGGCGACCACGGTGTTGTGCTCGAACATGCACATCGAGCGGTCGCTGCAATAGAGGGCGACGCCCAGCGCGTCGCGCACGATGTTGTGGGACGCCATCCCCATCGACATCTCGTCGACCGCGATGGCCTCGCCGGTCGTGCGGCTGACCCGGTTGTCCATGATGTCCGTCATCGAGGAGTGCGTCGTGATCCCCTCCTGCCCGCCGACGACCGTGCAGCCCTCGACCATGCTCATCCCGAGGTTCATGTTGAAGGAGATGTCGATCCCCTGGCCGAGGCGGTTGCCGAGCATGTCCACGGTGCAGTTGCGGATGACGACGCCGGCGAGACGGACATGGATGCCGTCGAGCTTCGCGCCCGAGACGGTGACGCCGTCGATGGTCGTCCCGCGTACGCCGTCGACGGTGATCCCGTTCTCGCCGCCGACGACGGTCACGTTCCGGATCGCCACGTCGTCATGCGCGACGACGATGCCGCCGCGGACGACGGCGCCGGGCTCGCCCTGCAGCACCTCCCGCCGCGTGATCACGAGCGGGCCCTGGTGGATGCCGGCGCTGAGATGGACGACGGGCGGCAGCCGGACGACGTAGGTGGCGGCAGAGCCGGCGAAGGCGAGGACGACGGCGGCCGCCGCCACGCCGCCCAGCCGTCCGAGCTCGCCGCCGTCCTCGGCGTAGCCGAGCCGGAGCAGCGGGAAGCCGGCTTGCCCGAACAGCACGGCGGCGAGCCAGCCCGCGCCGAAGAGCGCAACAGCGGGCCAGAGTGGAGCGTGCAGCCCGAAGCCGTAGACGATCGCCATCAGCGCACCCAGCTCGAGCGCGCCGATGGGGAGCATCGCCCAGGCCGGCTGGTACGGGAGCAAGCGGTGCCAGACCTCGAGGTCGAGCGCGATCCCGACGACGGCCATCAGCGCGACGAGCTCGACGGGCCACCAGCGATGCAGCGCGCCTGCGAGCGCGCAGGCGGCGAGCAGCACCGGCACAAGCGCCGCGAGGCGGGACTCGATGCGGCCTCTCAGCGTGTACGACACGCCTGAATCCTCCGCAGGAATCGGTGAGCGACATACCGCGCGCCCGCGAGGGTGTCCGCGGCGGGGAACGCCCATTGCGCGGGCGCGCCCGCAACGGCGAGGGTCCGTGTGGTGTCGCTGAGCACGGGGACCGTGGAGTCGGAGTCGAGCACGAGCCACTCGTCCGCCGTCTCGAGCTCGTGCTCGGCGACGAGGCGCCCGAGCAGCGGATCCTGGCCGAAGCCGCGCCGGAACCCGGTCGCGCAGATGACCTGCTCGCTGCCGTTCACCGACTGCTCCACGCGGAACCGTCCCTCCCGCGCCGCCAGCTCGAGCGGCTCGTCCCACCTGGCGCCCGCGGGGAACGACGCCGTCGACAGTGTGCGGAGACGCTCCACGCGCTCGCGCTGCGGCAGACGGTGGTAGCCGGCGAGACCGCGCCGGGAGAAGTACTGGCGCGGCACGTTGAGCGGGCGCCGAACCGGCTCGCGCCTGCGCACCGAGACGACCTCGGCCCCGGCCGCCAGCGCGTTCAGCCACTCGGTCGCGGCTGCAAGGCCCGCGCCCACCACCGTCACGGTCGGCGCGTAGTCGTGCGGCTCGTACGAGTGCACGGCGCGCGGGTCGTCCCGCAGCTCCTCGGGGACGTTCAGGCCCGGGTGCCCGAGCGCGAGGAGCACGTGCCGGAAACAGTCGCCGTCGAGGTCGAAGCCGTCGTCCACGGCCCGCACGCGCTCCACCCGCCGCGGGACGAGGCTCTCGTCCCAGCCGCTCCGCGCGCGGAGGCGCGCGACGTGGGAGAGGAACTCGTCCACCGACGGGTGGTAGCGGTCGAGCACCGACTCGACGAGCGGCCGGACGGAGCGGCGGCGGCGGATGCTAGAGAACGCGAGCCCCGGAAACGACGTGGGCAGGCAATGGCCGTCGCTCTCGGAGCGCATCTCCCGCTGCCGGATCGCAGCCGCCCGCACGCGCCAGGCCGCCGCCGGATCGGCATCCGTCCCGAAGACGGCGATCTCCCCCGGCTCGAACGCCCGGCGCAGGGTCTGGTACGCCGTGAACCCGGCGAGGCCGGACCCCACCACGGCGACGCGCGTCATTTCACCGAGCCGGCGAGCAGCCCCTGGACGAAGTAGCGCTGGAAGGCGAAGAAGACCACGAGCGGAACCACGAGCGAGATGAACGAGGCCGGTGCGATGACGCCGATGCCCTGCGTGAACTGGCGCAGCTGGCTGAAGATCCAGACGTTGATCGTGGTCACGCTGAAGGTGAGCGAGACGATCAGGTCGTTCCACGTCCAGAGGAACTGGAAGATCGCGAGCGAGGCGATCGCCGGCAGCCCGAGCGGCAGGATCAGCCGGAGGAAGATCCAGACTTCGCTCGCCCCGTCGATGCGGGCCGATTCGAGGATGTCCTTCGGTATCCCGATGAAGAAGTTGCGCAGGAGGAAGACGGCGAACGGAAGCCCGAACGCGGCATGGAACAGGGCCACGCTCAAAGCCGTCCCCCCGATCCCGAACGTGTCGTAGAGCCTGAACATCGGGATCAGCGCCATCTGCAGAGGCACCACGAGGAGGCCGATCACGCAGATGAAGATCCAGTCGCGGCCCGGGAACTCGAGCCACGCGAACGCGTAGCCCGCGAGCGCGCCGACGATGACGACGAGCAGCGTGTTGCCGACCGCGATGTAGGCGGTCGTCTTCAGCGCTCCGGTCAGGCCGGCATTGTGGAAGAGGGCGCTGTAGTTCGAGAACGTCGCCAGGCTCGGGTGGGCGAAGATCTTCCACCAGCCCGCGGTCGTGGTCTCGGTCGCGGGCAGGATCGAGGTGATGAAGAGGCCGACGGTCGGCACGAGCCAGAGCAGGCCGATCACGATGAGGAAGATCTGGAGCGGCGTCTTCGCGACCGCGCGCAGGATCTTGGCGGAGACCGTGTCACGGGGAGCAGGCAGGCGCACGGACTCGGCAGCGGCAGCCATCAGACCTCTCTCCGGAAGCGCCGGATGTTGAGCGCGAGCACGGGGATCACGAGCACGAAGATGAAGACCGCGATCGCCGAGCCGACCCCGAAGTTCCCGCCACCCTGAAACGCCGTGGTCCACATCGCCAGCGCGAGGACGGTGGCCTTCGACCGCACGGACTCGGGTGCGAGCGCGATCACGATGTCGAAGACCTTGAGGACGTTGATGATCATCGTGATGAAGACGACGCTCAGGACCGGCGCGAGCAGCGGCACGGTGACGCGCCGGAAGACCTGGAGCTCGGTCGCGCCGTCCGTTCGCGCAGCCTCGAGCACCTCGCGTGGCATTGCCGCGAGGCCGGCGGCGATCACGACCAGGGCGAAGCCGGCCCAGATCCAGATGTAGGCGATCAGGATCGCGGGCGTGATCAGGCTCGGCCCGAGCCACGAGACACCGCCGAACGGCTTCGCAAAGGTCTGCGCGCCGATCCCCGCGTTGTACGTCCCACCTGTGAGGTCGGTGAACGTGAAGCTGCCGTTCGACTCGGTCGTCGCGGTCTGCACCACCTTGCCCGACGAGTCCTTGAGCTCGACCGTGACGCCCGGGATGCCCTGCTCCCCCTGCTCGACGACCCCGGGCTTGCCACCGCCGGGCTTGAAGTCGCGCCAGACGACGCCCTGGATCGCGTTCGCGTTCGAGGTCGGCTTCACCGCCTGCTGCGCCCCCGCCGGCATGGCGTCCGGAGCGATTCCCGTCAGGCCGAGCAGGGCCACGCCCCCGGGATGGAGCGATGTCTTCAGCACGAGCCCTCCACCGTGCTTCTGCAGGGCTGTCGTCGAGGGCAGGGCGCTCGGAAGGACGCCGGCCGGGGAGAAGGCATCCGAGACCGACCTGCTGAGGGCGTTGATCGCACCGAGGTTCGGGTCGTTCTGGTACATGATCCGCCAGGTCACGCCGGTGGCGAAGGCGGAGATCGCCATCGGCAGGAAGACGACCGTCTTGAAGGCGACGGACCAGCGCACCCGCTCGGTGAGGACGGCGAAGATGAGCCCGAGCGCGGTCACGAACGCGGGCACGACTCCGACCCAGATCGCGTTGTTCTTGATCGCCGTCGTCAGTTCCGAGGTCGTGAACAGCGTCTTGTAGTTATCGATCCCGACCCACGTGCCGAGGTATCCCGACTGGCCGAAGAAGCTCCGGACGATCGTGTAGACGGTCGGATAGAGCAGCCAGACCGCGAGCAGGAATGCCGCCGGCAGGAGGAACAGCCCGCCTGTCAGGTAGCGGCCCCTTCCCTCCGCGCCGGGCTCCGGCGGAGCCGCCCGAGGGGGCGGCTCCGCCGTGATGGACTGGCCACTCACGTGGTTGCTACTTCCCGCTCTTGTACGCCTTCGCGGCTGCGCTCTCGAGCTGCTGCTGGATGCTCGAGATCTGGGTCGGGTGCTGGAGGAACGTCTGGAAGATCCCCCACTCGCCCTGGCCCGTCGTCGCACCGAATGAGGCGGGCTGGTTGTCCGACATGTCGAACGCCACCGACGTGGCGCCCGCGAGCGGCGCCTCTGTCGCCGCGGTGATCGGGTCCGGATAGACGCTGGCCGGGAGGTGCTTGTTGCCGCTGCCGAAGCCGCCGAGCTTCGCCCAGATCTCCGCAGCCTTCGGCGTGGCGAGGTACTTCATGAACGCCTCGATCGCCGGCGTGTCGCGGAACGTGATGATCAGGTCGCCGCCCGTCTCGACGGCCTTCGCATTCGGTCCCGGCGTGATCGTTGGGAACGGGACGACGTTGAAGTCCTTCTGGGGCTTCGCCTTCGTCGCCTGCAGGATCTCGAGGCTGACGAAGTCGCCCTGGAAGTTGAACGCCGCCTTCGGCGGGGTCGCGAACGCGTAGTCCACGCAGGTCGGGTAGTCGGTCTGGAGCGCGCCGCTCGTCCCTCCGTAGATGTTCCCTGTGTCACTGAGGACCTGAGCCATGTCCTGCAGCGACTTGGTCACCGACGGATCGGTCCACTTGATCTGGTGCGCGCTCAGCTGGTTGTACTTCGTCTGCCCCCACCTGCGGAGGTAGAGGTTCTCGAAGATGTCCGTGAGGGTCCAACCGTTCGCCCCACAGAGCGAGTACGCAGGCGTGCCCGACGCCTTGATCGTCTTGGCGTCGCTGATGAGCTGCGACCAGGTCTTCGGCGCCTTGACGCCCGCCTGCTTGAGGACGTTGACGTTGTACCAGAGGGTCGATTTGTTCGACGCCTTGTAGAGGAGCGCGTAGTCCTTGCCGTTGACCTCGCCCAGCTTCTCCCAGGCGGGCGAGAAGTTGTCGCCGATCGTCGGCTTCGCGTACGTGATCGGCTTCAGATGCCCCTGCTGCACGAGCTGCTTGACGAGGCCGGGCTGCGCGACGTCGGCCATGTCCGGCGGATTGCCGCCGGCGATCGCGGTCGACAGCACGGTCGGGATGTCGTTGCCCTTCGACTGGTAGGTGACATGGACGTTCGGGTACTGCTGGTTGAAGCCGGCGATGACCTTCTCGAACGCCTTCTGCTCCGTCGCGGCCCAGATCCCCCAGAACTTGATCGAGCCGGAGACACTCGAGTTCCCCGTCGTTCCGCCGCCCGATTTATTCGATCCGCCACCGCCGCACCCGGCGGCGATCGCCAGGACCGCCACCAGCACGGCGGCCATCGCTGTCAGCCGTACTGCGCGCCCTTTGCCCCTCAGAGTGGCCCTCACGCTGAAGCTCCTTTCTCGCTCGTGTCTCCGTCGTAGATTCCCTCGCTCGTCTCGGCGTCGAAAAAGTGGAGTGACCGCGTGTCGACGGCCACCTCGACCGGCTTTCCCTCCTCCACGGAGGCCCGAGCGCCGAAGCGGCCGACCAGCAGCGCGCCGGAGCCCTTGCTCTCGATCGCCCCCTCGCCCGGGTGGCCGGCGTCCAGTGCGAGCTCCTTGACGTCCTCGGTCAGGGCCTCGCGCGTCCCCTCGACCGTGAAATGCACCATCAGCTCGGAGCCGAGCGCCTCGCGCAGCTCCACGACGCCCCGCAACCGGCGGTCGGGCGGGGAGTCCGGCTCGAGCGACGCATCCTCGAGATCCTCCGGACGGAGGCCCAGGATGACCTTCCGTCCCTCGTAGCCGTGCAGCGCCGGATGGGCCGCGAGCGTCTCCTCGCCGAGCTGGAGGTGCTGCTGGCCGACGTCCATCGTGAGCCCCCCGTTCGCCCGGGCCACCGTCGCCTCGATCATGTTCATCGCGGGGGAGCCGATGAAGCCGCCGACGAAGAGGTTGACGGGGCGGTCGTAGAGCGTCTGCGGATCGGCCACCTGCTGTAACTGCCCTTTTCGCATGACGGCGACACGGTCCCCCATCGTCATCGCCTCGACCTGGTCGTGCGTCACGTAGATCGTCGTCGTGCCGAGGTCGCGCTGGAGCCGGCTCACCTCGGCGCGCATCTGCACGCGCAGCTTCGCGTCGAGGTTCGAGAGCGGCTCGTCCATCAGGAAGGCGGCCGGCTCGCGCACGATCGCCCGCCCCATGGCGACGCGCTGGCGCTGACCGCCCGAGAGCGCCCGCGGCTTCCGCTTCAGGAACGGATCGAGCCCGAGCACCTCGGCGGCTCTGCGGACGCGCCGGTCGATCTCGTTCTTCGGCATCTTCTTGACCCGGAGCCCGAACGCGATGTTGTCGTAGACCGAGAGGTGCGGATAGAGCGCGTAGCTCTGGAAGACCATCGCGATGTCGCGGTCGCGAGACGGAACGTGATTGACGACGCGTTCGCCGATCCGGACCACCCCGGCGGAGATCTCCTCCAGGCCGGCGACCATCCGGAGCGCGGTCGTCTTGCCGCAGCCCGACGGGCCGACCAGCACCATGAACTCCCCGTCGGCGATGTCGAGCGCCAGCGAGTCGACGGCCTTCGTGCCGTCGGCGTAGACCTTCGTGACCCCGTCGAAGACTACTTCTGCCACGTACCCCCTCGGCTGTGCTGGACGGCGAGACCCTATCCCAGACCCGGAGTGCGGTGCGCCACGCCAACCGGCGCGGCGCGGCCGCGTTCAGCCCGCCGGCGCGATGTTGATGTTCATCCGGAACAGGTTGGCCGGGTCGTACTTCGCCTTGAGCGCGGCGAGTCGCTCGTAGTTGACGCCGTACCCGGCGCGTGCGAGCGCTTCCTTCTCCTCCCCGAAGCCCGGGAAGTTGAGATACACGCCTCCGGTCGAAAAGCGCTCCATCGCGTCCCAGACGGCTCTCGCCCAGGCGATCGCGTCGTCGTTCTGCGCCGGATCCGTCCAGTTCGCCTCGGCCGTGACGAGGAACTGTGCGTCGCGGCCCCCGTATGCCGTCTCGGTCTCTGCGAGGCGGCTCATCGCCCCGCCGTGGTGCCAGATCACGATGTCGGTGAGCGGCGACGGTCGACGCCCGGCGAAATCGAGGATCTCGCCGATCGCCTCCTCCGACAGCTCGGCGAGCGCCCGCGACTTCCAGTAGCGGAGCTCGCCCTTCCCGAAGATCGCGTCGAAGCCGCTCTGCAGGCCGAGCCACGGCCAGGGCCCGCTCGCGTCGACGACCGGCTGCCCGAGCTCGCGCAGAGGCTGCACGATCCGCTCACCCTCGTCGACCGGGCCGCAGTACGCCGCGGCGACGGCGACGATCGGCGTGCCGTGGAGCTCGGGCGGGAACGGCGGGAAAGGCGGGATGCTCCAGCAGATGGCGAGCGAGCTCAGCTCCTCCGGCGCGGCCGCCATGAAGTCACGCCAGGCGGGCAGGATGCGCGGCGCGTCTTCGATCGGGTAGAAGATCGCCCCGACGAACACCATGGGACCGACCGGGTGCGCCTGGAACTCGAACGAGGTGACGACTCCGAAGTTGCTCCCGGCGCCGCGGACGGCCCAGAACAGGTCCTCGTTCTCCGTCGCGCTCGCCCGCCGGAACTGCCCGTCGGCGGTGACGATGTCGACCGAGAGGAGGCTGTCGATCGAGAGGCCGTGCTTGCGGCGCAGATGCCCGACTCCGCCGTGAAGGGTCAGTCCCGCGACACCGGTCGTCGAGACGACGCCGCCCGGAACCGCGAGCCCGAACAGCTGCGTCTCCCGGTCGCAGTCTCCCCACGTGGCGCCGCCCTGCACGCGGACGGTCAGGGCAGCCGGGTCCACCGTGACGCCTCGCATCTGCGACAGGTCGATCACGATGCCGCCGTCGTTGACGGCGTTGCCGGCGACGTTGTGCCCTCCGGCCTTGATCGAGAGCGTGAGCCCCTGCTCGCGGGCGAAGTTCACCGCGTCGACGACGTCGGCCGCGCCGCTGCACTGGACGATCAGCGCGGGGCGCCGGTCGATCAGGCCGTTCCAGAGCGAACGAGCCTCGTCGTACCCGGGATCCTGCAGAGTGAGCACCGCGCCCCGAACGCGCTCCGTCAGTGCTGCGAGTTCCTGCGTGTCGAGCTGCGCCTCGGCTGCCAGCTGGTCCGTCATCGCTTCCCTCCCTGGATACCGGCACGAACCCCGCACGAGCATACGCCCGGCGGACCGCTCGGGAAAACCCCGCGGCTGTTACCGATCGCTTAAATCGCGGATCATCCGGAAGGTGCCGACGCTGCGGCCGAACAGCCTCGCGGTGCCCTCGAATGCATCCGCACCGTCCGGGACGAGCTCGTCGACGAGCCCGAACGGGTAGCGCAGCGACAGCCCGTCGACGACGAAGGGGAACGGGACACCGGCGGCGACGGTCGTGCCGCGCCCGTTCGCGATTCGCTTGCGGACGATCCCGCGCATCGGTGGCAGCGCGCCGCCTGTGCGGCGGACCTCCCAGACGCCGTCGAGCGCGTTCAGCTCTCGGTCTTCTTGCCCGGCCATGCACCGGTGAGGCGAGCGAAGCCGGTCGCGCCGGCGCGGTCGACGAGGGCCTTGACGCCGCCGAAGACGGCGCCCTCGGCCGCTGCGGCGGCGATGACCTCGCCCCAGCCCTTGCGCTCGTCCGTGGCTTTCGGCGCCTCCTCCTCGTGGCCGACGGCGCTCCACACTCGCTTGAAGATCGAGCGCGCGACGATGCCGCCGAGCACGCCGACGATGAGGCCGAAGGGCTTGTAGATCAACCGCGCCATGCCGGACGTGCTTTCCCACCTGGCCGCGACCGACACCCGACCGCCCCGTAACCTCTCGGGGTCATCGTCCGGAGCTCCATAGCGGTCAGCCTGCTGGTCGCCACGACACTCGTGACGTGCGCCGGCTGCGGGGCAACCCATGCGAGGAGGCTGCGACGAGCCGCCGGCACGCCACCGCGGGAGTGGGCCGCGAACGCCGACGAGTGGCCGTCCCACAACGACGGCCTCTCGAACACGCGCTGGAATGCCCACTCGCGAATCGACGCGCGCACCGTTTCCGGGCTCGAGAAGCGGTGGACGTTCCGCCTCCCCTACTCCGGCGCGTACGGCGCGTTCACCTCGAACCCGATCGTCGCCGGTGGGGTCGTCTACCTCGAGGATCCCGACTCGGAGGTGTTCGCGCTCGGCGCCGCTACGGGGAAGCTGGTCTGGGCGCACGCCTACCACTCGATCACGCCGTCGGGCGGACCGAATGGGGTCGCACTCGGCTACGGCCTGCTCTACGGGGAGACGGCGGACTCGGTCTTCGCGCTATCGCCGCGCACCGGCAAGCAGGTGTGGGTCCGGAAGCTGACGTCGAACGCCAGGGAGGGGATCGACATGGCGCCGCAGCTCTACGACGGCAGGCTGCTCGTGTCGACGATCCCGGGGAGCTCGACGTCGTTCTACAACGGTGGCGCCTACGGCGTCGTCTATTCGCTCGACGCGCACACGGGCAAGGAGCTGTGGAGCTTCTCGACCGTGAAGGGCGGCTCGAAGCTCTGGGGCAACCCGAAGCTGAACGGGGGCGGCGGCCTCTGGTACCCGCCCGCCGTCGACTCGCACGGCCGCGTGTTCATCGGCACCGGCAACCCCGGCCCCTATCCGCTGACACCGAGTGACCCGAACGCGCGCAGCCGGCCCGGACCGAATCTCTACACCGACTCGCTCGTGGCCCTCGACGGCACGACGGGCAAGCTGCTCTGGTACCGGCAGGTCACGAAGCACGACCTCCGCGACCACGACTTCCAGGACTCCCCGATCCTCGTCACGGTCGACGTCCACGGCCGCCCGACGGAAGCCGTGATCGGCGCCGGCAAGTCCGGTTTCGTCATCGCCTTCCGCGCCGCCGACGGCAAGCGGCTCTGGACGCTCCCGATCGGCAAGCACAACCGCTACCAGTCGGGACCGCTCCCCGCCAGGCCGGTCCTCTACTGCCCCGGCTCCCTCGGCGGAGTCCTGACCCCGATGGCCGAGGCCCGCCACGTCCTCTTCGTGCCCTGGATCGACCTCTGCTTCAAGGGGTCAGCGACCGGGCTCGTCGGCGCCGGGAGCCACAGCAGCGGCCTCGCCGCCGTCGACGCCTCGACCGGCGCCGTCCGCTGGAGGCACACGTTCGAAGCAATCGACTCGGGTGCGGCGACGGTCGCCGACGACGTCGTCTTCACCTCGACGACCGACGGGTCGATCTACGCCTTCTCGACGAAGACCGGCGCGGTCCTCTGGCGGACGAAGGCGCCCTCCGGCATCAACTCCTTCCCGGCCGTCACCAGGACGATGCTGATCGTCGGCACGGGCGCGCGGACGTCGGCGAAGGCGTCGACGCACGGCGAGATCGTCGCCTACTCGCTTCCCGGCTGACCGACACCGCCCTCCGGCAGGGTGGGCTGGTCGGTGGGATAGACGCCGATGGCGAAGCCGTACATCGTCGCGCCCGACCGCGGAAGCCGGTCGAACTCGGTGACGAGCTCCGCCATCCGCTCCCAGAAGCTCGACGCCTGCGCCTCGGAGATACGGGCATGCCGGACGAAGCCCCACAGCTTCCCGTCCCGGAAGGCCGCGACCGACTCCGCGGCGGCGACCTCGAAGTCGTTGAAGTCGCGAGGGAGCTCGTCGCCCTCCGGGCCATGCTCGACGCCGACGTAGAACATCCGTGCCGTGCGGCCGTAGAACCGCTCCTCGATCGCCCGCACCCGCCTGGTCCTGACGACCTTGACCAGCCCGGCCTCGGTCAGCACCTTGACGTGATGGGCGACCGTGCTCTTCGGGCGCTCGAGCGCGACCGCGAGCTCGCTCACCGTCGCCGCCCGCTCGTGGAGCAGGCCGAGGATGGTCGTCCGCGCGGAATGGCTGAGCGCCTTCACCTGGGAGGGCGAGGTCAGCGCGATACGGTCGGCCAGCTCGTAGTCGGGGGGCGGTGTCTCGTCGGCCACGCACCGAACAGACTAACACTGTAGTATGTTCCAACTTTACGGATCAATCGGCCGGAGGGAGCTGTAGATGACCGAGGTAGTGCTTTTCCACCACGTCCAGGGACTGACCGACGGAGTGCGGGCCTTCGCGGACGAGCTGCGCGAAGCAGGGCACACCGTGCATACCCCCGACCTGTTCGAGGGGCGTCACTTCGACACCATCCCCGACGGCATCGCCTTCGCGCGTGAGGAGGGATTCGCCGAGCTGGCCGGGCGCGGCGTGGCCGCCGCCGAGCAGGTCGGCCCCGGCGCCGTCTACGCCGGCTTCTCGTTCGGGGTCATCCCCGCGCAACGGCTCGCACAGACCCGGCCCGGCGCCCGCGGCGCGCTGTTCATGTACTCCTGCCTCCCCGTCTCGGAGTTCGGCACGGCCTGGCCCGACGGCGTCCCGGTTCAGGTGCACGCCAAGGAGGACGACCCGGAGTTCGCGGAAGACCGCGAGGCAGCAGAGGCGCTCGTCGCCTCGACCGACGAGGCCGAGCTCTTCCTCTATCCGGGGAAGGAGCACCTCTTCGCGGACTCGTCGCTTCCGGAGTACGACCCCGACGCCGCGGCGGTCCTGATGGAGCGGGTGCGCGCCTTCCTCGACGCGGTCTAGCCCCGGCGAGGATCGCCCTCGACGACGCCGTGCGGCTCGCCGTAGTCGGCCAGGAGCTCGAGGAACGGCTCGGCGGGGAACGACTCGGGGCCGAGGACGCCCGTCCCCTGCCAGGTGCCGGCCGCGAGCAGCTCGAGGGCGATCACCGGGTTGAGGGCGGTCTGCAGAACGACCGCCTGATGCCCGTACTCGCGCATCGTCCGCTCGTTGTCGGCGACGTGGTAGAGGTAGACGGCGCCGTCGCCGCCGCCCTTCCGCGTCCCGGTGACGAGCGTGCCGGCGCAGGTCTTGCCCCTCATCCGGTCGCCGAGCGTGGCGGGATCGGGCAGAGCCGCTGCGACGACATCTCGCGGTGCGACGTCCACACCGCGCACGCAGACGGGCTCCGTGGAATCGAGACCGAGCTTGTGCAGCGTCTCGAGGACGCCGATGAACTCGGCCCCGAGGCCGTACTTGAAGGTGACGCGGCGGCAGTCGATCTCGCGCGGCACGAGCACCACCTCCTCGTGCTCCACGTTGACGCATTCGGTTGCGCCGATCCCCTCGGGGAACTCGAACAGCTCCGGCTCCGAGAACGGCTCGGTGGTGTAGAAGCCACGCTCGCGCTCCCAGATCAGCGGCGGGTTCAGGCACTCCTCGATCGTCGTCCAGATCGAGAAGGTGGGGGCGAAGTCGTAGCCGTCGACGACGAGGTCGGCGCCGTCCCGGACGGCCACCTCGTCGATCTCGTCGAAGAGACGGTCGGCGGCGTAGCGGGCGAAGACGTCGGAGAGCCCGGGCTCGACCCCGATCCCGGCCAGCGCGAGCAGGCCGCGCTCGCGCCAGCGGTCGTGCGCCTCGAGCTCCTCCTGGCCGAGCAGGACGCCCGGGCCCGAGAGCGTCATCGCCATGTCGAGATACGTGCAGCCCTGGTCGAAGGCGGCCTCGAAGATAGGCGGGTTGAAGCGCGGGTCGGTGGCGTTGAGGACGACGTCCGCGTCCGTCTCCCGCAGGAGGCCGACCAGCGCCTCGCGGTCGCTCGCGTCCACCTGCGCCGCGGCGAACCGGTCGTCGCCCTCCCGCTCCACCACGGCGTCCGGCCTCGAGGGATCGAGGTCGGCGAACGTCATCCGCTCGAAGAAGTCCCGCCGCCGCGCAACCGCCGCGACAGCCGCGCCGACGGCCCCCGTTCCGACGACGAGTACCTTCACCGAGGTCGACGGATCAGCGTCACGCCCTCCCGGAACGGGAGCAGGACGGCCTCGACGCGATCGTCGCGCAGGACGTGCTCGTTGAAGCGGCTGATGTGACGTGCGTTCTCGCCGTCGGAGTCGAGGCCGAAGAGCGTGTTGTCGGCGGCGATCACTCCCTGTGGAGCGAGCTTCGGCAGGATCGCCTCGTAGTAGTCGACGTAGCCGCCCTTGTCGGCGTCGATGAAGGCGAGGTCGAACGGCCCGTCGAGCGTGGCGAGGGTCTCGACCGCCGGGCCGAGCCGGTAGTCGATCCGGTCGGCGACCCCGGCCTCCTCCGCATAGCGGCGGGCGACGGCGGTCGTCGCCTCGTTGACGTCACACGTGACGAGGATCCCGTCCGGCGGTAGGGCGCGGGCCATCGCGATGGACGACCAGCCGGTGAACGTGCCCACCTCGAGCACGCGCTTCGCGTGCGTCATGGTGACGAGGAAGGAGAGGAACGCCCCCTCGATCGTGCCGACCATCATCTGGGGGTTCTCCTGCGTCGCCCGGGTCTCGGCGCCGAGGCGCTCGAAGAGCTCGTCGCGCACGCTCGTGTAGCGCTCGGCGTAGGCCTCGACCTCGTCCGGGATATAGCGCGCCATCGGCGGTCAACCCTAGGACAAACCGCCGTGCGCTGTTCGGAGGGGGCGCCCTGCGCCAGGGGGTGCGCTGTGCACCCCCTCCGTGCGGCGAGGCCGGTGGCCCCGCCGGCCGCCCGGTGGTCGAACCACCGCCGGGTGTGCGTACGCACTGCTCATCGCAGAGTCGCCGCGGTCGGATTGCGAAGTAGGGTGATCCGGCGGAGACACGGCGGGCGTGCTACAGTGAACTCAATGGTTCAGTATTCCACGGCCGTCGATCGCGCCTTTGCAGCCCTCGCGGACCCGACTCGCCGTGCCGTTCTCGAACGGCTCGGCGCCGGCAGCGCGTCGATCAGCGAGCTCGCCGAGCCCTTCGGCATGTCGCTGACCGGGATGAAGAAGCACATCCGGCTGCTCGAGCAAGCCGAGCTCGTCACGACGGAGAAGGTCGGCCGTGTCCGCAGGTGCATGCTCGCCCCGTACGCCTTCGAGGGCATCAGCACCTGGGTGCAGCGGCTCGACCGGTTCGCCCAGGTAGTCGAACGCACGAAAGGAGAACGATGAGCCCGACCAAGGACAAGCAGGGATTCAGCGCCGAGGAGAAGGCCGCGATGCGCGCGCGGGCCAAGGAGATGAAGGCCACGGAGGACGGCGAGACGGCCATCCGCGAGGCGCTCGCCAAGATGTCCCCGGACGACCGCGCCCTAGGCGAGCGGATCAACACGCTCGTCAGAGAGACCGCGCCCGAGCTCGTCCCGAAGACCTGGTACGGCATGCCCGCCTACGCGAACAAGGATGGCAAGGTCATCTGCTACTTCAAGAACGCGGGCAAGTTCAAGTCGCGGTACTCGGAGTTCGGCTTCAACGACGCCGCGAACCTCGACGACGGCGCCATGTGGCCGATCGTCTATGCGCTCACGAGCCTGACCAAGGCCGACGAGGGGCGGATCGCGAAGCTCGTGAAGCAGGCGGTGAGCTGATGAACGAGACCACGGTCACCACGCCGAACGAGCTCGAGATCCGCGTCGAGCGGGTCTTCGACGCGCCCCGCGAGCACGTGTTCTCGGTCTGGACGGATCCCGAGCTGATCCCCGAGTGGTGGGGCGAGAACACCACCGTCGAGGAGATGGACGTCCGCCCCGGCGGCCGGTGGCGCTTCGACACCGGCTACGGCGTCGTCGAGGGCGAGTTCCGCGAGGTCGAGCCGCCCGCGCGGCTCGTGCAGACGTTCCAGAACCACCTGCAGACGCTGGAGTTCGAGGATCTCGGCGACCGGACGAAGCTGACGCAGACGATGCGCTTCGCTTCCACCGAGGAGCGCGACACGACGATGCAGTACGGCGTCGAGGAGGGCGCGAAGGGCGGCTTCCTGCGAATCGACGCGGTGCTGCAGAAGCTCGCTGCTCAGAACTAGCCTGGAAACGCCAAAGCCCGCGAACCGCTTGCGCAGTTCCCGGGCTTTGACGCTGCGTACATTCTCATATCGAGCAGGGGCTCGTCAAGTGCGGTCGGGCGATGAGTTTCCGCCCGGGCGCCGGTCGTAGCTGCAACACCCACACGAGGAGGCTCGAGATGTCCCCCACGACGTCAAAGCTCAACATCAGCAAGGTCGGCCGGGTCGCTCTGAGCGTCGCCGACACGGACCGGGCGATCGACTTCTACGTCGGCACGCTCGGGTTCGAGAAGGTCGTCGACGAGCCGATGGGCCCGGACATGCGCTGGGTCGAGGTCGCGATCCCGGGCGCGGAGACGACCATCGCCTTGGCCCCGCCGCCGCAAGGCAAGGAGGCCGGCGGCAGCGAGACGGGGATCTGCCTCGACACGAGCGACGTGGACGCCGCGCACGCCGCGTTGAAGGAGGCCGGCGCGGACGTCGACGAGGAGGTCAGCCGCTACGGCGGGCCGGTGCCGCCGATGTTCTGGCTCCGCGACCCGGACGGCAACTCGCTCATCGTCGTCCAGCCGTCGAGCTGATCACGACAGTCGATCTGCGGACGGTCGACTTCCTGGCGCGCCTCCGGCTTCGGACGGGGGCGCGTCTCGTCCGCGCGCCTCGCGAGCTCTGGGAGCTGCTCGACCTCTGCGGCCTAGTCGAGGTGGTCGGGCTGGGGCTGGAAGTGACGGCGGCCGAGCCGCCGTCACCCGGACGGAAGAGCAGACGGGAGGCCGAACAGCGGGAAGAGCCGCTGCACGTCGAGGAAGAAGGTCAGCTCGACGATCCGGCCGTCTGAGACCTCGGGGACGATGACCGCCCACGGGTCGTAGCCGCCTTCCGGGGCGGGCTTGTACTGGCCCCAGGCCGGCATCCCGTTGACGAGGCCGACCGGCACGAGCTTCGAGCCCTTGCACCCGATCCCCGCCCCGAGCCACCAGCTGAAGATGTCGTCACGCCCCTGCAGCCAGAGGCTGTACGGCGGCATGGACTGGATCGCGTCCTCGTGCAGAAGGTCGGTGAGCCGGTCGATGTCGTACTCCTCGAAGGCCGAGACGTAGCGCTCGAGCAACGCGCGTGTTTCGTCGTCGAGCGCGGCCGGAGCTGCGATGTTCGCCGTCGCGAGCGTCGCGCGGGCGCGCTGCAGCGCACTGTTGATCGAGGCGACGCTCGTCTCGAGCAGCTCGGCCGCCTCGGTCGCCTGCCACTTCAGCACCTCGCAGAGGATGAGCGCCGCGCGCTGCTTCGGCGGCAGGTGCTGGAGCGCGGCGACGAACGCGAGCCGCAGCGTCTCGCGCTGCTCGGCGAGCTCGTCCGGCGTCGGCAGCGGCGTGATCCACGTCACCTCGGGCAGCTCCGCGAGATTCTCGAAGAGCGGTTCCTGCGCCGGCCCGAGATCCATCGGCCGTGCCCGCCGCTCGCGGCCCGCGAGCGCGTCGAAGCAGACGTTCGTCGCGATCCGGTACAGCCACGACTTGAGCGCGGAACGGCCCTCGAACCGGTCGAGCGACCGCCACGCGCGCAGCATCGTCTCCTGCACCGCATCCTCGGCGTCGAAGGCCGAGCCGAGCATCCGGTAGCAGTAGCCGGTCAGGTCGCGCCGGTACTGCTCGAGCTCCCCCGCGACGGCTGGCTGGGCGGTCGCCACGACGGACATACTAGGCGGCAGCGGCGCGCTCGAGCTCCTCTACCTCGATCTTCGTCATCTTCAGCATCGCCGCCATCGCACGCTCGGCCCTGCCGGCGTCTGGATCGGCCAGCAGCTCGCGCAACCGCCTCGGCACGATCTGCCAGGCGAGGCCGTACCGGTCCGTGACCCAGCCGCAGGCGATCTCCTGCCCGCCGTCCGCGAGCCGGTCCCAGTAGCGGTCGACCTCTTCCTGCGACTCGCAGTCGACCATGAAGGAGATGCCGGGGCCCTCGATCTTGTAGTCCGAGCCGCCGTTGAGGCCGACGAACTCGCGGCCGAACAGCTCGAAGGAGACGGTCATGACGGTGCCCGCCGCCCGCGGGCCGGCCTCGCCGTAGTACGCGACGTCGGTGATGCGCGCGTCCGGGAAGATGGACGTGTAGAACTCCGCGGCCGCCTCGGCCTCGGTGTCGAACCACAGCCAGGTCGTGATCTTCTGCACGGTTTCGTCCTTTCGCTCGCGGGTTCGCAGCTGAGACCGCGCCGAGCGCGCGGACTCATCGCTC
>DASSVO010000001.1:0-6162 GCA_035706005.1 Gaiellaceae bacterium | reverse complement strand
TCCGGTGAAGATCGCCTCGAGTGCGTCCAGCTGCTCCTCGCTCCCGCGTTCGTCGAGGTAGAGGATCCAGTCCCAGGGAGAGCTCGGTTCGTCGTCGTAGTAGCGCAGGGCGAGCGCGACCGTGAGCCCGGCCAGGTCCGTTCCGGCGGCGTGCCCTTCCGCGATCCGCCACGAGAGGACGCCCTTGCAGATGCCGTGGGTCGAGCGTCCGCCCGCGATCCCGTCGACCCGGCGACAGGGGCAGATCGGCTCGCAGTTGCACGCCTCGAAATACGTACCGCTGACGCGCCAGCTCGTAGCCACGGCCACGGCGCGAATCTACAGTGGCTTCCCGATGGCAGTCGTGATTGCCTCCAATCTCCGCAAGGAGCTCGCCGGCTCGGTCCTCTTCGACGGCGTCTCCTTCTCCGTCGAGCGGCGTGACCGCGTCGCGCTCTCCGGGCCGAACGGCGCGGGCAAGACGACGCTGCTCCGGATCCTCGCCGGTGAGACCGAGAAGCACGGCGGCGAGCTCGCCTTCGCCAAGGGGACGCGGGTGGCGCTGCACGACCAGCGTCCGCCGCTCGAGCAGGAGCTGTCGCTGCGCGAGTACGTCCTCGCGGGCGCGCGCGATCTCGTTGCGCTGGAGGACGAGCTGCGGCGGCTAGAGGACGCGATGGCGAAAGGCGACCACGCGCAGGCGACCCTGAACCGCTACGCCGAGGCGCAGGCGCGGCTCGAGCACGCGGGCGGCTATGCGTGGCGCGACCGCGCGACGTCGGTCGTGCGCGGGCTCGGCTTCGCGGAAGACGACCTCGACCGCCCGCTGCGGACGTTCTCCGGCGGAGAGCTGACGCGCGCCTCGCTGGCGCGCGCGCTCGGCGGCGACCCGGACCTGCTCCTGCTCGACGAGCCGACGAACCACCTCGACGTGGCGAACCTCGAATGGCTCGAGCGCGAGCTGGCATCGCTCGACGCCGCGGTGATCCTCGTCGCTCACGACCGCTGGTTCCTCGAGGCGGTCACGACCGCGACGATGGAGCTCGAGGCGGGTCGCTCGACGTTCTTCCCGGGTCCCTGGCACGCGTGGCGGCGCGAGAAGGCGGCGAGAGCGCTGCATGCACAGAAGGAGGTCGAGCGGGTCCAAGGCGACATCGCCCGGCTCGAGCGGTTCGTGGAGCGGTTCCGGTACAAGAAGACCAAGGCGAAGCAGGCGCAGGCGAAGCTGACCCAGATCGGACGGCTCCAGCAGGAGCGTGCCGCCGCCGCCGACGAGGTCTCTCTGCTGTCGCGTCGCATGCGCGGCCTCGGCTTCGAGTTCCTCAAGCCTGCGCGGAGTGGCAGGACGGTCGTGGAGGCGGACCGGCTCGAGGTCGCGATCGGCGACCGCATGCTGCTCCACGACGCGAGCTTTGCGCTCGAGCGCGGCGAGCACGTCGCGCTCGTCGGGCCGAACGGGTCCGGGAAGACGACGCTGCTGGAGCGGTTGGTCCGTGGCGAAGGCGGTCGCATCGGGCACGGCGTCGAGATCGGGTACTTCTCGCAGCAGGAGATGGAGCTCGACACCCGCGGCTCGGTCCTCCAGTGCGTGCAGGCGATGACCGGCCTCTCGCGACCCGACGCGCAGAACCTGCTGGGCCGCTTCCTCTTCTCCGGCTGGGATGCACACGAGAAGCAGGTCACCGTCCTCTCGGGCGGGGAGCGGCGCCGGCTCGCGCTCGCGGTGACGGTCGCGTCCGGCGCGAACTTCCTCGTGCTCGACGAGCCGACGAACCACCTCGACCTCGAGAGCCGCGAGGCGCTCGAAGCGGCGCTCGACGCGTTCCCGGGGACGGTGCTGCTCGTCTCGCACGACCGCGCGCTGCTCGACGCGATCGCCGAGCGGACGCTGGCGATCGAGGATGGCGAGCTGCACGCCTACGACGGCGGCTGGGCCGAGCTGCTGCGGCGACGGGAGGAGCGCGAGGCGCGGGCGAAGCCCGAGCCGCCGGTGGAACGCGCGAAGCCCGCGCCGAAGCCCTCGGCTCCGAAGCCGAAGCCCAGGGCTCGGCGCCCGTCCGAGCTCGATCGCATCGAGGCGGAGATCGCCGTGCGCGAGGCGGAGGTGGCCGAGCTCGAGAAGAAGCTCGCCGAGGACTGGACCGACGTCGACGTCCTCGCCGCGCACAAGCGAAGCCGTGACGCGCTCACCGCGCTCCTCGAGCGCTGGGAAGCGCTGTTCGAGCAGGCGCAGGCATAGACCTCGTACCGGCTGCGGCTCTTGCGCGCACGCGGCGCGGAGCCGTATGGTCGCTCGATCACCTCAAGCGGATAGGGGGTTCGGTATGTCTGCCCAGGCTGATGACCGGACGATGGTCTCGGAGCGACTCGCTCCGGGCATGCTGCCGCGGGTCCTCAACTCCTTCGACATGACGGTCATCTTCGTGGCGATCGTCCTCTTCATCGTGAACGCCTCGGCGATCCAGCAGGCGCATCAGGCGGCGTTCACCTACTGGATCGTCGGTTTCCTCCTCTTCCTCATCCCGGGCGCGCTCGTCACGGCCCAGCTCGGGCAGATGTTCCCGCAGGAAGGGTCGCTCTACGTGTGGACGCAGAAGGCGCTCGGTCCCTTCTGGGGCTTCTTCGCCGGCTTCTGCGCCTGGTGGCCCGGGATCCTCGTGATGGTCGCGACCGGCGACGCGGTCGTGACGATCTGGCAATTCGTGGACACGGGCGGGCTGCCGAAGGCGTGGCAGCAGGGGCTCGTGATCCTGGCCGTGCTCTGGTTCTCGGCCGCGATGTCGATGCTCCGGCTGCGCATGACCCAGTCCTACGCGAACTGGGCGGTCGTCTTCTACGGCGTCGGGATCTTCGTGATCGGCCTCGCCGGCATCCTCTGGCTGATCGGCGACGGGCACTCGGCGACCGGCGGCTGGGGCACGGCGTCGAACTGGAGCATCCACGCGGGCCAGTGGACGTGGTTCGGCTTCGTCATCCTCGCCCTGCTCGGGATCGAGGTGCCGCTGAACCTCGGCGTCGAGATCGTGCACATGCGGTCGATCAAGCGGTACCTCTTCTGGGGCTCGATCGTCGTCATGGTCGCGTACCTCTGGGCGACGCTCGGGACGATGCTCGCGCTGCCCGCCGCGAAGAGCGTCGGCAACACGACCGACATCCTCGCGGCCGTCCAGACGGGCTTCTGGGGCTCGCACGCCTTCGCGATCGTGATCGGCCTCGTCCTGATCTGGTTCTTCGTCTCGAACACCGTCGTCTACAACTACTCGTTCTCGCGCCTGCTCTTCGTCTCGGGGCTCGAGCAGCGGATGCCGCCGGCGCTCGGGACGGTGAACCACCGGAAGGTGCCGGTCTACGCGATCCTCACCCAGACCGTCCTCTCGTCCCTGTTCGTCGTCGCCATCTTCAACCCGTGGGTCGGCGGCAACAACACGCAGAAGGCGTACTGGCTGTTCCAGGCGGCCGTGACCGTGATCTGGTGCGTGTCGATGGTGCTGCTGTTCGCCGACATCTTCCTCGTCAAGCGGGCCTTCCCCGCGAAGTTCGACGAGGTGCGGGCCGCGCATCCGTATCTCCTGTACGCGTGCGGAGTCGTGGGGGTGCTCGCGTCGGCCTTCGGCGCGTACACCGTGTTCCGCTCGCCGTGGACGTCGCTGTTCACGATCCAGCACTGGCGGATCTGGCTCGCGGTGCTGTGCGGCGTGTCCCTCGCCGCGGCCGTCGTGATCTACGGCATCAGCGAGATCATGCGGCGGCGCGAGCACATGCCTCCACAGGCCGCGCCGACGGCGTAGTGGGCGTCGACGAGGTCGTACAGAGAGTGGACGAGGCGGGGCTCCGCCTCGTCCGCTTCCTCTGGTGCGGCAACGACGGCACGGTGCGGGCCAAGGCCTCGTCGCGGCACGGGCTCGAGGGCCGGCTTCGCGCCGGGATCGGTCTGACGGTCGCGATGCAGGCAATGAGCTCGCTCGACCAGCTGCAGCCCGTCGAGGGGATGGGGCCCGTCGGCGAGGTCAGGCTCGTCCCCGACCTCGACACGTTCCGCGTCCTGCCGTACGCGCCGAACACGGGCGCGGTGGTCACCTCGCACATGAGCACGGACGGGACACCCGCCGCGGTCGACCAGCGGTCGTTTCTCGTGCGGATGACCGAACGGCTCGCCGAGCGCGGGCTGGTGCTACGCGCCTCGTTCGAGAACGAGTTCTCGCTCGCGACGAGGGTCGACGACGCGTACGTCCCGGTCGACTCGGCGCTCTGCTTCTCGACGATCGGGATGACGGCGTCGCAGGACTACGTCGACGAGCTGGTCGCCGCGCTGGAGGCGCAGGACATCCCGCTCGAGCAGTACTACGCCGAGCTGGGCCACGGGCAGCAGGAGATCTCGACCGGACACGCGCCCGCAGTGCAGGCCGCCGACGAGCAGCTGCTCGTACGCGAGACGATCCGCGGGGTCGCGTCGCGTCGCGGTCTCGTTGCGTCGCTCGCGCCGAAGCCGTGGCCCGAGAACGCGGGCAACGGCGGTCACGTGCACTTCTCGCTCTGGGACGGCAACCGCAACGCGTTCTACGACGGCGCTCGGGACGACGGCCTCTCGGACACCGCGCGATCGTTCATCGCCGGCGTCCTCGAGCACCTGCCGGGACTGTGCGGACTGACGGCGCCGAGCTTCAACTCGTACCACCGCATCGTTCCGCAGTACTGGGCCGGCGCCTACGTGTGCTGGGGGTTCGACAACCGTGAGGCGCCGGTGCGGGTGGCGTCGACGTTCCGCGGCGCGGAGGAGTCGTCCACGAATGCCGAGCTGAAGGCATGCGATGCGACGTGCAATCCGTACCTCGCGCTCGGTGGCCTCGTCGCGGCGGGCCTCGACGGCATCGAGCGCGGCCTGGCTCCGCCGCCGCCGCTTCCGGTCGACCCGGCGACGCTGCCCGAGGCCGAGCGGCCCCCGCGCCTGCCCGCGACGCAGGAGGAGGCGCTCGATGCGCTCGCCGCCGACGAGCTGCTCGGCAACGCGCTCGGCTCGGTGCTGGCAGGCTCGTATCTCGCCGTCCGCCGCTCGGAGTGGGCGGCCTACTCCCTGGGAGACGCCGCATTCGAGCAGCAGGGCCACTTCGAGAAGTACTGAGCGAGATCCCTCTCGTCGACCACCACGCGCACGGGATCCTGCGGGCGCAGCCGTCGCTCGACGAGTTTCGGGGCCTCTTCAGCGAGAGCCCGGATCCGCGGCAGTGGCCCCACGTCGCCACCGGCGTCACGTACCGCCGAGGGATCCGGGAACTTGCGGAGCTGTTCGGTGTCGAGCCTGCCGAGGAGGCCGTCCTCGCGTACCGGCTCGCGACCGAGCCTCGTGAGTACGCGCGCCGGCTGCTCGCGGAGACGAACACGGAGCACCTCCTCCTCGACGACGGCTTCCCGCCGACCGACGTCGGGACGTCCTGGGACGAGCTCGCCGACTGGGTCGGCATTCCGGCGCGTCCTGTGCTGCGGGTCGAGACCCATCCACTCGAGGACGTCGGAAACGCACGCGAACAGGGCTTCGTCGCCCTGAAGACGATCGCCGCCTACCGCGGCGGTCTCGACCGCGTGGGGGAGCAGGTCGTCGCCGCGCTCGAGGCGAACGAGGCGGGCGGCGATCCGCTGCCGGTACAGGTGCACTGCGGCTTCGGCGACTCCGACCTGCATCTCTGGCGCTCCGATCCGTCGTATCTGAAGCCGCTCGTCGAGCGCTTCCGCGAGACCCCGTTCGTGCTCCTCCACTGCTACCCGTACGTCCGCGAGGCGGGGTGGCTCGCCCACGTCTACGGCAACGTCTGGTTCGACCTCTCCCTGACGATCCCGCACGTCTCTCAGCCGGCGCAGGCCATCCGCGAGGCGCTCGAGCTCGCGCCCGTGTCGAAGCTCCTCTACGCCTCGGACGCGGCGCGGACACCCGAGCTGTACTACCTCGCGGCCCGCTGGTGGCGACGCGCGCTCGGCGAGGTGCTGCCGGAGCTTCTGCCGGAGCGTGACGTCGAGGAAGCCGCGCGGCGGATCCTGCGGGAGAATGCACGGCGGCTCTACCGCCTCTAGGAAAGGAGCGGCCATGTCCGCGTTGCGCGGCTTCAAGAACTTCCTCATGCAAGGCGACCTCGTCGTCGTCGCCGTCGGCCTGGTGATAGCGCTCGCCTTCAGCACGCTCGTCAAGGCCTT